>JADGNV010000133.1 GCA_017883285.1 Candidatus Aminicenantota bacterium | reverse complement strand
GCTCGATCTGGGAGTAGTCCGCCGCGAGGAAAAGGCATCCCTTCTCGGGGACGAAGGCCCGCCGGATGCGCATGCCCGTCTCGCTGCGGGCGGGGATGTTCTGGAGGTTCGGGTCGCTGCTTGACAGCCGTCCCGTGGAGGTGACCGTCTGGTTGTAGGACGTATGGATGCGGCCGGTCGCGGGGTCGATCAGGCCCGCCAGGGCGTCCGCGTACGTCGATTTCAGCTTCGTCGTCTGGCGGTAATCGAGGACCTGCCGGATCAGGGGATGGAGCGGGGTCAGTTCCTCGAGCACGTCCTGGGCGGTCGAAAAGCCCTTGGTCGCCCTGGTCTTCCGGGAGGTCGGCAGATGGAGCTTCTCGAACAGGATCTGGCCGAGCTGCTGGGGCGAATTGATGTTGAACTCGGTCCCGCACGTCTCGTAGATCGTCTTCTCGAGGCGGCGGAGGTCCGCCTCGAGCTCGGCCGAGAGGGTCCGGAGGGCCTCCCCGTCGACTTTCACCCCGATCCGCTCCATGTCGGCCAGGACCTCGATCAGCGGCTGCTCGAGGTCCCGGTAGAGGGCGTCGAGATTCTCGGCCTCGACCCGGGGCCAGAGGAGGCGGCTGATCTCGAGGGCGTAGTCCGCGTCCTGGGCGGCGTAGGGCGTCACCTTGTCGATCGGAGCCTTGTTCATCGTTGCCTCGGCCTTGCCCTTGCCGACGACGTCGTTGTACGCGATCGCCGGAAGGTGGAGGTAGGCCATGGCCAGCCGGTCCAGGTTGTGTCTTCCCCAGTTCGGCTCGACCAGGTAGGACAGGACCATCGTATCCAGATCGATCCCTTGGAGGTCGATCCCCTCGCGGGCCAGGACGATAGCGTCGTATTTGATGTTCTGTCCGATCTTCCGGACCGCCGGGTCCTCGAGGACGCCGCGGAGGATGCCGAAGGCCTTTTCGACGGGAATCTGGGGCGGGGCCCCCAGGTAATCATGCCGGAGGGGGAGGTAGAAGGCCTCTCCGGGTTCGAGGGCGAACGACATGCCGACAAGGCGGGCCCGGGTGGGGAAGATGTTGTCCGTCTCGGTATCGAACGAGACCTGCCCGGCTTTCCGGATCCGGGCGGCGAGGGCTTTCAGGTCCTTTTCCTCGAAGATCGCCGTGTAAGTCCGGCCCTCCGCGGCCGACGCGTGCCGGTATTCGTTCGCGAGCGAGGTGAATTCAAGCTCCTGGAAGAGCCGCAGGGCGGCCTCCCGGTCGGGCTCGCCCAGGACGAAGCGGTCGGGCTCGAAGTCCACATCCAGCCCGGTCTCGAGGGCCACGAGCTTCCGGCTCATCTCCAGCTTGTCCGTGTTTGCGGCGAGCTTGTCCCGGACCCTCGGGTTCCGGATCTTCGCCGGGTCCCGGAGGAGGTTGTCGAGCGAACCGAATTCCTCGATCAGGCTCTTGGCCGTCTTTTCCCCGATCCCTGGGACGCCGGGGACGTTGTCCGTGGGGTCCCCCCAGAGGGCGAGGATGTCGGCCACCTGGGACGGCCGGGCGCCGAACACCTCCCGGACCTTTGCTTCGTCGAGGAGGATGTCTTTCGAGGGGTTATAGACGAACGTGACCTCGTCCACGAGCTGGAGGAGGTCCTTGTCGGTCGTGACGATGACGGTCGCGTAGCCCCGGGCGGCCGCCCGGCGGGCCAGCGTCCCGAGGACGTCGTCGGCTTCGTATCCCGGATGAACGAAGACCGGGATCCTCAGGGCCCCGATGACCTCCTTGAGCTTGGGGACCTGGACGACCAGGTCGTCCGGCATGGGTTTGCGGTGGGCCTTGTAGTCCTCGTAGACGTCGTGCCGGAATTTTCGGCCCGGGGCGTCGAAGACGATCCCCATCCAGCCTGGTTTTTCCCGGGCGATGAGTTTCCGCAGGGTGGTGATGAACCCGTAGATGGCGTTCGTCGGAAACCCCTGCGAGGTCGAAAGGCGCTGGAGAGCGTAGTATGACCGGTAGAGAAGCGAGTTTCCATCGATGAGGTATAGCTTTTTTTCGCTCATGGTCGCGTGGTCCGCACGTCAGGCCTATTATTGACCCATTCCGGCCGGGAATCAACTGGATTAGGCGCCGACCACCCTCCCCCGGGCCCCTCCGCCTCCCCCGGTTTTGTTGACATCGAGCGGCTAAGTGGTATAATAGTGCGACTTAACAGGACGAAAACGATGCAGATCGACGTTGACAGGATACCGAAGGAAGGGCTGAAGATCAGGCGGGACTTCGATTTTCCGAGCCTCGAGCTCGTGGAGGAGTGCGTCGTCTTCCTTCAGCCGGTCCACGCCGACGTGGCCGTCGACAAGATCGGCGAGGAGGTCCGGGTCAAGGGGCGGGTCACCGCCCACCTGAGCTTCGTCTGCAGCCGGTGCCTGACCCCGTTCGAGTTCCCGGTCGACTCCAGGTTCGACCTGGTTTTCCTGCCCGAGGAGCTCCACGAGCTCAAGGACGGGCTCGGCGAGGAGGACCTCGACCAGCTTTTCTACAAGGACCGTGAGATCGACATCCGGGAGGTGATCCTCGAACAACTGAACCTGACGTTCCCCGCCAAGCCCCTCTGTTCGGAGGGCTGCGAAGGGATCTGCGCGGTCTGCGGCCAGATCCGCCGCGACAGCCATTGCGCCTGCCTGGCCCAGGAACCCGAAGGCCGGCTGAGCCAACTCAAAAATCTATTGAAAGACAAGAGATAAAGATCATGCCGAATCCAAAACGAAGACATTCCCATTCCCGGAAGAACCGGCGGCGGGCCCATGATTTCCTGGTAGTGCCGTCGTTCTCCCTTTGCTCCAACTGCGGGACGCCCAAGCTCCCCCACCGGGCCTGCCTGGAATGCGGCTTTTACCGGGGCCGCCAAGTCGTCAAGCAAGCCGAAGAATAAGCCGGAGCGGCCCACTTGAAAATCGCCGTTGACGCCATGGGGGGCGATTTCGGCCCCCGGATCGCCGTGACGGGAGCGGTCCAGGCGGCGCAGGACTTCAACCTCGAGGTCCTGCTCGTCGGCGTCGAAGCTCTGATCAAAAAGGAATTCGACCGCCTCGGACGCGCGGCGGCCAACATCACGATCATCGACGCCCCGGAGGCCGTGGGCATGGGCGACGGGATCTTCGCCCTCCGCCACCAGAAGCGCTCGTCGATCCGGGTCGGGGTCCAGCTCGTCAAGGAGCGCCGGGCCGACGCGTTCGTCAGCATGGGCAACACGGCGGCCGTGGTCTACGTGTCCCGCAAGGTCCTGGGCGCCCTGGCGGGCGTGAACAAGCCGGCCCTGTCGCTGCTCGTCCCCACGCTCAAGGGCATGACCCTCCTTCTTGACGTCGGGGCCAACGCCAACTGCGCCCCCGAGGACCTGGAGCAGTTCGCCGTCATGGGCCGGATCTTCATGCAGCAGATCATGGGCCTCCCGAACCCGAGCATCGGCCTGATGAGCATCGGGGAGGAGAAGTCCAAGGGCAACGAGCTGACGAAGGAGGCCTTCAAGCGGCTCCAGGCGTCGCCCTTGAATTTCATCGGCAACATCGAGGGCAAGGACATCTACTCGGGCCGGGCGGACATCATCGTCAGCGACGGCTTCACCGGCAACGTGGCCCTCAAGGTCAGCGAGGGCGTCGTCGAGACGCTCTTCTCCCTGGCCAAGCGCGAGATCATGAAGAATTTCTTCGCCAAGATCGGGTTCCTGCTCATGAAGCGGCACCTGAAGAAGCTCTACAAGCAGGTGGACTATTCCGAATACGGCGGGGCCCAGCTCCTGGGCCTCAACGGCGTCTGCATCATCGGTCACGGACGATCCAGCTCGAATGCGGTGCGCAACGCGGTCCGGCTGGCCCGGGACTTCGTGGCCAACGGGATCCAGGACCGGATCCGGGAAGAGATTGCCAAGGCGGCCTGCCCCGCCGGCGAAGCGAGGGCGTGACATGATGTTTGCCGACAAAATTTCCCTGATCACCGGCGCCTCCCAGGGCATCGGTGAGGCGATCGCCCTCGAATTCGCCAAGGAAGGCGCGACCGTCGTCCTCGTGGACATCCAGAAAACCAAGCTCGAGGCCGTGGCGGCCAAGATCGCCGCCGCCGGCGGCCGGGCCGCGGTCCGGGAGGCGGACGTGTCCAAATTCGACCGGGCCTCGGCCGTGGTCGAGTCCGTCCTGGCCGAATTCAAGAAGATCGACCACCTGGTCAACAACGCCGGCATCACCCGCGACAACCTCCTTATGCGGATGAAGGAGGACGAGTGGGACGCCGTCCTGGCCGTCAACCTGAAGGGCGTCTTCAATTTCTGCAAGGCCGCCATCCGGAGCATGCTTGGCGCGCGCGGCGGGCGGATCGTCAACCTCGCCTCCGTGGTCGGGCAGATGGGGAACGCCGGCCAGACGAACTATGCGGCGGCCAAGGCGGGCCTCATCGGCTTCACCAAGTCGCTCGCCCGGGAAGTGGCTTCCCGCGGGATCACCGTCAACGCGGTCGCTCCGGGCTACATCGCCACGCCCATGACCGAGAACCTGCCCGAGGCCGTGAAAAAGATGTTCCTCGACATTATCCCGCTCCAGAGATTCGGGACGCCGGCCGAGGTCGCGTCCGCCGTGAAGTTCCTCTGCTCGGACGAGGCCGGCTACATCACCGGCCATGTCCTGCAGCTCAACGGCGGCATGTATATGTAACGACACCGAACCAATTAATTTCAATGGAGGTCACCATGGAAAAAGACGAACTGTTGAAGAAAATGAAGGAGATCGTGGCGGACAAGCTGAGCATCGGCGAAGACCAGGTCACGGAAAACGCGTCCTTCATCGACGATTTGGGCGCCGACTCCCTGGACACCGTGGAGCTCGTCATGGCCCTCGAAGACCAGTTCGGGCTCGACATCCCCGACGAGGACGCCGAGAAAATGACCACGGTCGGCAAGGCGATGGACTATATTATGACCCATGTTAAGTGACACGGGGGACATAACAAAGAACACAACGAAGCGACGAGTCGTCATCACGGGGGTCGGCCTGGTGACCCCCCTGGGCGTGGGCACCCTCTCCAACTGGGAGGCGATGCTCGCCGGCCGGAGCGGCATCGGCCCGATCACCAAGTTCGACGCGGCCAAGTTCTCGACCAAGATCGCCGGCGAGGTCAAGAATTTCGATCCCGTCGATTTCGTCGACCGGAAAGAGGCCCGCAAAATGGACCCCTTCATCCAGTATGCCATCGCCGCGGCCCAGTTCGCGGTCGAGGATTCGGGCATTCCGCTCGAGCGGCTGCGGGGCGACCGGTGCGGGGTCGACGTCGGCTCGGGGATTGGCGGCATCGGGACGATCGAGGACACGCACAAGATCCTGCTCGAGAGGGGGCCCGACCGCGTCTCTCCCTTTTTTCTGATCTCGACGATCATCAACGAGGCCTCCGGCCAGATCTCCATCCGGTACGGGGCCAAGGGGCCGAACCTGGCCTCGGTCACCGCCTGCACGACGGCGACGCATTGCGTCGGCGATTCCTTCCGGCTCATCGCCCGCGGGGACGCCGACCTCATGATCGCCGGCGGAGCCGAAGCCCCCATCACCCCCCTGGGCGTCGCCGGCTTCTGCGCCATGAAGTCCCTGTCCCAGCGGAACGACGAACCCCAGCGGGCCTCGCGGCCGTTCGATGCGCAGCGGGACGGCTTCGTGATGGGCGAAGGGGCGGGCGTCCTCATCCTCGAGGAGCTCGGCCACGCGCTCCGGCGCGGGGCGAAGATCTACGCCGAGGTCGTCGGCTACGGCCTGACGGGCGACGCCTACCACGTCGCCGCGCCGGCCATGGACGGCGACGGGGCGGTGCGGGTCATGCGGCTCGCGCTGGCCGACGCCGGGATCGCGCCCGACGCCGTCCAGTTCATCAACGCCCACGGCACGTCGACCCCGCTCAACGACAAGATCGAGACCGCGGCCATCAAGCGCCTCTTCGGGGCGCATGCCGCCAAGCTCGGTGTGAACTCGACCAAGTCCATGACCGGGCATCTGCTGGGCGCCACGGGCGGCGTGGAGGCGGGGGCGGTCGCCTTGTGCCTCAAGCACCAGATCATGACGCCCACGATCAACTACGAGAATCCGGACCCGGAGTGCGACCTGGACTACGTGCCCAACGTCGCCCGGCCGGCCGAGATCGTGTACGCCTTGAGCAACTCGTTCGGATTCGGCGGGACGAATGGTTCGCTCGTTTTCCGCCGGTTCGAAGAATAAAGGACGGACGGACCCCATGAACATCCTGGTCTTTGTGAAACGCGTCCCCGATACGGAGTCGAAAATCCGGGTCAATCCCGAGACGAAGAGCGTCGTCGAGGACGGATTGAATTTCGTCATCAGCCCCTTCGACGAATATGCCGTGGAGGAGGCCTTGCGCCTCAAGGAAGCCAAGGGCGGCCAGGTCACCGTCCTGTCGGTGGGCCCCGATGTGACCTTGACCGTGCTCAAGAAGTGCCTGGCCATGGGCGCGGACGAGGCCGTCCTCATCAAGGACGAGGCGAAGGAGACCTATGACGGGCTGCGGGTCGCGCGGCTGATCGCCGCGGTCGTCCGCAAGCGGTATCCCCAATTCGACCTGCTGCTCTTCGGCAAGCAATCCGTCGGCGCCGACAACGCCCAGGTGCCGTCCATGGTGGCCGAATTCCTCGGTCTGCCGCAGGCGAACGTCGCGGTCAAGCTCGAGATCGAGGCCGCGCAGGGAACGGCCCGGCGCGAGATCGAGGGGGCGGTCGAACAGGTCGCCTTCAGCCTGCCGGCCGTCGTGTCGGCCCAGAAGGGGCTGAACGAGCCGCGCTACGAGACGCTCAAGGGGATCATGGCCGCGAAGAGGAAGATTATCCCGGTCGTCACGCTCGCCGAGTTGGGGCTGACCCCGGACGACGTCGCCTCCCGGGTCGAGGTGGTGAGGATCGAAACCCCGGCGGCGCGCCATGCGGGGAAGATCATCCCCGGCACGCCCGAAGAGGCGGCCAAGGCGCTGGTGGGGCTGCTCCGCGGCGAAGCCAAGGTCCTGTGAAGGAGGCCGGCATGCTGCTCGTATTCATCGAAATCCGCGAAGGGAAGATCAAGAAAAGCTCGCTCGAAGCCCTCGGCGAAGCCGGCCGCCGGGCGGCCGAGCTCGGGGCGACCGTGGGCGCGGCGCTCGTCGGACCGGCGGAGGCCGGCTTGGACGCCGAGCTCTTCGCCCGCGGCGCGGCCAGGGTCTATCGGCTCGAAAATGCGCTTCTCGCGGACTATTCCGCCCAGGGCTACGCCCTCGCCCTGAAGGCGCTCGTCGATGCGCTCCTGCCGGCGGCGGTCTTCTTCGCCGCGACGGCGATGGGCAAGGACCTCGCCCCGCGGCTCGCCGCCAAGCTCGGCGTGGCGATGGCCTCGGACTGCACGAAGGTCGGCGCGGCCGGCGGGCGGCTTGAATTCACCCGTCCCGTCTACGCCGGAAAGGCGTTCGTGACCGTGGCCCTCAAATCCACGCCCCAGATCGCGACCCTCCGGCCGAACATCTTCGCTCCGGCCGCGCCCCGGACGGGCGCCGCGGGCGAGACGATCGTGAAGGCCGTGGATATCCCCGGCGGGGCGATCGGCGGCCGGGTGGCCGAGGTCCTCAAGGAATCCGGCGAGGAGATCGACGTCGCCGAGGCCGAGGTCGTCATCAGCGGGGGACGCGGGCTCAAGGGGCCCGAGAATTTCGCCATGTTAAAGGACCTGTCGGCGATCATCCCGCGCTCGGCCGTGGGCGCGTCGCGCTCGGCCGTGGACTCGGGCTGGATCGGGCACTCCCACCAGGTCGGCCAGACGGGCAAGACCGTCTCGCCGAACCTGTACATTGCCGTCGGCATTTCGGGCGCGATCCAGCATCTGGCCGGCATGTCGTCCTCGAAGGTGATCGTCGCGGTGAACAAGGACCCCGAGGCGCCGATCTTCAAGGTGGCCGACTACGGCATCGTGGGCGACCTGTTCCAGGTTTTGCCCGCGCTCAAGGAAGAACTGAAAAAGCTCTACGCGGAGTAAATCAGTTCTTAATGTCCGGCGCCGTGCCCGCCGTCGTGGTGGGCAGCAGGAGCCGGTTGGTTTCCGACCGCTGCTCGCCGACGCTCGTGACATAGATCGCCGGGTCGTCCATGACCGGGCACTTGTTCTCGCAGATCCCGCATCCGATGCAGAGGTCGAGGTCCATGACCGGCGCCTTCTGCGTCGCGACCGTCCCGTCCGCCCGCTTCGTCTCGACCATCACGAACTTGATGGCCTTGGGCGAGGTCGGGCAGTGCTCCTCGCAGACGATGCACGGCCGCCCCAGGAAGTAGGGAATGCAGCGGTTCTTGTCAATCCAGGCCGTGCCGATCCGGACGTTGACCTTCTCCGGGATCGTGAGCTCCTTGATGGCCCCCGTCGGGCAGACCTGGGAGCAGAGCGAGCAGTAGTATTCGCAATAGCCGATCTTCGGCACGAGGACCGGCGTCCAGAGCCCTTCCGGCCCGGCCTGGTTCGTGGCCGGCTGCAGGGCGTTCGTCGGGCAGGCCTTCATGCATTCCCCGCACTTGACGCACTTCCGCAGGAACTGCGGCTCCGGAAGCGCGCCCGGCGGCCGGATGAGCTTCTCGGAAGCGCGCTTGGCCGCCTGCGAGATGCGGAAGAACGGCACGGCGAAGAACGCCAGGGCCGAGGTCAGCAGGAGCTTGCGCCGGGAGAGGTCGACGTCCGGCGTCTTTTCGGCCGCGGCCTTCGCCGGGAAGGAGATCGCCGCGGTCGGGCAGATCGCGGCGCACGTCTCGCAATAGACGCATTCCGAGCTCTTCCACGCATCGTTCGGCCAGGGGTTGGCCTGGGTCTCGCAGTGGAGCGTGCAGAGGTTGCACTTGATGCACTTGGCCTCATCGACCTTCAGCTTGAAGACGTTGAACCGGGACGCCAGCCCCAGGAAGGCCCCGAGCGGGCAGACGTAGCGGCACCAGAAGCGCTCGCGCCAGATGTTGAGCAGGACGAGCGCGAAGAAGATCGCCCCGATGAAGAACCCCTGCTGGAACGTGCCGTTGATGGTCAGCGTCTCGACGAATTGGGCGAGCTTGTCGCCGAAGGCGTCGAGGCGGAGGCTGTAGAGGAACCCCACGAGGAGCGACAGCCCCTGGCCGAGTGCCGGCAGGAGGCTCGTGACGAACGTCCGATAGAGGAAGGAGAACGGATCGAAGATCCCGACCAGGTCGAGGGTGAACACCGCCCCGACCAGGACGAAGGCCAGGACCAGGTATTTCCAGGACAAGCCGCCGGTCACGGTCTTCCGCGGCCGGAGCCACTTGGTCTTCTTGAACAGCCAGGAAAAAAATTGGTGGACGGCGCCGAGAGGACAGATCCAGCCGCAGAAGACGCGTCCCAGGACGACCGCCGAGAGGAGGGTGATCGCCGCCAGGACAAAGGCCGGGAACGCGGCCCGCGAGGCGATCCCCGTCGCCACGGCGAGGAGCGGATCGAAGTGGAAGAAGACCTCGACGTTGCCGATGTAGTCTTTCCCGGAGAAGTGCGTCCCGAAGAGGAGGAGGACGAACAGGGCGAAGACCGCGGCCTGGACCGCGACCCTCGCGAGCTGCAGCGACCGGTGCTTCTTAGACCGTTCTTTTTTCAACGCGGAGCTTCTCCCAGTCCATCCGGCCCAGCCCCTTCTGGTTCGCGAGCTTGATGTAGACGAGCTCGGCGGGCGGGATGTCGAAGAACGAGGCCCCCGCGGCCTCGACCGCCACGTAGTCCCGGCCGGCCACGACCGTCTTGGTGAGCTTCGTGTCGCTCGGCCGGCCGCCCTGCGGACCGTTCCGGACGAGGATCCGGTAGGCGTCGAGGACGGTCAGGGTCGGCTTGAAGAACGCCGCCAGGTCGACCATGGCCCGGTCGAGGTCCTGGTGGAGCTGGTTGCGCGGATCGCCGACTGCCCCGAGCCAGTTCTTCATGCCGAGCGTCAGGCGGCAGAGGCTGTGGTGCTTGGCGATGGGGACGTTGATCAGCTTGTCGGCCTCGACGAAGTCCTGGATGACGTCCCAGTCCTTGAGCCATTCGCCCTTGACGGACATCTTCTTGATGCGCCGGGGATTGACGAACAGCACGTCCGCGCCGGCCGCCTTGGCCGCGGCCGCGATGCCCGAC
The DNA here is from genome assembly GCA_017883285.1 of Candidatus Aminicenantota bacterium. Classification (GTDB taxonomy): domain Bacteria; phylum Acidobacteriota; class Aminicenantia; order Aminicenantales; family UBA4085; genus FEN-413. The sequence continues at coordinate 3,048 of JADGNV010000133.1, read as the reverse complement.
CGGGCGTAGCAGCGCTGGGCCTGGTTGGTCGTGTTGTCCATGACCGTGACCTTCTTCGCCCCCGCGGCGAGGCACATCTCGACCAGGACCCGGACGACCTCCGGGTTGGTGCAGGCCGCGAGCTCGGGCGTGCGGTCCCAGCCGATGTTCGGCTTGACCATGACCACGTCGCCTTTGGACACGAACTTACCCATGCCGCCGAGCGTCTCGATCGCGGCCTTGGTGATCGCCGCGGGCGAGTCGCCCTGGATGAAGGCCAGGTCGGGGGCCGCGACCGCCTGCGGTACGGCCATCGTCGCGCTTCTAGCGCCTGCCGCTCCGCCCTGCGGCGCGCCGCCGAGGAACTTCGGGGCGAGCCCGGCCACGAAGCCGCCGAGGGCCAGGTCTTTCAGAAAATCCCGTCTGTCCATGGCGTTATCCTTTTCCCAGCGATTGGACGTAGGCCAGCAGGCCCTCGTAGATCCCGCGGGCGATCTGCTGGCGGTAGACGTCGCTCCTCAGCCGCTGCGCCTCCAGCGGGTTCGAGATGTGCGAGACCTCGACCAGGACCGAGGGCATCTCGCAGCCGATGAGCGTCCAGAACGGGCCGCCCTTCGTCCCCAGGTCCTTGACGTCCGGATACTGGCGGCCGAGGGTGCGGACCAGATTCCCCTGGATTTTCTGGGCCAGGTCCCGCGACTCGATGATCTTGCTGTTCTGGACGATCTTCCGGATGATCTTGTCCATTTCGCCGATCGTCTTCGTCGTCGTGGCGTTCTCCCGGGCGGCCGTCTCGTTGACCCGCGGGTCCGCGCTGAAGTTGAGGTAGAACGTCTCGATCCCCTGGCGGCGCTTGTCGCGGAAGGCGTTGATGTGGACCGAAAGGAACAGGTCGGCCTTCCGCTGGTTGGCGACGACCGTCCGGTTCTCGAGCGGGACGAAGATGTCGGTCTCGCGGGTCATGATCACGTCGAACTTGGTGTTGGCCCGGAGGAGCTCCCTCAGGCGCAGGCTGATGTCGAGGGCCAGGTCCTTTTCCAGCAGGCCGGAGGCGTCGAGACAGCCGGGGTCGGTGCCGCCGTGGCCGGGGTCGATGACGATCGCCTTGATCCCGAGGGCGAGCTGGCGGGCCATGCTGTAGCCGTCACGGGCGGGCTGCGGCTTCTTGCCCGCCGGCGCGGACGGCGCTCTTTCCTGGGGGTAGATGTCGATGACGATCCGGAACGGGTCGAACAGGGCGTAGACCTGGTAGCGCTTGACCCGGGCGAAGTCCACGTCGGCCGTCACCCGGACCGTGGCGTCCGACTTCGGCACGATGCGGATCATGTTGATGTAGTCGCAGCGGTCCGGGATCGCCTCCTCGCGGACAATGGGGTTGATCCGGGCCTGGAGGATATCGACGACGATCCGTCCGGGGTTGCGGGTCTCCGCGGAGGCATACTCGCGCAGGGACCCGATGTCGACGACGATCCGGGTGAAGTTGGCGTGGGTGAAGTAGCGGAGATTGTAGACCTCGGCCAGCTGGTCCTGACCCGCGGCGCCTTGGGTGCCGAGCGCCGCGAGGAACCCGGCCGCGGCGAGGAGGCCCCATCCGATCCGGCGTATTCTCAAAGTAGACTGATTATATCGAAATTCTCAAAAATTGGGAACAGCCTCAGGCCCCGTACTTCTTGAGCTTGCCCGCGTGGGCCAGCATCAGGGGCATGGCGTTCACCGACGGGAACCGGCCGAGCAGGCCTCCGCCGCACTCGCGCTCGGTGAAGACGCCGGTCCCGTCCGGCAGGGCCGTGGGCGAGACGAGCAGAAAGGGGTTCGGGTGCCAGGAATGGCCGTGCATCAGGGCGGGCGTCGAGTGGTCGGCGGTGACCACGAGGACGTCGGGCTTCAGGGCCTCGATCCGGGGGATAAAGGAGTCGATCTCCTCGATGGCCCGGACCTTGGCCGAGAACGCCCCGTCCTCGCCGGCCGCGTCCGTCTTCTTATAATGAATGTAGAAGAAGTCGTGCTCGGCGTAGTGGGCTTCGAGGGCGGCGAAGAGGTCGGCCGTCTCGGTCCCGACCTTGTAGGTCGTCATCCCGAGGAGCTTCGCCAGCCCCTTGTACATGGGGTAATTGGCGATCCCCGCCGGACGGAGTTTGTAGAGATCCGGCAGGCCGGGGATGGACGGCTGGACCGAGAATCCTCGGAGCAGCACCGCGTTGGCCACGGTCTCGGCCTTGAGGATCCGGATGACGTCGTTCAGGAAGGCGTTGACCACGGCCGCGGCCTTGGCCGCCTCGGGGGCGAGGGGAGCCGTAGGGATGGGCGGCTTGCCGTCCTTCTGCGGGTCCGCGTCGGTCAGGGCGTCGGCCAGGCCGGCGGTCCGGAAGCGGACGACGAAGCGGTGCTCTTTTCCCGCGGTGAGGGTGATTTCCGGGTCCGTGCGGCTGGCGAAGGCTGCGTTCAGGAGGCCGCAGAGGCGCTCGCATTCGCCCGTCGGGATGCGGCCGGCGCGCCGGTCGGTGATCAAGCCGTTCCGGAGCGTGGCGAAGTTGCCCCGGGCGACGAGGTCGCCTTCCTTCACTTCGACGTCGGAGCCGAGCGCCTCGAGGATGCCCCGGCCGAGCTGGTGACGGAGCGGGTCGTAGCCGAACAGGCCCAGGTGCGCCGGACCGCTGCCGGGCGTCACGCCCATAAGGACGGGGTCGGTCAGGCCGCACGTTCCCCGGAGGGCCAGGCGGTCGAGGTTGTTGGTCTCGGCCGTTTCGAGCTCGGTCTTGCCCTGGACGGGCAGCCCGCCCAGGCCGTCGATCACGAGGAGGACGATCTTGGAGTCGGTTTGGAGGGTGAGGTCTTTGGCGAGTTCTTCCCAGTTCATGGCGGAATCACTATAGAAGAAGCCGCGGGCGGAGTCAATTTACAGCAGGATGGCCCGGTTTTCCATGAGGGAGATCTGTAGCGAGGCAGGGACGCCGAGCTTTTCCAGGATCTTGCCCATGTCGTTCCTGTTGGCCGGAGGCGCGGCAATGATGCACCCCTTGAAACCGGGGATTCCGCTGCCTGATTTGCAGCCTCTGTGGATCCACTCCG
>JADGNV010000132.1 GCA_017883285.1 Candidatus Aminicenantota bacterium | reverse complement strand
TCCTTGAGCATGAAGTGCTTGAAGCCGCGCTTCTCCATCATGAGCGGGCTCCAGGACAGGTGCTCGACTTTCTTCGCGATCGGAACGCCCTTGAAATCCATAAACCGGGCGCCGGACGGCTCGATGACGACCATCTCCCCGTCCTCGAGGAAAACGATCTTGGAGGTGTGGGCCAGGATGGCGTTGATGTCCGAGGAGATCAGGAATTCGCCTTCGCCCAGGCCGACGACGACCGGCGGGCCCTGTTTCGCCGCGACGATCCGGTTCGGATCGTCCACCGCCAGGGCCGCAACGGCGAACGTGCCTTCGAGCTCCGCGATCGCCGCCCGCACCGCCTCTTCGAGGGATCCGCGGTAGTATTTCTCGACGAGATGGACGATGACCTCGGTGTCGGTCTCGGTCCGGAACGTATGGCCTTCGTCCCGCAGCTTCCGCTTCAGGGCGAGATAGTTCTCGATGATGCCGTTGTGGACGACGACCAGGCGGCCCGAGCAGTCCAGGTGGGGATGGGCGTTTTCCTCGCTCGGCCGGCCGTGCGTCGCCCACCGGGTGTGGCCGAGGCCGTAGGCGCCCGTCACGGGGGTTTCCCGGAGGCTGTCCTCGAGCTCCTTGACCTTGCCCTTAACCCGCCGGACCTGGATCGCGCCCCGGTCGACGACCGCAATCCCCGCGGAGTCATAGCCGCGGTATTCGAGCCTTTTCAACCCGTCGATGAGGACCGGAACGACGCTCTTCGGCCCGATGTAGCCAATAATGCCGCACATATACCCCCCTTGAGAGCGAATTCAATCTTTGGCGCGTTTCTCGGCCGCCTGCTGTTCGCGCCTTCGCTTGGCCCACTCCGGCTTCTCGAACTGGCGGCCGCGCGCGACGGCGAGAGCGTCCGGGGAGACATCCTTGGTGATCACGGAACCGGCGGCGACGTAGGCCCCCCGGCCGACCCTGACCGGAGCGACGAGCTGGGTCCCGGAGCCGATGAAGGCCCCCGCCTCGATGATCGTCCGGTTCTTCCGGACGCCGTCGTAGTTGCAGGTGATGGTGCCGGCGCCGATATTGACCTCCTCCTGGACTTCGCTGTCGCCGAGATAGGACAGGTGGCCGGCCTTGGCCCCCCGGCCGAAGTCGGTGTTCTTCATTTCAACGAAATTGCCGACGTGGGCCCCCGCCCGGAGGATCGTCCGGGGCCGGAGCCGGGCGAACGGGCCGACCGTGACGCCGTCCTCGATCGTCGCCCCTTCGATGACCGTCGAGCTGAAGACCGTAACCCGGTCGCCCAGGCGGGAGCCGATGAGATGCGCGCCCGGATAGATGCGGGCGGCGCGTCCGATCGTCGTGGCCCCCTCGATGACGACCGAGGGATAGATCACGCTCTCCGGGCCGATATCGACGTCGAGATCGATCCAGGTGGACGCGGGATTGAGCACGGTGACGCCCTTGCCCGAGAGTTCGCGGACCTTGCGGTCGCGGAGGACGTCGACGACCGGGCCGAGATCATAGCGGGTGTTCACCTGGCGGATATCGCCCGACTCGTCCGTCGGGACGACATCGACGCTCTTCCGTGCGGCGGACAAGATCCCGATAACGTCCGACAGATAATACTCCCCCCGGGCATTCGCCTGCGTCAGCTTGGGAAGGGCCTTCCCCAGCTCGCCGGCGTCGAACACATAAACCGCGGTGTTGACTTCGGGAATCGCGCGCGTCGCGGCCTCCGCGTCCGCGTCCTCGATGATGCGGACGCGGCCGTCGGCGGCGCGGACGATCCGCCCGAAGCCGGAGGGATCGCCGACCACGGCGCTCAACACGGTCGCGGCATTTCCCCGTCTCCGATGGCGGGCGATGAGGGTCTTCAGGGCGGCCGGACGAAGGAGGGGCAGGTCCCCGGGAACGACCAGCACATCGCCGGCGCCGGCGGCGCGGAGCGCGCTCTTCGCAGCCAGGACCGCATGGCCGGTACCCCGCCGCTCTTTCTGGAAAGCGAAGTCCACCCCCCAGGGGGCCGCGTGGCGGCAGACATCCTCGCTTCCCCGTCCCGTCACAACCACGATCTTGTCCGGCTTGAGGGCCAGGACCGTGTCCAGGACGAGCCCGAGCAGCGATGTCCCGAGCAGGGGGTGGAGGACTTTGTTCGTTTCCGAGCGGAACCGGGAGCCCTCGCCGGCGGCCAAGACGAGCGCCACCAAGGGTTTTTTCATCTCAGGCGATGCGGGTGATGATCTTGAATTTCTTGTCTTCCCACAGAGGCTCGAAATTGGTTTCGTTCTGGGCCAGGATCCGGAAGAACTTGTCCTGCTGGATGGCCTTCCGCAGGTATTCCAGGCTGACCTCGGTCTGGCCCATCAGGCAGTGGAGGTCCGCCAGGGCGTATTGGATCCGGCCCTCTTCCGGGCTGAGCTTCGCGGCTTTCTCGAGGAGCTTCTGGGCTTCCTCGAAATCGAGGGCGTTGGTCTTGAAGATGCCGTATTGATAATAATCGTCGGCCGTTTTGAGAGGGGGGACGTCCTTCTCGCCTTTGAGGCGGGCGGCGCAGATGGCGACGTAGAGCTTGGCCCGGTCGACGAGCTCCCGCTCCGCGGGGTATTTCCCGATGAACGACTTGAGGGATTCGACCGCTCTTTCATCCTTGCCTTTGCGGAATTCCTTCAGCGCCTCGGCATAGGCCGCCAGGGCTTTCTGGTATTCATCTTTCTTGGCTTTTTCGTCTTTCATTGATCGCTCCCAAAATCGGAATGTCCGGAAGGATGGGATTTTACCCATTTTCCGCCGCCAAGTCCAGCCGCGGGGTCAGAACGTCGTCCCATAATCGGGGTTGGCGAGGAGGAATCTGACAGCCTCGAGGTGGAGGCGGTGGCCGGCCTTGTGGGCCGTGAAGCGGCCGGCGAGAGGACGGCCGAGCAGGGCCAGGTCGCCCGTGAGATCGAGCAGTTTATGCCGGACGAATTCATCGGGGAAGCGGAGGGGGCCGCTGACGACGCGGTCGGCGTCGAGGACCACCGTGTTCTCATAGGATGCGCCCAGGGCCAGGCCCTGGCCGCGGAGCGCTTCGACATCGCGGAGGAAGCCAAAGGTCCGGGCCGGAGCGAGGTCCCGGGCGAACGCCCCAGGATCGAGCTTCACGGACAGCGCCTGCATCCCGATGGCCGGATGGGCATATTCGATGGAATACGACAAATCGAGAGCATCGCCGGTCCGCGGAGGTTCGACAACGATCGACGCGCCTCCCTCTTCGACCGCGAACGGCTTGACGATCCTGAGCCCGGCCGCGGGCGCGGTCAGGGCGCGCGTCCCCGCTTTCTCGATCGCCCGGACGAACGGCAGAGCGCTCCCGTCCAGAATCGGGACTTCATCGGCGTCCAGGGCGATGACCGCGTTCCTCACGCCGAAGGCGAAGAGCGCCGCCAGGAGATGTTCGATGGTCCCGACCCGGAATTTTTTGCCGACGAGGGCCATGCTGTTGCGGGCTTCGAGCCGGCCGCCGCCGAGCGGGGTTTCCAGGCCGTCGAGGTCCGTCCGGCGAAAGACCAAGCCTCCCTCCTCTGCGGGGAGGATCGCAAGATGAACCGGTTTCCCCGAGTGGACGCCGACGCCGAATAGCTCGATCCCCCGGGACAGCGTCTTTTGGACAGGCATGGGACATTCATTTTAGCAGGTATCCGAAGGCGAGGGAAGGAGGCGATTCGGGCCGCC
>JADGNV010000131.1 GCA_017883285.1 Candidatus Aminicenantota bacterium | reverse complement strand
TCCAAGCCGGAGGGACGGCTCTTGGACCGCTGGCCATGGCCGGACAGTTCTCGGCGGACGGGGCCGGCAATTTTACGACCGGCACCGCCGACCTCAATAACGGGGGCGTCGCGACATTCGCCTCGATCGCGGGCCAGGCCCGCTATACGATCGCCGGCAACGGGGTCGGGACCCTGACTCTCCCTCCCGTGGTCGACCAGCGAGGAAGCGTCTCCACTCTGTTGATATTCGCCGTTTCCCCAGCCCTCAACCTTTTCGACCCGAACAGTGCCAGCGGCGGCGGCGGAGCGCTCGTCATGGACAATGACGGCGGCGCGACCGCCTCCGGATACATTGTTCCCCAAGCCGTGGGCGTTTTTGAAGGCAATTATGCCCTGAACCTGCAGTACGTCGGGGCCGCCGGAGAGACCGATTGGGTCGGACAGTCGGTGGTCTCCGGGGGAGCGCTGACCGGGACCGTCGACATCAATGAAATGGGTTTGACCTCGGCCGGCCTGAGCCTCGCCGGTAGTTTCGCCGCGGACACGGCCAACGCGGGACGATGGACGGGCACCTTCACGGTGAACAGCGTCACCCACAACATCACCTCTTATCAGGTCAATGCAACGCTCGTCGTGATCGTGGATACGGACGCGGCCGATATCGGGATCGGGATCCTGGAGAAGGAATAGCGCGGAGGATCCCATCAGTCTCCTCGCCAATTCCGAAGGCCGGAGGCCGATCTCCGGCCGCCTTATGGTCCGCGCCGTCGGCTTGATCACGCTTGGCAGCGGAATCGTCACCATCGTCTCGGCGGCGGGGAGGTCCCTGCCAGGGCGCATTTCGATTCTGAGCGACGTCTTTCCCCTGGAGTTCCTGCACATCTCCCGCTTCCTCTCTCTCCTCATCGGATTTGCCCTGGCCGTCTCCTCCCTGAACATTTTCAGGAGAAAGAAGAGGGCCTACGGCTTGGTCATGCTCCTGGCGGGGCTGTCGGTCGTCTTCCATCTGACCAAGGGACTGGACTATGAAGAGGCGGCCAGCTCTCTCCTCCTTATGGTCGTCCTCTTTCTGGCCCGAAAAAGCTTTACGGTCAAGAGCAGCATTCCCGATTTCCGCTCGACGCTCGCCAGACTCATGACGGCGCTCGCCGTCACTCTCCTCTACGGGACCCTGGGCTTCTGGCTCCTGGACGAGAAGGATTTCGGGATCTCGTTCACCGTCGCGGACGGCATCCGACGGACGATTGCCGCCTTGGCCTTCGCGAGCGATCCCGCCCTCATCGCCCGGACGCACTTCGCCGCCTGGTTCCTCGATTCGCTCGATCTCATCTCCATCACCGCCCTCGTCTACGTTCTGTACTCCCTGTTCCGGCCCGTCTTCTATCGGCTCAGGACCCTTCCCTTGGAGCGCGACCGGGCCGCGGCAGTTCTCGAAGCCCACGGCCGTTCCTCGCTCGACCCGTTCAAACTCCTTGATGACAAGACGTATTACTTCTCCCCGTCGAACCAGGCCTTTCTCGCCTACCGGATGGCCAGGAACTTCGCCGTCGTCCTGGCCGATCCGGTCGGGCCGGAGGACGAGATCGCCGGGATCATCCGGTCGTTCAGGGAGTTTTGCGAAGAGAATGATTGGAAGCTGGCTTTCTATCAGACCCTGCCCGACTTCCTGCCCTTGTACCGGCAGGCCGGGTTCAAGAAGATGAAGGTCGGCGACGATGCGATCGTCGACCTCGAAAGATTCAACCTGGACGGCAAGTCGATGAAGCACATCCGCCATGCCGTCAATCAATTCCAGAAGGCGGGCCTCCGGGCCGTCTACTACGAACCTCCCGTCCCTGACAACATCCTGGCCGGCATCCAGGACGTCTCGGACGATTGGCTGCGGATCCCGGGCCGGCGGGAGCGGGGGTTCACGGTCGGGGTCTTCTCCGAGGAAGAGATCCGGCGGACCCCCGTCTTCGCCGCCGTCCAGCCGGACGGACGCATCCTGGCCTTCATGAACGTCATCCGTTCCTACGCCCCGGGAGAAACGACCATCGACCTGATGCGGCACCGCCGGGACGCTCCTGACGGGATCATGGACAGCCTTTTCGTCCGGCTCTTCGAACGACAGCGGCAACAAGGGTTCAAGAGGTTCAGCCTGGGGCTGGCCCCGCTGTCGGGCTTTCGCGAAGGCGAGGAGGCGGGAGCGGAGGAGCGAGCCGTCCAATATTTCCTCCAGCGATCGAATTTCCTGTTCAGCTACAGCGGCCTCACCGAGTACAAGGCCAAGTTCGCGACGCACTGGGAGCCCCGCTATGCGGTCTATCGGAACGTCCTCGACCTTCCCCGTCTGGCCGTCGCCCTGGTCCGGGTCTCGGGGCTGAAAGACGGAGTCGCGGCTAATGCTTAAGCCGCCGGCCTGGAGGGCCCTGCGGTGGATCGCCGCCTACGTCATCGCCGCCGCGGGCCTTTTCTGGGTCTTCCATGACGTCGAGTGGGCGAAGCTCCTGCAGAACGTCACGGGGCTTGATTGGCGATGGGTGGCCCTCGGCGTCCTTCTCGACGTCGTGAGCTACGCCGTCCAGGGCGCTCGTTGGCGTCTCCTGCTCAGGCCGCTCGGCGATATTTCGGTGCTGCAGGCCACCCAGGCGGTCTATGCCGGCCTGTTCTTCAACGAGGTCGTCCCGTTCCACCTCGGCGAGCTCGCCCGGGCCTATCCGGTCTCGCGCTGGATGGCGGCGCCCCTCGTCGCGGTCGTCCCCTCGATGGCCCTGGAGCGGCTCTTTGACGGGATCTGGCTCGCGGCAGGCATCGGCATCACGGCGATCTTCGTCCCGCTGCCGCGCGATCTGCTCCAGGCCGGCGACGTCTTCGGCCTGGCCATGCTGGCCCTGACCGCGGTCCTGGTCTACCTTCTGGTCCGCAAGGCGCGCGAGCCCCGCCCCGAACGGCCTGGCAAGCTCATGAGCTGGGCGGCGACACGCTGGGTCGTCCTCAATCTTAGGAAGCTCGAAGAAGGGCTGCGGTCGATCGGATTCACCCGTCTATCGGCGGCCGCATTCACCGGTTCCTTTCTGATCCTCCTGCTCCAGACGCTCTCCTTCTGGTTCATCATGACGGCCTACGGCCTGCGCCTCTCGTTCTGGGTGGGCGGCGCCGTCTTCCTCATCGTCCGCTTCGGCACCGTGATACCCGGCGCCCCCGGGAACCTCGGCCTGTATCAGCTCTTTTGTGTCCTCGGGCTGACCCTGTTCGGCGTGGACAAGACAGCCGCCGCGGGCTTCTCCATCGTCGTCTACGTCCTTCTCTCGATCCCCCTGTGGGTGCTGGGGCTCCTGGCCTTGGGCCGAACGGGGATGAAGCTGGCCACGCTAAAAGCCAAGATCAAGGAAAAGGAGACCCTGACATGAAAGCAAGCCGTCTTCTGGTTGCCCTGGTCCTGGTCTGTTCGCGTCTTCTCTTCGGCGCGGATGAAGTCGTCGACTTCGGCCGCTTCGGACCCGTCACGCTCTATCGCAGTGCCGGGCCAGCAGCCCAGGTCGTCCTCTTCGTCTCCGGGGACGGAGGCTGGAATCTCGGGGTCGTCGACATGGCCAAGTCACTGGCCGGGCTCGGCGCGCTCGTGGCCGGGATCGACATCACACACTATCTGAGGGAGCTCGGCCGGAGCACCGAGGCCTGTCTTTACCCGGCCTCGGACTTTGAGCAACTGAGCAAATTCGTCCAGCGAACGGCGGGCCTGCCCGATTACATTCCGCCCGTCCTGGTCGGCTATTCCTCCGGCGCGACGCTCGTCTATGCCGTGCTCGTCCAGGCCCCGGCGACGGAGTTCAGGGGAGCGATCAGCCTTGGGTTCTGTCCCGACCTCGTCCTGCCCAAGCCCCTCTGCAAGGGGAGCGGGCTCGAATGGAAGACGGGGACCAAGCCGGGCGAGTTTGTCTTCCTGCCCTCGTCCACGCTCGAGGCCCCCTGGGTCGCTCTCCAGGGTCTCGAGGACCAGGTTTGCGCCCCCCCCGCGACCCAGGATTTCGTCCGCCAGACACGTCATGCCGAGATCGCGATGCTTCCCAAGGTCGGACACGGCTTCATGGTCCAGCAAAGCTGGATGCCCCAGTTCAAGCAAGCCTTCGGCCGCATCACGGGCGCGGCGCCGGTGGAGAATGCGGCCGTTGTCCAGAGCCTCGACGACCTGCCCCTCATCGAGGTGAAGGCCAAAGGGGTGGAACGCGATATCCTGGGCGTCCTGCTCACCGGCGACGGCGGCTGGGCCGTCGCCGACCGGGGCCTCTCGAACGAGCTGGCGGCGTCCGGCGTGTCCGTCGTCGCCCTCAACTCCCTCAAATACTTCTGGAACAGAAAGACCCCCGAAGAGTCGGCTTCAGCCCTCGGAAGGATCTTGAGACACTATCTTGCGGCCTGGAACAAGAAGCAGGCCGTTCTCATCGGCTACTCGCTCGGCGCGGACGTCCTGCCGTTCTTGATGAACCGGCTGCCCGAGGATGTCCAGGCCGCGGTGGACACGGTCGTCCTGATGGGTCCGAGCGCGAGCGCCGAGTTCGAGTTCCATGTGGGCGACTGGCTTGGGCGCTCCCCGGGCCGGAACGCCCTTCCGGTCATCCCGGAGATCCAGAAGATCAGGCCGAGCGTCGCCATTCTGTGTGTTTATGGCGAGGGGGATAAGGACCAGATCTGCGGCGCTCTCGACGCCCGCCGGGTCAAGTCGGTCGAGATCCCGGGCGGCCACCGGCTGGGCGGGGGCTACGGCCCGGTCGCGGCGGCGATCCTGGATTCGCTCAAGGAGCCTTGAGGATCCGAATGAGGAGTGGACAAGCCTGAGTCCCAAAAAGAAGCCGATGGTCCTCGTCGTGCTGGCCATTGCCGGACGGACTGTGATCAAGCTCCTGTGAAGGTCCGCCTCGCGGCTTGAATGTTGCGCCTCGAGAGTGTTAGATTGAAGACATGAGACGACGAACCTTCATGGGCCTAGCGGCGGCTACCGCGGGGGTGCTGGCCACGTCCAAGGCGCGGGCCGAGGGATTGGCCAAGCGGGAATACAAAGACGGCATCAAGCTGAGTGTCATCGGCTTCGGCGGCATCGTCGTCGTGGGTATGGAGCAAAAGCAAGCCGACCGGACCGTGGCCGAGGCCTTCGACCGGGGGGTCAATTACTTCGATGTCGCCCCCAGCTACTTCGACGGTGAGGCGGAGACGAAGCTGGGCCCGGCTTTGGCGCCTTTCCGTGGCCAGGCCTTCCTCGCGTGCAAGACCATGGAGCGGGGCGCGGACGGCGCGCGCAAGGAGCTGGAGCAAAGCCTGGGGCGGCTAAAGACCGACCATTTCGACCTCTACCAGTTCCATGCCGTCTCGAGCCTCGACGATGTCGACAAGATCGTGGCTCCCGGCGGAGCGGGGGAGACGTTTCTGCAGGCCCGCAAAGACGGCAAGATCGGCTACCTGGGCGCGTCGGCGCACAACGCCGAAGCGGCGATATCGTTGATGGACCGTTTTCCCCTCGACTCGGTCATGTTCCCTGTGAACTTCGTCCTTTACCAGGAAGGCCAGTTCGGCCCTCAGATCCTGGAGCATGCCAAGAAGAAGGGGATCGCGCGGATAGCCCTGAAATCGATGGCCTATACGGTCTGGCCGGAGCAGGCCCACGCCGACTGGCCGAAGTGCTGGTACAAACCGATCGATGACCCGGCCCTGGCCGAAAAAGCCGTCCGGTTCACCCTGAGCGAAGACGTGACTGCGGCCATTCCCCCCGGGGAGGAGAAGCTTTTCCGGATGGCTCTCGACTTTGCCGGGCGGTTCCGTCCCTTGAGTGCGAAAGAGCGCGATAATCTGATGATGAGCGCCCGCGGCGTCCGGCCTATCTTTCGGGCTTGAGCTCGCGGCTTTACCGAAACGAGATCTCGGAGGTTCGCATGACGCTTCCGCCGTCGCCCGCAGCCGCTCTCGAAGGCCTCTCCGTTCCGAAGCTCGACCGCGTCGACCTGGTCACGGTCAAGCTGCCCTTCGTCGCCCCGTTCGGGACGAGCGTCCACGTCTGGACGGACAAGGAAGCGATGCTCATGCGCCTCGAGTCGGAC
>JADGNV010000130.1 GCA_017883285.1 Candidatus Aminicenantota bacterium | reverse complement strand
CCGGCGGCGGCGGCAAGGGCATGCAGCGCGTCGACGCCGAGGGAGATTTCCTCGCCGCCTTCGCGCGCGCCCAGCGCGAGAGCCTCTCCGCGTTCGGCGACGATCGGATCTACCTCGAAAAATATCTCGAGGAGCCGCACCATATCGAGTTCCAGGTGCTAGCCGATTCGCACGGCCGGGTCGTCCATCTCAACGAGCGCGAATGCTCCGTCCAGCGGCGGCACCAGAAGATCGTCGAGGAGACGCCGTCGCCCCTGATGACGGACGACCTCCGGCGGCGGATGGGCGCGGCCGCAGTCAAGGCGGCCGAGGCCTGCGGCTACGTGAACGCCGGGACGGTCGAGTTCCTCGTGGACGCGGCCCGCCGTTTCTATTTCCTGGAGATGAACACCCGGCTCCAGGTCGAGCACCCCGTCACCGAAATGGTCACGGGCGTCGACCTCGTCGAACGGCAGATCCGGGTGGCGGAAGGCGCCGCCCTCGAAGCGGGCATGCCCGCGGCGCGGGGGGCGGCCATCGAATGCCGCATCTACGCCGAGGACCCGGGGTGCAATTTCATGCCGTCGCCCGGGACGGTCCGCACGCTCGTCGTCCCCGGCGGGCCGGGCGTGCGGGACGATTCGGGCATCTACGAGGGCTTCACCATCCCGATGGAATACGACCCGCTGCTCTCGAAGCTCGTGGTCTGGGGCGAGGACCGGCGCCGGGCCCTGGCCCGGATGGTCCGCGCCCTCCAGGAATACCGCCTGACCGGCGTTCGGACGAACATCCGCTATCTCGAGCGGATCGTCCGCCATCCGGATTTCGTCAAGGGCGAATACGACACCCATTTCATCGCCCGGCACCAGGACGCGCTGCTCCGCCCCGAAGGGGACGGGCCGGATGTCCCGACGCTGGCCGCGGCCGCCGTCCTGGCCTGGCTCGAGGACGAAAAGCGGGCGGCCGCCCCGCCGGCGCCGCAGGCGGGCATGTCGGCCTGGAAGCGGGCTGGACGGCCGGGAGGCGGCGAGGGATGAAGACCTACAACGTGGTCCTGGACGGCGCGGCCGCCGAGGTCGGCATCCAGCCGCTCTCCGGCGGGCGCTACCAGGTGGTCATCGACGGGACGACATACGACGTCGACGCCCGGACGGTCGGCGCGGATTTCCTGTCGCTCATCGTCGACAACCGGACGCGCGACCTCGCCCTCTCCCCCAACGGCGGGGTCTGGGAGCTCCACGGGAAGGACCGGCGCCACCACCTGCTGATCTCGGACGGCCGGAGGAAAGCCTGGCTGAGAAGCGGGGCGGGGTCGGGCCCCGCCGGGCCGGCCGTCGTCAAGGCCGCCATGCCGGGCAAGATCGTCCAGGTCGAGGTCAAGGAAGGCGACCGCGTGGCGCCGGGCTCGGGGCTCCTCATCATCGAGGCGATGAAGATGGAGAACGAGATCCGGAGCGAGGGAACGGGCATCGTCCGGGCGATCCGGGTGAAGCCGGGCGACGCCGTCGAGCGCGACGCCGTCCTGATCGAGATCGATCCCGCCGAATGACGAGCGGCGCTATGCCCCGGGCCATGACCTGAGGAAAGGCCGAAGGCCGGTCCGCGATCAGGCTTTTTCGCAGAGCTCCATCAGGACGCGAAAGGTGCTCTTCGGGTCGAGGAAGGCGATCTTCGTCCCTGCGGCGCCGGGCCGGGGTTCGCGGTCGATGAGCCCGATTCCGGCCTCGGACAGCCGGTGGAGCGTCCCCTTCACGTCGTCGTCGCCGAAGGCGATGTGATGCAGCCCCTCCCCCCTCTTCTCGATGAACGCGGCGATGTTGGAGTCGGGTGAGGTCGGTTCCAGGAGCTCGATGCGGACGCCGTTCAGGTTGAAGACGGCGATCCGGAGCTTCCGCTCCGGCAGCTCTTCGCGCCCCTCGAGGGACAAACCCAGCACATCGCGATAGAACGCGATCCGCTCTTCCAGGTCCTTGACGGCGATCCCGATGTGTTCGATTTTGGTGATCATGGTGGCGGGCCTCTCTTCAGTCCTCCTATTATAGAAAAAACATCACCGTCTGGTAAGTCCCTTCCGCCGATCCGATCCGGGCGTCGGGGGGGCGGGGGGCTGCCCCACCTACGGCCCCCTATGCCGCAATGACAGGATCTCTCCTTTTCTGCTATAATATTTGGTTCAAAAGGCCGCTTTTGCCGGGAACAACATGGACGACGCGATCAAGCTCCGCAATGTGAAGGTTCACAACCTGAAAGGGATCGATCTTGACGTTCCCCTCGACAAATTCATCGTCGTCACCGGGGTCAGCGGCTCGGGGAAATCCTCCCTTGCCTTCGACACGCTCTATGCCGAGGGCCAGCGCCGCTATATCGAATCGCTCTCGTCCTACGCCCGGCAGTTCCTGGAGCGGATGGACAAGCCCGACGCCGACCTGATCGAAGGCATCCCCCCGGCCATCGCCATCCAGCAGAAGGCGGTCACCAAGAACCCGCGCTCGACCGTGGCCACGGTCACCGAGGCTTACGACTACCTCCGCGTCCTCTTCGCCCGGATCGGGACGATCCACTGCCTGACCTGCGGCCGGCCCGTCGCGCGGGACACGATCGACGCCATCGTCGAATCGCTCTACGCCCTCCCGCCCGAAACGAAGGTCCTGATCTCCTTCCCCTGGCCGGCCGAGAAGGGGTTCGCCTCCCTCAAAAAGCTCGGCTTTTTCCGGTTCGTCACGGACGCCGGGGTCCGCGAGGCCAACGGGCAGGCCGTGCCCAAGACCGGGACCTTCGACATCTTCGTCGACCGCCTGGCCCTCGACCCCGCAGACCGGGAACGCCTCGTCGACTCCCTCGAATCGGCGCTCAAGCACGGCGGCGGCCGGGTGAAAGTCCGGACCGAGGACGGCCGGGAGCTCGACTTCTCGGACAAGCTCGAATGCAAGGCCTGCGGGATCGCCTACGAGGACCCGTTCCCGAACCTCTTCTCCTTCAACAGCCCGCAGGGCGCCTGCCCCGACTGCCACGGCTTCGGCGACCTGGCCGTCCTCGACGAAGACAAGATCGTCCCTGACAAGTCGCGCTCGCTCGAGGAAGGGGCGATCGAACCCTGGACCAAGCCCGTCTCGCGGGGGATGATGAAGGAGATGCTGCGCGAGGCCCGCAAGCGCCGCATCCCGACCAACGTCCCGTACAAATCTTTGAAAAAAGAGGACCAGCGCTTCCTCTTCGAGGGTGACGGCCGCTGGACCGGGATCAAGGGCTTTTTCGATTGGCTCCAGTCCAAGAAATACAAGGTCCAGGTCCGGGTTTTCCTCAGCCGCTACCGGAAGTTCGTCTCCTGTCCGGCCTGCGGCCAGAAGCGCCTCAACCCGCAGGCCCTCGCCGTGAAGGTGGACGGCCTGTCCATCGGCGACGTCGTCGGGATGACGGTCAAGGACGCCTCCGAGTTCTTCGCCCGGCTCGAGCTCGCCCCGGCCCAAAAGCCCGTCGCCGAGAAGCTCGTGGCCGAGATCCAGGGGCGCCTGAAGTTTCTGCTCGAGGTCGGGCTCGACTACATCTCCCTCGCCCGGATGACCTTCACCCTGAGCGGCGGCGAGGCGCAGCGGATCAACCTTGCCGCGGCCCTGAGCTCGTCGCTGGTCGGAACGCTTTTCGTCCTCGACGAGCCGAGCATCGGGCTCCACCCGCGGGACAACGCCCGGCTCATCCAGATCCTCAAGTCGCTGAAGGACATCGGCAACACCGTCCTGGTCGTCGAGCACGACCCGGAGATCATCCTCGCCGCCGACCACATCATCGACCTGGGGCCGCGCGCCGGGGAGCACGGCGGCGAGGTCCTGTTCGCCGGGCCGAAGGCCGCGTTCCGCGAGAGCCCGCTCTCGCTCACCGCCCGCTACCTCCGGGGCGAGAAGGAGATCCCCGTCCCGTCGCGGCGCCGCGAACCGGCCCGCTTCCTTCTCATCCGCGACGTCCACAAGCACAACCTCCGCCACCTCGACGTCCGCCTGCCGCTCAACGTCTTCACCTGCCTCACCGGCGTCTCGGGCTCGGGCAAGAGCACCCTCCTCTACGACGTCCTCTACCAGGGCTGGGCCGGCGAGGCCCGCGAGGGGTTCCGCGACATCCGCGGCCTCGACGCCGTTGACAAGATGATCATGGTCGACCAGGCGCCGATCAGCACCTCGCCCCGATCGATCCCCGCGACCTACACCAAGGCCATGGACGGCATCCGCAGCCTCTTCAGCGGCACGCGCGAGGCGCAGGCCCTGGGATACCGCCCCGGCTTCTTCTCGTTCAACACGGCCGGCGGCCGCTGCGAGGAGTGCCAGGGAGCGGGGCAGCAGATCGTGGAGATGCAGTTTCTGTCCGACGTGACGCTCACCTGCGAGGCCTGCCAGGGGAAACGGTTCAAGCCCGAGATCCTCGAGATCCGCTACCGGGGCAAGACGATCGACGACGTCCTGCATCTGACCATCGACGACGCCCTCGAATTCTTCGCCGACCGGCCGGACATCGTCAAGAAGATCAAGCCCCTTCAGGACGTCGGGCTGGGCTACGCGCGCCTGGGCCAGCCGACGACGACCCTCTCCGGCGGCGAGTTGCAGCGCATCAAGCTGGCCTTCCATCTCATCCACGAGCGGGACCGGCACATCCTCTACCTCTTCGACGAGCCCACCATCGGCCTCCACATGGACGACGTGTCCACGCTCCTCCGCAACTTCCAACGACTCGTGGACGAGGGGCATTCCGTGGTGGTCATCGAGCACAACCTGGACGTCATCAAATGCGCCGATTACATCATCGACCTGGGACCGGAGGGCGGCGAGCGCGGCGGGGCCATCGTCGCCGAGGGGACGCCCGAGGAGGTCGCCCGGAGCCGGGCGTCGATCACGGCGAAGTATCTGAAGAAGATGCTTTAAGGGGCCTTCCGTTGACGGCCCGAATCCCGCTGTTGTAAGCTTGCAGCACCGAGAAGGGACACGGCTTGAGAACATCCAAGACCATCGGCTTTTCCCTCGCGCTCGTCGCGACATCCGGGCTCTTCATCCTCCTCGAAGGCTGGACGAAGTGGGAATTCTTCTGGCACCTGGCCGCCATCCCCCTCGAAATCCTGATCGCCGTGTTCATCGTCGAGCAGCTCCTCGAGCACCGGGAGGTGCGGGCCAAGCGCGAGCAACTCATGTACATCAAGAGCTTCATGTTCCGCTCCCAGATGCGCGACCTGTTCATCGCCAACTTCGCCGCCCTGAAGAGCCCCGCCATCACGATGAACTCCATCCGCCGGGCGAGCCTCGCCGAGCTGCGGAAGATGCGGGGTCGGACCGACGACATCGAATACCGGTCGCTCGAGGCGCTGGAGTCCGTCATCGACGAATACGTCAAGGCCGAGCCGGTCTGGCACTCGTTCAAGGAGCGGGCGATCACCTACAATTTCGAGAACATCTTCCTCGACATGATGGCCATCCTCCACTTCATCTACGACGTCCGGAGCTTCAAAGCCAAGCACCCGCAGAAGATGTTCATTCACGAGGCGGCGAAGAAGGAAGAGGCGATGAAGAAGGTCTGGAAGATCGTAACGGACGGGATTCGGCTCTTTCTGGACTACGCGATCGAACTCAAGGACAAACAGCCGGCGATCTTCGACGAGATGATGGCGGATTACGAGCTCTCGATCCGCCTCCGGGAATCGGCCTGATTCCCTCCCCTCACTTCTTCTTTTTCGGCTGGAACTCCACCCAGTTCTCGAGGAAGCGCTTGTCGCCGGTTTTGTTGCTCTCCGCCAACAGCGACTCGAAGATCGCCCGGAGCTGGGCGTAGGGCAGGGTGCCGATGATCATCCGGTTGTTCACGATCAAGGTCGGCGTGGAGCGGATGCCGTGGGCGTATTGGCTGGAGGTCTTCTCGAATTCGGCGCCGGTGGCGATGATCCGGCCGACAAGGTCTTTCACCGCCGGGTCGGTCAGCGCGGACTCGACCCCGTACTTTCGGGCCAGGTCGGCCCGCCATTTCGGGTCCTTGGCCTCCTCGAAGTGGGAGAAGATCTCGTTGTAGATCGCGGCGAAATTCGCCGGATCCTTGGCCGCGATATAGGACAGGTCGCAGGCCCCGGGGTGGCGGTCCTTCTCCACGATCGTGTTGCACTTCGCCTCCAGGGGGAAGAACTGGAAGGCGATGTTGATCTTGCCGGCGAACTCCGCCTTCAGCCGGTTGAGCTGCTCGTACATGAAGAGGCAGTCGGGGCAGAGGAAGTCCGCGTATTCGATGACCCGGATGGGGGCGTCCTCGAACCTCTCCGTGGACTGGACGACCATGAACGGCGAGATGAAGCTCGGATTCGGGGATTTCTCCAGGCTGTAGTATTCCTTGACGGCGCGGGCCGAGACGCCGCCGACCTGCGCGTCCTGCTTGGCGACATAGAAGAGATGGAAGCCGTAGGCGCCGGCGAGGGCCAAGGGGCCGATGACCGCCAGCTGCTTGAGCGAAGGAAAGGGGAATCCGGGAATGCCGAACTTCCAATACAGGAACACGGCGATGAACGAGAAGAGGTAATAGCCCGAGCAGAGGAGGCAGAGGCTCTTCAGGACGAACAGGGAATAGCCGAGCAGGGCCAGGACGCCGAGCGCGTTGAGGAAGATGAGACCCTTGATCGTCTTCTCGAAGGACCGCGAGGGGAAGAGCGCCTCCAGGCAGACGAGCAGGCCCAGGACAAGGCCCCAATACCCCATCGGCACGCCGTGGAAATGGGCGATGGCCGAATAGGCCGAGCCGTTGCAGTTGAAGAAGGCGTTGATGTCGCAGAACGACCCCTTGTAGATCGATTCGGGGAAGTTCGCCGCGAAGAAATGCTGGACCGTCAGAAACGCGGCGGCCGCCATGCCCGCCCCGACGATGAACGTCACAATCCGGCGGCCGGTGGCCCGGTCGAGCGTCAGGGAATCCGCCATGGATCTCCTCCTTCGGGAATTTGGCGTTATTATATCATTAGAGAAGAGCAAATTTCCTCGCGGGGGAAATTCGCGCGTTTTTGAGCGGCAGCCCCGAGGTCTCCCATCCTTCCCCGCGCCTTGACTTCGCCCCGCGAATATGGAATTCTATCCCCATCATTTGATTGGACGGCAGAGCGAATTTATACGTTGATTCTTCCCGTATTGACCTCGGATTCCCATTGAGCGGAGACTTCCGCGCGGAACGAAAGGAGGCTGGACCCATGGCCGGAATCATCGGATACGGGGCCTACATCCCCCGGAACCGGATCAAAGTCGAGGAAATCGCCAAAGTCTGGGGAGCGGACGCCCCGAGCTACAAGAAAGGGCTCATGCTCGAGGAGAAGTCCGTGCCGTCCCCCGACCAGGACACGATCACGATGTCCGTCGAAGCGTCGAAGTACGCCCTGAAACGGGCGAAGATCGATCCCCGCGAGATCGGGGCCGTCTACGTCGGCTCGGAATCGCACCCCTACGCCGTCAAGCCGAGCGGCGCCACCCTGGGCGAGGCGCTCGG
>JADGNV010000129.1 GCA_017883285.1 Candidatus Aminicenantota bacterium | reverse complement strand
GATGACCGCCTACGACAACAAGACCCGGCTGCCCAACGTCTTGACGGTCAGCATCAAGCTCGAAAAGGCGATCAAGCTCGGCGACACCGGCCGGATGTATTTCTCGGCCGACGTATTCAACCTCATCAATTCCCGCACCCTGCTCCGCCAGTACGACTACGTCTACGGCTCCTACCGCTTCACGGGCGGTCCGAGCAACCCGGTCCCCTACAGCTGGACCTCGGGAGCCTCGACGAGCGGCGCCAAAAACGAGATCATGAACCCGCTCCTCTTCAGGGCCGGCGTTCGCTTCCAGATCTGACGCAGTCCGCAGCACACACGCAGAAGCTCGAGCCCCTGCCGCCTTCGGGCGGCAGGGGCTTTTTTTTGGTATAATCCCTCCATGAAATCCTGGACCGGAAAAATTCTCGCCCCTCTCGGGCTCATCGCTCTCATGGCGGGCGCCGCGCAGGCAGCCGTCGTCAGCCCTAATATCCTCCTCGTCACGATCGACACCTTGCGCCCCGACCGGCTGAGCTGCTACAGCCCGAAATACGTCCGGACCCCCGCGATCGACGCCCTGGCCGCGCAGGGCGTCCTGTTCGAAAAAGCGTTCGCCCACTGCCCCATCACCCTCGCCTCCCACGCCAACATCCTCCTTGGGACGACCCCGCTCTACCACGGCGTGAGCGAGAATTCCAAGACCAAAGTGGCCGACATTTTCATGACGATGGCCAAGCACTTCAAGAGCGCCGGGTACGCCACGGGCGCCTTCGTGGGCGCGTTTCCGCTGGATTCCCGGTTCGGCCTCGACCAGGGCTTCGACGTTTACGACGACGCCTTTCCGACCAAGCCCGCGAGCGCGAACTTCTATTCGGAAAGGCGGGCGGAGGTGGTGGTCGCTGCGGCCCTGAATTGGCTGGGACAGCAGAAGGGGAAATGGTTCTGCTGGGTCCATGTCTTCGACCCCCATGCCCCCTATGCTCCGCCGGAGCCCTACGCCTCGCAATTCAAGTCCGACCCTTACAGCGGCGAGGCGGCCTATGTCGACGCCCAGCTCGGGCGTCTGTTCACCGAGCTCCGGAAGCGGGGCGAATCGGACGGCCTGGTGACCGTCCTGACCGCCGACCACGGCGAATCCCTGGGCGAGCACGGCGAGCTGACCCATGGGTATTTCGGATACAACAGCACCCTCCACGTCCCGCTCCTCATAGCCGGGCCGGGCGTCAAGCCCGGGCGGGTGGCCGAGGCCGTGAGCCACGTCGACATCTTCCCTACGGTCTGCGAGCTCGCCGGCCTGAAGCTGCCGGCCGCGACGCTCCAGGGCGCGTCGCTCGTGCCGCTGATGAGCGGCAGGAATGCCGCCGCGCGCCCCATCTACATCGAATCGCTGGATTCGTATCTCAACAAGGGCTGCGCCCCGCTGCGCGGGATCGTGGCCGACGGAAAAAAGTTCATCGATTCGCCCATTCCGGAGCTCTACGACCTGGCCACGGACTTCGGCGAGACGACGAACCTGGCCCCAAAGACCGACCTCGCGCCGTACCGGAAAGCGCTCCAGGACTTGGAAAAGTCGCTGACCATCGATCCGGGGACCGGTGGGGGCCGGCAGCCCGTGGACCGCCAGACGCTCGAACGACTGCGGAGCTTGGGCTACGTGGCCACATCGGTCTCCCAGATCAAGGCCTCCTACGGCCCGGAGGACGACCTCAAGACCTTCCTCCCCTACCAGCAGAAGCTCGAGCGGGCCATCATCCTGGGCGACCAGGGGAAGACCGAGGAGGGCCAGCGCCTGATGGAGGAGCTGATCGTCGAGAAGAAGGACTTCGGCCCGGCCTATATCTATCTCTCCCAGGCCTACATGGGCCAGGGACAGGTGCGGGACGCGATCCGGGTCTTGGACACGGGCGTCCGTCTCAACCCCAAAAACTATTCGCTCTATTCGGCGTTCGGGACCATTCTCGTCAAGACGGCCCAGTGGGACAAAGCGGCCGAGATCCTGGGGAAAGCACTGGCCCTGATCGAATACGATCCCGAGGCCTGGGACAACCTTGGGATCGTCCACATGCGGCAGAACGATTTCCCGAAGGCCCTGGAATATTTCGGCAAGGCGGTCGGGCTGGACCGGAGCTACGCCCCCGGATATTCCAACATGGCGTTCGTCTATTTCCAGATGTACGGGTCCGATAAAAAAGCCGAAAACCTGACCCGGGCGATCGAGAACTTCCGGAAGGCGACGGCCGTCGATCCGGCCATGAACCTGGCCTGGCGAGGGCTGGGCGTCGTCAGCCTGGAGGCGGGCAAGCCCGAGGAGGCGATCGGCGCCTGGGAAAAGGCCGTGGCCGCGGACCCGAAAGACGATTATTCGACCTTCAGCCTCGGCCTGGAATACCTGAAGAAGGGCGACAAGGCCCCCGCCCTGGCGATGTTCCGGAAATATTTGGAGCTGCGCGGTCCGCGGCTCACCCCGGACGAGCGGGTCAAGGTCCAGGCCCTCATCGACCGCTGCAAGTGAACTTGGAGGGGAAAACCCCTTCCGACAGGCGCCAGTCCGGCAGCCCTACCTCCCCGGACTTGATTTTTCCGGATTTCGGCCTATATTATATACTAGTATTCTTATAGGATTCATGGGCATTAGGAGGCCTCATGGCCGCGAGAACCAAAATCGTCGTTATGGCGTTGTGCATTTTCCTGGGGTGGGCCGGATGGACCGGGCTCGAAGCCCTGCTTCACTGCAGCCCGAAGGCGAAGACCGCCGGCTCGGCCGCCGACGGAACCGGAGGACAAGACATGGGCGCGAAAGTCACGAAAACCAAGAAGGAATGGAAGGCCGCGCTGACGCCCGAGCAGTATGACGTCATGATCCAGTGCGGCACGGAACCCCCGTTTTCGGGAAAATACAACGATTTTTGGGGGAAGGGCACATATTTCTGCGCCGCCTGCGGCGCCCCTCTCTTCGACTCGAACACCAAGTACGACCACGGGACGGGCTGGCCGAGCTTCACCTCGCCGCTGACCGGCCCGGCGGTCGATACCAAGGACGACATTTCCCATTTCACGCACCGGATCGAGGTGCGCTGCGCCACGTGCGGCGCCCATCTCGGGCACGTCTTCGACGACGGCCCGGGCCCGGACGGCAAGCACTACTGCATCAATTCGGCGGCGCTCCGCTTCGCGCCGTTCGACGCCGCCCGCAGGGACGCGGGCGCGGCCACGCCCCCGACGCCTCAAGCGGCCACGCCGGCCTCCCCCCGCCCGGCCGCCGTCGAGACCGCGGTCTTCGCCGCGGGCTGCTTCTGGGGCGTCGAATACAAATTCGGCCAGGTCCCGGGCGTCCTGGAGACCCAGGTCGGCTATACCGGCGGGCTGACGAAGAACCCAAGCTATGAGGACGTCTGCACGGACGCTACGGGCCACGCTGAGGCAATCCGCGTGACGTTCGATCCGACCAAGATCAACTACGAAGACCTCGTCCGGAAATTCTTCTCCTTCCACGATCCGACCCAGCTCAACCGGCAGGGGCCCGATGTCGGGACCCAATACCGGTCGGCGATCTTCTACCGGGACGCGGTCCAAAAGACCGCCGCCGAAAAGGTCCGGGCCGAAATGGAGAAGTCCGGCGCGCTCCGTAAGAGGATCGTGACCGACATCGTCCCGGCCGGGGAATTCTACAAGGCCGAAGAGTACCACCAGCAGTACTACGAGAAGAACAAAATCAAATCCTGCGGCTTCTAGGACCGGACGAAGCGGGCGAAAGCGGGGCTTTTTCGCCGCCCGGCCCGCCCCGACGGAGGAGATGTTTTATATCTTATTTAAATTGAATGAGTTAGAGGCTCTTAATGACTCCGAGGCCCACTCTCCCGGCCCGCAGCCGAATGATTCCCCCAAAAAAGCCAAAATCGTTTTATTTTCTTTATATACAATTAGTTAAAAGCGATTGAGCGCCGAATTCAAGCCGCCTTCCATTGATCCAAAAGTCCATTTCTGCTAGTCTACTTCTTTTGAATGCCCATGGCCGAACGAACCATCCGGAAATTCAGTTTCATCGCCCCGTCGACGTGCCTGCCCCGGTCGGCGAAGAGTTCGCTCGCCCAGACGGCGCGTCTCATTTCCCAGGCTTTCGGCCTGGAAGCCGGGGACGCGGCCTATAGCCAATCGCTCTTTTCAAGCGATCAGCAAATCGACCACGTGACGGCGCCCGCCGATGAGCGCTCGGAAGAATTCAAGAGGGTCATCCGAGAATGCGACCTCATCGTCTCCGTGGCCGGCGGGACGGGGGCCGAGGACCTGGCCTTCAAGATCGATCGCAAGGACTACCGGATCATCCGCCAGCGCCGGCCGGTTATCATCGGGTTCTCCGACTTCACCTTCCTTCTCAACGAAATCTACTATAACACCCACGTCCCCGTGATCTACTTTCCTTCGCTCAAGCTGGGCAAGGGCAATTCGCGGAAGTTCATTCCCTTGATCCGGGGCGAGGAAATCCAATACCAGGGCCGCCGCTGGCTCACCCCACCTCCTGCCCGGCGCCTCTCGGGGATCCCCATCGGCGGGAACCTGTCGACGTTCGTGAATTTCCTCAACCGCATCGATCCCCCGCGGTTCAATTGGAGCCGCCACATCCTCTTCATCGAGGACATCCACATCGACGTCGAGGATCTCCATCGCCTTCTGGCCGCGCTCCGCCGCCACAACGTCCTCGACAAGATCCGGGGACTGGTCGTCGGCTCCCTCTACCGGTACAGCGTGAACCACAACTACAAGAAAAACCAAGGGGAGGCCCTGAAGTTCGTCACGGCCTACCTGTGGGACCTGCTTCGCGCCCGGCGTAGGCAGGGCAACCCCCTGCCCATCCTGGCCGTCACGAATTTCGGCCACAACATCACCCGCGACCTCATGGCCATCCCGATCGGCGGCCGGGCGACCATCTCCAAGAGCAAGAAGATCACGTTCCAGATGAAGGCCTGACGCCGCCTCGACCCCATGCCGGGACGGAAGACCGCCTCAGACGCCCGACCGAAGGTCGGATCGATCGAGATCAACGCCGCGTTCCGCCGCGCTCTCGACCTGATGGAGACGACGGACAAGAACATTTTCATCACCGGGAAGGCCGGCACGGGCAAGTCCACCCTCCTCGAATACTTCCGGGCCGTAACGCGCAAGCGGATCGCCGTCCTCGCCCCGACCGGGGTCGCGGCGCTCAATGTCCGCGGGCAGACCCTCCACTCGTTCTGCGGCTTCAAGCCGAACATCACCCTGGAGGCGGTCAAGAAACTCCCGAAGAAGGCCGCGGAGCGGGCCGAGCTCGTCCGGCGGCTCGAAACGATCGTCATCGACGAAGTGTCCATGGTCCGGGCCGATCTCCTCGATTGCTTCGAGAAGTTCCTCCGCCTCCACGG
This sequence comes from Candidatus Aminicenantota bacterium, assembly GCA_017883285.1. Taxonomy (GTDB): domain Bacteria; phylum Acidobacteriota; class Aminicenantia; order Aminicenantales; family UBA4085; genus FEN-413. The sequence goes on along the minus strand of JADGNV010000129.1, from coordinate 9,278 downwards.
GCCGCACCCCCGCCGCCGCTTCGGCGGAATCCAGATGGTGTTCATCGGCGACCTCTACCAGCTGCCGCCCGTCGTGGCCTCGGCCGAGCGGGAGCTGTTCACTTGCCATTACGAGACGCCCTATTTTTTCTCGGCCCGCGCCTTCGCCGACGCGGGCCTGGCCCTGGAGTTCGTGGAGCTCGAGAAGATCTACCGCCAGACCGACGAGGCCTTCATCGGCCTCCTGAACGCCATCCGGAACCGGTCGGTCACGGACGAAGACCTCGAGCGCCTGAACGCGAACTGCGATCCCGACTTCGTCCCGCCCGAGGACGAGTTCTACGTTACCCTGACCAGCACCAACGACCTCGCCGCGGAGCGGAACCGGGAAAAGCTGGCCACGCTCCCGGGTCAGCCCCGCGTCTACGAAGGCTCCCTCGAAGGCGACTTCAATCGGTCCTCCCTGCCGACCGACGAGAGGCTCGATCTCAAGGTCGGGGCCCAGGTCATGCTCCTGACGAACGACCCCTTCGGCCGCTGGGTCAACGGCTCGATCGGCCGGGTCCACGGGATCCTCCAGGCCCCGGGCGAGGACGACGTCGTCGAGGTCGAGTTGCACGATGGCCGGTTCGTCGAGATCGGCCCCCACGTCTGGGAGATTTTCCGCTTCGCCTACGACGGCGAGGCGCGCCGGATCGTGTCCGAACCGGTGGGCGCTTTCACCCAGTATCCTCTCAAGCTGGCCTGGGCGATCACCATCCACAAGAGCCAGGGCAAGACCTTCGAGAAGGTCATCATCGACATCGGCCGAGGCACATTCGCCCACGGCCAGGTCTACGTGGCCCTCAGCCGCTGCACGAGCTTCACCGGCATCGTCCTCAAGAAGCCCATCCGCCGCCCGCACATCCGCCTGGACTGGCGCGTCGTCCGGTTCCTGACCAGGTTCCAATACGCGAAAGCCGAGGAACGGCTGTCCTACGCGGAAAAAGCGAGGCTGATCGAGGAGGCGATCGAGGAGGCGCGCGACCTGTCCATCGTCTACCTCAAGCCCGACGACACCAAGTCGCGGCGCCGCATCCGGCCGGAATCCATCGAGATGATGGAATACGGCGGGAAGCGGTTCGAGGGGCTGCGGGCCTACTGCTACGAGCGGGATGACATGCGCCACTTCCGCATCGACCGCATCCTCGAACTGACGGTCCTGTGAGCCCCGGGCGGAATTCGGTGTCACACAGAATTCCTGAAAGCGGCGCAGAGCGGCGCGAGCCCTGGTCGCTCGAAGCGGCGGGGACCCGCCCAAAGTGGGTGAGCCGCGAGAGCGACTGGGGCGGAAGCCGCGCCGGCGAAGTTCCGAATTCCGCAATTGACAAGCGAGCGGCGGACAGGCTAAACTAGCGCCTTTCGACGAACCGATTTCATCATAAAGGATACAGACATGAACGTTCCGCTCCTCGATTTGAAAGCCCAATATGCCGGGATCCGCGATGAGGTCCGCAAGGCCGTCGACGAGGTCATGGACAGCCAGCTCTTTATCCTCGGCCCCAAGGTGGACGAGCTCGAAAAGAAGGTCGCCGAGTACTCCATGACCCCCTACGCCGTCGGCGTCTCCTCGGGGACGGACGCCCTGCTCATCGCCTTGATGGCCATCGACCTCCGGCCCGGCGACGAGGTGATCACCACCCCGTTCACCTTCTTTTCCACCGCGGGCGCCGTCGCTCGCCTGGGGGGTGTGCCGGTCTTCGTCGACATCGACCCGAAGACTTACAATCTCGACGTGGCTAAAATCGAAAAGGCCGTCACCCGGAAGACCCGGGCGATCATCCCCGTCCACCTCTTCGGCCAGTGTGCCGACATGGACCCGATCATGGCCGCCGCTAAAAAGCACAACCTGGCAGTGATCGAGGACGCCGCCCAGTCCATCGGAGCGGACTACCACGGCAAGCGCGCCGGGTCGATCGGGACGATGGGCATCTTTTCCTTCTTCCCCTCGAAGAACCTGGGCGGGTTCGGCGATGGGGGCATGGTCGTCACCCAGGACAAAGCCCTTTACGACAAGCTCAAGATCCTCCGGGTCCACGGGTCGCAGCCGAAGTACTACCATAAGATCGTCGGCGGCAACTTCCGGCTGGACGCCATCCAGGCGGCCGTCCTGCTGGTCAAGCTGACCCGGCTCGACGACTGGTCTCTCCAGCGGCGGCGGAACGCCGAATTCTACAACCAGAAGTTGCGGATGACGGGCCTCGTCGAGCGGGGTCTCACCGTCCGGCCCGATCCGGTTTATGCCGAGACGGGCGACCGGAACTTCCACATCTACAACCAATACACGATCAAGGTGAAAGACCGGGACAACCTCCGGGCCCATCTGAAGGAAAAGCACATCGGGACGGAGGTCTATTATCCCGTGCCGCTGCACCTTCAGGAGTGCTTCAAGAGCCTCGGCTGCAAGAAAGGCGATTTCCCGATATCGGAAGACGCCGCCGAGAACGTGGTCTCGATTCCGATTTACCCCGAGCTGACCGACGCCCAGAAGGAATACGTCGTCCAGTCGATCGAAGAATTTTACAAGTGATTCCGGGCCCTCCGGAAGAAGGCGCGGTCCGATCGCAGGCGGACGGAGAGGCCGGCGGCCGGCCTCCTCTTATTTCAACAGCGAGCCCGCATCCCCCACCGTCCACCGCTTGTCGGCGAAGACGTAGAGAATCGTCCTCTGGACGTCGCGCTCGTTCTCGTTCTTGTATTTGATGTCCACGACCATCCAATCGTCCAGGCCCTTGAAAAACAGGGAGAGAATGTTCTCGGTCGGCTGGGCGAACTGCTTCCCCTTGAAACGGGCGAGGACCTTTTTGTCCCGGCCATAATTGCGGATATTGACCGGCAGCCCGCCGCGGACCTCGGCATCGGCCTTGATGAACTCCTCGACCGCGTTCTTCGGCGCGTAGCTCTCGTCGATCGTGACCCAATCCACGGCCACGGCCGTGCCGCCCCCGCCCTTCAGGGCCTTGAATCCGAAATAGCCGACGACGACGACGGCGTCGAACGCCAGGAAATAAATCAGATATTTGACGGTCTTGCTCATGCGTTTCCCCTTCCTGCCGCCCCGCCTCAATCCGTCTCGGGCAGCGACTTCTGGACGGCCCGGGCCACGGTCTTCTCCCGGGTGATCTTGCGCGCGACCTCGTGCTGGAGGAGTCTGTACCGGTCCGACGGGATAGCCTTCTTCCGGTTCTTCCCCAGGAGCTTCGCCGCCCCGAGCTTGCCGATCGTCCCCGCCACGACGCCCGCAACCCCCGTCCGGTCGGCGCCGCCGCCGATGATGTTGCCGAAGATCTCCCGCTCCCGGTCGTCGGGGTCGAGCTTGGCGTACTCCTCGAGCTGGAGCCGGCCGATGTAGCCGAGCGCCCGGAGGGTGCGGAGCATGGCCAGCGTGCTCACGCCGAAATAGCGCTTGAGGTAGAGAGCGTGGTCGAGAGTCAACCGCTGGGGTGGCACGACCCGGAGGTCTTTCTCCACGATCTCCCTCACCTTGGCCGGGGGCATGAGGAAGCGCGCGGCGAACGCCTGGGCGAACTGCTCGCGGGGATGGTAGAGCGAGGCGTACTCGTCGATGAAGACGTCGGGGTTGTCGATGACCGGCCCCTCGTTGCGGTCCTTGAGGTAGTGGCAATATTCGTGGGCGGCGCTGTAGGACTGGCGGCCGAGCGACTGGCCGCAGTTGACCAGGGCGAAGGCGGCCTCCTTCTGCTCGAGGTAGATGAACACGCCCGAAACCTTGGACTCCTCGGGCATCGGCATGCGGAAGATGCGGCAGCCGTTCGCCTCGCACAGGGCGAAGGTGTCCCGGATGGGTTCCTCGCCCAGGCCGAGGCGTCGCCGCTCCTCCTCGGCCATCCTCTCGGCCGAAATCGTCGGCGCGTAGAGCGGGGCGAGGGACAGGCGGCGGTTGGTCGCGGCCTCGAGGCGAAGGTAATCGTCGCAGTAGCGGCGGAACTTCTGGAGCTCCTCGCGCGCCCGGTCGTCCACGGCCTCGGCCCGGAAGAGCAGGGTGAAGGTGTCGAGCGGGGCCGCCTTTTCGTAGAAGAAATAGCCGATGTCCCGGTTGAGGAACCCGGCGAGTTTCTGGAGCGTGGCGAACGACGGCGTCCGCTTGCCGGCTTCGAGGAGGGAGATGTATTCCGAGGACAGGCCCACGGCCCGGCCGAACGCGCCCTGGGACAGGCCGAGGGATTCCCGGGCCTTGCGGAGCTTGGAGCCGATGAATTTATCCATGCATGCGCACCCCACAGCGCTTTCCCGGCGGCCGGGGCCCCGGGCTTTGCCCGGGGGGCCACTTCCGCCGCGAAGGCTCGTCCCTTGACTTCCCGTTCAGCGTAACACTCGGTTAGGGTTGTGTCAAGGGCGGGGGCGTTCGTTGACGGATTGTCAGTTCAGCGCCCGGTTTTCAGCTTTTCAGCCCATTGGACGAGCGCGGGATCGATCCGAAATCCGCGCGCCTGCAGGCGGTCGATTTCCTCGAGGGCGGCTTTGGCGTCTTTCTTCATGAGAAAGAGGCGAACCCTCTGGTTCAAGGCTTCCTCGTCGTCCGGCTTCAGCCGCAGGACGGCGTCGAAATCGGAGAGGGCCTTGTCATAATCCCCTTTTCCGGCGAAGGCCAGCCCCCGGGCCAGATAGACGTTCGGGATCCTGGGATTCATCGCCACGGCCGCGTTCAGGTCTTCGAACGATTCGTCGAACCGGCCGAGTTGGACGAGAAGGAGCCCGCGGTTGATGCGGGGGAGAGCGAAGGCCGGATCGATCTCGACGGCTTTCGAAAAATCCGCCCGGGCTTTTTCCAATTCGTTCAAGGCGACATAAGACAGGCCCCGGTTATTGTAGATCGGGGCGGATTTCGGCGTTTTTTCGAGCGCCCGGCCGTAGATCTCGACCGCACTTTCGTCCCGGCCGATCTCGTGGTAGAGGTTCCCAAGATTGTAGAATGCGTCGGCATAGGAGGGATTCAAGTCGATGACTTTTTCGTAGTCGGCCAGGGCCTGATCATACCGTTTCAGACGGCCGTTCGCGACCGCCCGATTGTTATAGGCCCCCGCGTACGAACCGTCGAGGGCGATCGCCCGGCTGTATTCCTCGATCGCCGTTTCCTGGTCGCCGTCCGCGGCCCGGACGAGACCGAGCTTATCGTGGGCGACGGCCACATCCGGGTATTTTTCGAGGACGTCGGTCCAGAGAGAACGATCGTCCTTCCAGACCCGGCATCGGCCGAACGTCGAAACCGAAAGGGCCAGGATGACGGCGCCTAGCGCGATGGGCAGCAGGACCTTGGCCGGCCGAAGCTTCGCCCGGAAGTCTCCTGCCAGCAAAAGACCGGCGAGGAATGTGATGCCCAAACCGGGAATATAAGTATACCGGTCGGCGACGATCGTATTCCCCGGTAGGGACACGAGCTGAAGGATCGGGACCAGCGTCAGGACGAAAAAGCCCAAGCCAAAAAATACTTTTTTGGATCGCTTGAGGGCCAGGACGGCCGCGGCGGCGAGGACCGCGAACACGACGGGCGCCGCATAGAGGAGGACCGGCGGCAGTCCGGCGATCTTTTCCGTATAGGGGTAGACAGCCGCCAGCTTGAACGGAAGGAGGATTTTCAGGAGATAGAAGGCCAACGAGAAGAGAGCCACGGCCGTTTTTTGGAAGACAAGGGCGAGCAGTCCCGGCGCGGCGGCGGGCGGCGTGTCGCCCGGTTGGTTGGCCAGGACGGCGATGACGACAAAGACCAGACTGAGGGCGAAGAACGGGATCTTTTCTCGGAGGGCCTTGTGCGTGATCCGTCCGGAGGCGAGATGGTCCATGAGAAGGAGGACGAACGGCAGGGTCAAAGCCATGGGCTTGGAGAGGAGCGAACAGAGGAAAAGGACCAGGGACCGCCGGAGGAAGCGACGGTTCCCGGATTCGCCGTAGCGGCGGAAGCTCAGAAGCGACAGGAAGAAGAACAGGGCGCAGAGGAGGTCCTTCCTCTCCGCGATCCAGGCCACAGATTCGACGCGCAGCGGGTGGACGCTAAACAGGGCGGCGGCGAAGAAGGCGGCGAGGCCGTTCCCCCCGAACAGCCAAAAGAACAATCCGAAAACGAGTCCGGCGTTGACGACATGCAGGACCACGTTCGTCGCATGGAACGCCGCGGGGTTTTTGCCGAACAGCGCATATTCAAGGGAATAGGACAGCATCGTGAGCGGGACATAAACGCCGTAATGCGACGTGGTGAAGATGGCCTTCAGATGATCCCAGGTCAGAGAGGCGACAAGAGGATTGTCCGTCACATAGACGTCGTCGTCCCAATGCGTGAAGCCGTTCGTCAGGGCCGGGAGGAACGCGACGAGCGTCAGGCCGACGACGGCGAGCAGGAGCCCGGCCGGGATTTTCTTAGGCGCCTCGACGGCGGCGGGCGGTTTTTTCTTTCCCATGGAATGGCCCGATTTTAGTCAAAGGCCGCTCGAGCTCTCCTGTTTCTTGCATCGCTCGATAAGGGCTTCGACCTCTTGCCGCTCTTGGGCGGAGATGTCGCTCCCTTTCAAGGCCAGGTATTTCTGGCCGTACTCGAGGGCCCGTTTTTTATCCCCCTTGTCCAGATAGGCGAAGGCGAGATTGTAAACGGCGAAATCGTACTTCGGGTCGAGATTCACGGCTTTTTCCCACTGGACGATAGCCTCGGCCGTTTTTCCGCTGACGGAGTAGGCGCCGGCCAGGCCGTTGTAAGCGGAGGCGAGCGACGGATCGCGGTTGATGGACGTTTTGAAATATCCGATGGCCTGCTGGAGGTTGTCCTGGTTTTTCGCCTTCATGGCCATGACGACATACAGGGACCCGAGATTGTCGTTGTAGATCGCGTCGTTCGGATCCAGGGCCAAGGCCTGCTTGAAATACTTGAGCGCCCGTTCCAGGTCCCCCTGTTTCCAGTAAGCCAGGCCGAGGGAATTCCAGACCTCGGCATCCTGAGTGAAGAGGCCGAGCGCCTTTTCGAGGATCTCGGCCCCCCGCTTGAATCGTCCCTCTTTGACCAGAGCAAGCCCATATTTCGTGACGAATCCGTAATTGTCCGGATTTGCGTTGAACCCTTTCTCGAGAACCTGGAGGCCTTCCTCGATCCGGCCCTGCTTGCGGTACGATTGGAAGAGCAAATCATAGGCGGCGCTGAAATCCTTCCGGGTTTGGATGACCTCCTCGAAGAGGCGGGCGGCGTCCGCCGACCGACCCACCCTGTCCCATTGGGAGGCCTGCTCCAATTTTTGCCGGAGTGGACGGAGGGTCTTGAGGTCGTCCTCGCGGCCGTACGTCTTCTTTTTCTGGACGATGGGAGACACGATATAGCCCAAGCTCTTCAAGCGGTCCCTCGTTTCCCGGTCGATGGCCCTTGTCCCCTGAGATCTGGACGTTGCCGCCGGGGCCTTTTCGACCGCCTCGAGCTTTTTCTTGAAGGGGGAAAGGTCGACCTTTTCGGCCAGATTCGTCTGCTCGTCGAAGTCCCTTTCGAGGTCGTAAAACTCGGGGATAGGCAGATCGATATATTTCTTTCCGTTCTCGATGATCCCTCGTAGCGGGGCCCAGCCGTTGTCCATGTTCGCCTGAAGGGCTTCGAAGTAGATGGGCACGGGTTTCTTTGTCTTGCCCTTGAGAAAGGGTGCCAGGGATTCGCCCTGCAGGACCGGCGGTTTCCCGATGCCGAGGACGTCGCAGACGGTCGGGAAGATGTCCACATGGCAGACATAGTCCTTCACCCGCGACGCTTGCGTCCCGGGACCGGCCATGATGAGGGGGATCCAGATCGTCGAATTGTAGGCGAAATAACTATGGGTCAGCTCGCCGTGCTCGCCAAGGGATTCGCCATGATCGCCGGTCAGGACGATGAACGTTTGACTCGACCAGCCTTTTTTTTCTCCCGTTTCCAACAGTTTTCCGAGCGACGCATCAATGTAGGCCACCTCTCCCGAATAGGGATCTTGCGGGAACCGGCCGGCGTAGGGTTCGGGCGGCGCATACGGAAAATGAGGATCCCAGAGGTGGACCCAACAGAACCACTTTCCTTTCTGAAGAGAGATCCAGGCGAGGGCCGCCTCGATAGTCCTTTCCGCTTTGCGTTCCGCGTAGTCGAAGCCCGGAGCGGGTTTGGCCGGATAGTGATCGTCATAGAGGTCGAACCCCAGATTCAAGCCGAAGCGGGAGTCGAGGGGGAAGGCGCTGACGAAGGCGCCCGTCGCGTAGCCTTTGCTCTTGAGAAGCTTGGCCAAGGTCATAGATTCTTTGGGGATGATGGACAGTCCGTTCTCGTTCACGCCGTGGACCAGAGAAGTCTGTCCCAGGAGGATGTTCGTATGGGAGGGAAGGGTCGTCGGATCGTGGGCGAAGGCCCGCTCGAAGAGGACTCCCCGCGCCGCCAGGGCGTCGATCCGCGGAGTCTGAACGAATTTCGTGGAATAGCAGCTCAGCCGGTCGGCCCGCAATGTGTCGATCGTGATGAGCAGAACGTTGGTCTCGGCCGCCCGGGCCAAGACAGGCGTAAGAAAAGGAACGGACAAAAGGAGAGCTATGCAAAGCCTGTGCGGGAAATTCGAGGGTCGACTTCTCATGGGCCGATTATAGGAGGTGTCCTAAAAAAAGGCAAACAGGCGGGGTCCGCGGATAGAAATCTTGCTAAATGAAAATAAAAGTGAGATAAAAATGGCTGGTTGGATGTTGCCAAGAAATGAACCATTCCCGCCGCGATACCATACTCCTTTTCGCCACCCGCATCGTGCGCCTATATGCTTATGGCTTCCTGTCCGTCGTGCTCGCGCTTTATCTCGCCGAAGTCGGCCTGGCTGAAGCGCAAATCGGTTTGCTGCTGACCCTGACCCTGGCGGGCGATGCCAGCGTCACGCTGTGGATTACGACCACGGCCGATCGAATCGGACGCCGTCGCATGTTGCTGCTCGGCGCCGGCCTCATGATCCTGGCAGGCGGCGTTTTCTTGATCACCCGCAACCCGATCCTGTTGACGCTGGCAGCCATTGTGGGCGTGATCAGCCCGAGCGGAAACGAGATTGGCCCGTTCCTGTCGATCGAGCAGGCGGGGCTGACTCAGCTCGTGTCGGACGATCGTCGCACGAGTGTTTTTGCCTGGTACAACCTGGTCGGCTCGTTCGCTACAGCTACCGGTGCATTGAGCGGCGGCTGGCTTGCCAAGGGCTTGCAAAACGGAGGCATGACGGCGCTGGCCTCTTATCGAGTGGTGCTGGCGGGTTATGCTTTGGCCGGGCTGGTGCTCGTCTTTTGCT
>JADGNV010000128.1 GCA_017883285.1 Candidatus Aminicenantota bacterium | reverse complement strand
TTTTGTTAGGCCTGATGAAATTCCGAAGCGGCCCGCGCGGATTATTTTTAAAACTAAATTATTTCGCCTTTCCGGCGACGAGCACAGTCATCTCGCCCTTGTATTCCCGGCTCTCGGCCACAATCGCCAAAGCGGAGGCTTTTCCGCGGACGAATTCCTCGTGGATTTTGGTCAGTTCCCTGGCGATCACCACGTCCCGGTCGCCGAGCGTTTCCATGACGGCCGCGAGAAATGATGCGAGTTTGCGGCCGGGCAGGTAAAAAATCAGCGTTCCGTCCTGCTCCGCCAGTGCCGACAGGGATTTGCGCAGGGCCTCCGCCTTGGGAGGCGGAAAACCGGCGAAAAGGAAGCGGTGCGTGGGCAGCCCTCCCGCCGAAAGGGCCGCGGCCAGGGCACTCGGACCCGGAATGGGAACGACACGGATCCCCTCCCGGACGGCCTCTCGGACCAGCTTGAATCCGGGATCGGAGATGGCCGGGGTGCCGGCATCCGAAACCAAAGCGACGTCGCGGCCCTCTTTCAGCAAGGCCATGAGCTGCGGGATGCGCCGGCCTTCGCGGGGCTCGTAATAGCTGATAAGCCGGCTCTTGATTTCGTAGCGGGCCAGGAGCAGCCCGGTCCGGCGGGTATCTTCGCAGGCGATGACCGCGACCTCTTTCAGGGTGCGGATCGCCCGCAGGGTGATGTCGTCCAGATTTCCGATGGGCGTCGCGACCACGTAGAGCGCTCCGGGCATGCCGCCCTCCGGCCGGATCATTTGTCCCAGTCGTAGGGATAGAGAAAATCGTGGCCGACCGTGCGCGAAGACAGCTTGGCGATCGGGGGAAGCTGGCGTTTGAACTCGGAATTCCGGATCAGGGCCGCGACCCGGTCGATTTTCTTGGCCTCGAAACCCCGGGCCAGGAGCTCTTCGCGGCTCTCCCTTTCATCGACGAGATGGAGGAGGATTTCGTCGAGTTCGGCATAGGTCAAGCCGAGTTCGTCTTCGTCCGTCTGCCCGGCCCATAAACCGGCCGTCGGCCGCTTCAGGCGAACGCCTTCGGGCACCTTGAGATAGTCGGCCAATTGGCGGACCTGGGTCTTGTAGAGATCGCCCATCGGGTTGATGGCGCAGGCCATGTCGCCGTGGATGGTTCCATATCCGATGAGGAGCTCGGTCTTGTTACTCGTGCCGAGGATGAGGGCGTGCTCGCGGGCGGAAAAATCATAGAGGATGGACATGCGCTCGCGAGCCATCTTGTTCCCGCGCTGGACGCGGCTTCGCGTCGGACAGCGTTCAAAATACGCGTCCACCATCGGCGCGATATCGATGGTTTTTATCCGGATGCCGAGCCAGGCGGCCACGGCCCCGGCATCGTCCCGATCGGCGTCGAAACTTTCCCCATAGGGCAGAAGGAGGCCGAGGACGTTTTTCGGGCCCAGAGCCCGGGCCGCCAGGGCGGCGCAGACCGAGGAATCCAGCCCGCCCGAAAGCCCCAGCACGCTTTTCCGGAAGCCGAACTTGGAAAGTTCACCGCGGATGAATTCGGTCAGGATCCTGACCGCGAACGGCCGTTAATCTTCATGGCGAAGCAGCGTCCTTTGGAGCGAGGTCAGGGTCACTTCGGGCTTGTCGTCCCGCTTCCACGGCCATGTCTTGCGGGCCTTGCGCACATCGGCCGGGTCCAGCTCGGCGAGGAGGAGGGCCTCCTCGAAATAGGGCGCCTGGGCCAGGAGCTTGCCCCGGGGGCTGAAGACGAACGAGCCTCCCGCGAAGGCCATGCCGTCCTCCATCCCGACCCGGTTGCAGTAGATCTGGGCCGAGGTCGTGAAGAAGGACAGCGACTCGCCCATCAGCTCCCACATCCGGCTCGATCCGAAACCTTTTTCCCCGGCCAGGCCCCTTCCGGGCGCTGCGCTGATCGTGATCATCGTCTCGGCTCCCCCGGCGAAGAGAAGGTAGCCGGCATTGAGATGAAGGAAATCGCGGCAGATCATCAGCCCGGCCGGCCCGAACGGGGCGTTGAACGTCCCGAAATGGTTGCCCGGGGCCCAGAAGCGGCCTTCCTCGAACATTCCGAAGGTGGGCAGGAAGACTTTGCGGTGGATGTGCAGAATCCTGCCCTTGGCCAGGAAGGCCGCGGAATTGAAGAAAATCCCTTTTTCGTTCCCCCGTTCCTCGATGAAACCGACCACCAGGGCCAGGTCGCGGCTCAGCGCTTTGAGCTCCTTGAAACGCGGCGCGCGGTCGGGGTCCTGGGCGACCGATTCGACCAGGTCGCGGAGCTTGTATCCCGTCAGGCTCAATTCCGGAAAGACGAGCAGATCGGCCTTGGCCTTGCGGGCCTTGGCGATGGTTTCCAGGTGGAGATCCCAATTTTTCTTGAGGTTCCCCAGGTGCGGGGCGATCTGGGCCAGGGCGATGTTCATAAAGTCAAAATAACACATTCGCCTCACCCAGACAACGCGAACCCCCTCCGGGCGGCTTAAAAATGATGCCGGGCTCAGGGAGCGACGGGGAGTGTCGGAACGCATTTTCCTCGCTGATTATATGAAAGCGCCGCGTAAATTCCTTTAAGATTACGATTAAAGGAGGTGGCGGCCATGATGTATGCAGGTTGCGACGCGCATAAACGGTACTCGGTCTTTGCTTTGGCGAATGAAAAAGGTCCCGTCGGACGGCCCGTTCGAGTGGAGCATGATCGAGCCTTATATCGGAGTTTTCTTGACGAGCTGCCCTCGGGAACGTCGATCGCCGTCGAGACCATTGGATCCTGGTATTGGATGATTGACGAGATGGAGGCGGCGGGCCATAATCCGATTCTGACCCATGCCAGGAAGGCCAAGCTGATGATGGGGCAGGTCAATAAAACCGACAAGTTGGACGCCGCGGGGTTGGCCCAGTTGTTGAGGAACGGGACATTGCCGGGAGTCTGGATACCGCCGGGCGAGCTTCGAGACCAGCGGGAACTGCCGCGGATGAGGATGGCCCTGGTCCGGATGAGGACGACGCTGAAGAACCGGATTCAGGCGACGTTGGCTAAATACGCCATCGAGATCGATGAGGCCAGCGATGTTTTTGGAAAAAGAGGTCGGGAGATACTGGCTCAGCGGCTAGCCGAACTTCCTCCGCAAACGCGTCTATCGGTCGAGATGGAGTTGACGCTTTTAGACCAACTCGAAGATCAGATCCGGAAAAGCGAGGAGCAAATTCGGGCAGTGGTGGCCGAAACGCCGGCGATCAAGCTGTTGATGACTCTCCCGGGAGTCGGTCCCGTCCTGGGGATCGTCATAGCCTTGGAGATCGGCGACGTCGAACGGTTTGGGGGATCGGATCGGCTGGCCAGTTATGCCGGGACGGTTCCCCGGATCGCCTCCAGCGGAGGAAAGACCCGCTATGGGAGGACGCGGTCGGATGTGAATCAATATCTGAAGTGGGCTTTTTATGAAGCCGCAAATGGAGTTTCGGCCCGCCAACGGAGCTGGTCGGATCGCCATGTCGTGCGGCTCTACCTGCGAATCAGGGAACGAAAAGGCCATGGAAAAGCGGTGGGCGCTGTAGCCCGGCATCTTGCGGAGGCAGCCTTTTGGGTGTTGAAGAAAAACGAGCCCTATCGTGATCCTCAATCGTCTTCGACTTCGTCGACCCGGGAGGAAACGCGATTTCCCCATGAAGATCGAAAGCTCGATCGCTGATTGCGGACCTTTCCGGGAAAGAAACCCATGCGGCCGAGAACGCGAATACATGGATCGGACGAACCGGAGACGAGCGAAAAACTAAATCACACTTGAGAGCCTAAAAAAGGAGACCAAAGAAAAGACCAAAACGAACTTGACCTGAGCGGCGCTTTCATACATGGGGAAAATCCGAGTGTTTTGACCCGGGCCACCCGAATCGCCTAACGACTAATCAAGCGCGAACGGTACGGCGGAGCGGCAGGACCCGCCGACCGATTTGCCCCGAGCCCCGTCAGTTCTTCTTTTCCAGCTCCTCGACGCGGGCCCGCAGTTTCTTGACCTCTTTAACCAGGTCGTAGAGCTGCGGCGCTACGGCCCAGAACTTGCGCCAGACGCGGATGTCGAGGTGCGGGCTGCCGCTGATGAACGCGCCGGCCGGGACGTTTCCGGTGACGCCGGACTTGGCGGCGATGATGGCCCCCTCGCCGACGGTCAGATGGTCGGCGATCCCGACTTGACCGCTGAGAATCGCGCCCCGGCCGATTTTGGAACTGCCGGCGATGCCGACTTGGGCGACCAGGATGGCGTTCTCGCCCACCTCGCAATTGTGGGAGACGATGACCAGGTCGTCGATTTTCGCCCCGCGCCGGATGATCGTCGCCCCCAAAGCGGCCCGGTCGACGGTCGAATTGGCCCCGATCTCGACGTCGTCTTCGATTATGACCGTGCCCATCTGGGGGATCTTGAGATGGGAGCCGTCGGCGTTGCGCAGATAGCCGAAGCCGTCGGCGCCGATGACCACACCGTTGTGCAGGATCACGCGGTCGCCGATGGTGACGTTCTCCCGTAGCTCCACGCCCGAATGGAGGACGGAGGCGGCGCCGATCTTGACGCCCGGATAGACGGTGACGTGGGGAAAGACGACCGTTCCGGCGCCGATTTCGACGCCGTCCCCGATGACCGAAAAAGCGCCTACGGAAACGCCCTCTCCGATTCGGGCCGAGGGTGAGACGACGGCCGCCGGATGGATGCCGGGAGCGGGGCGATAGGGCTCGTAAAAAAGCCGGGCGGCCAGGACGAACGTCCGATGGGGATCCGCCGAGCGCAGGACCGGCAGGCGGCTGAAGGGCAGGTCAGGTGAAACGACGGCGGCCGACGCCTTGGTCTGTTCCAGGAGGGGGCGGAACTTCGCTTGGGCCAAAAAGACCAATTCCCCCGGCCCGGCCTGTTCGAGGCCGGCGACACCGGTGATCTCGACCGCGCCGTCGCCCTCGAAAGGGCAATCCAATTTCCGGGCCAGTTCGCGAAGGGTGATAGTCATGGGATTAATACTCGACCAGGTAATCGCCGACGCTGATGGCGGCGTGGACACCGGTGCCGACCGCCGTGGCCACCTGGTGGGGCGTCGAGGCGATGACGTCCCCGGCGGCGAAAATCCCGCGTTGGCTGGCGTTCATGCGGGAGTCGACCACGATTTCGCCCCGCTCGTTGAGCGTGAGCAGTCCCCGGACCACGTCGTTCGTCGGGTCCATGCCGATCGAGACGAAGATGCCCTTCAAGGGAAGGGTCTCCCGGGATCCGTCCTTGACGAGGCGCAGGACGACGCCTTCGACGTTGTCCGCGCCCAGGATTTCCTCGACCACAGTACTCCAATGGATCTCGATCTTGGGGTTCGCGAAGACGCGTTCCTGCAGGATCTTGGTCCCGCGGAGTTGGTCGCGGCGGTGGATCAGATGGACCTTGGAGGCGAACTTGGTCAGGAAGACGGCCTCCATGAGGGCGGTGTCCCCGCCACCGACCATGGCGATCTCGCTGTCGCGGAAAAAGGCCCCGTCGCACGTGGCGCAGTACGAAAC
>JADGNV010000127.1 GCA_017883285.1 Candidatus Aminicenantota bacterium | reverse complement strand
TTCAGTTGGCTCGATCATGAGCGCGCCGTGGACGATGAGCGGGAAGGACATCGTCGGCGGATGGACGCCGTAGTCGATCAGGCGCTTGGCGATGTCGAGGTTGGTGATGCCGTTGGCGTCCTTCTGGAACTTGTCGTCGAAGACGACCTCGTGCATGGTCGCGTCGTTGTATTGCAGATGGTAGACGCCTTCCAGGCTCTTGCGGATATAGTTGGAGTTGAGGACGGCGATCTCGGCGATCTCCCGGACGCCCTTGGGTCCCAGAGAGAGGATGTAGGCCAGGGCCCGGACGATGACCAGGAAATTGCCGGTGAAGCCGCGGACCCGCCCGATCGAATCGGGCCGGTCGAATTCCAGGCCGTAGCCGCCGCCCTTCTTGACCACCAGAGGAACGGGCAGGAACGGGGCGAGGGCCTGGCGCACGCCGACCGGGCCCGAGCCCGGGCCGCCGCCGCCGTGCGGGGTCGAAAACGTCTTGTGCAGGTTGATGTGAAGGACATCCACGCCCATGTCCCCCGGCCGGACGACCCCGGTCAGGGCGTTCATGTTGGCCCCGTCCATGTAGAGGAGCCCGCCTTTGGCGTGAACGATCTCGGCGACCTTGCAGATGTCGGATTCGAAGACGCCGAGCGTGTTGGGGTTGGTCAGCATCAGGGCGGCGATCTCGCCGTTCATCCGCTTGGCCAGCTCCTCGACGTCGACCATGCCCCGGGCGTTGGACTTGATCTCCTGCACGGCGTAGCCGCAGAGGTGGGCGCTCGAGGGGTTCGTGCCGTGGGCCGAATCCGGGATGAGGACGTATTTGCGCGGGTCGCCCTGTTTTTCGAGGAAGGCCCGGATGAGCATCATGCCGGTGAGCTCGCCCTGGGCCCCGGCCGCGGGCTGGAGGGTGAAGGCGTCCAGCCCGGCGATCTCGCAGAGGTATTGCTCCATGCGCTGGATCACTTCCAGGCAGCCCTGAACGGTGTCCAGTGGGGCGTACGGGTGGGCGCCGGTGAACCCGGGCAGCGCGGCGACCCGCTCGTTGACCTTGGGGTTGTATTTCATCGTGCAGGACCCCAGGGGATAGAAGCCGATGTCCACGCAGTAATTCTGCTGGGAGAGGCGGGTGAAATGTCGCACGAGCTCCACTTCCGAGACCTGGGGAAACCCTTCGATCTCGGCCCGGACGTCCAGGTCCTGGAGAAGATCCTTGGCCTCCGGCACGTCGAGCGGAGGCAGGGCGAAGGCCCGCTTGCCCTTGTCGCTGATTTCGAAGATGAGCGGTTCGCGGATCATCGGAGGACCTCCTGGACGGCCGCGGCCAGCTTGTCGATGTCGGCCTTGGAGTGGGTCTCCGTGACGCAGACGAGCAGGGCGTTGCGGAGCTCGGGGTAGAACGTCCCGAGGGGCAGTCCGGCCAGGATCCCCTTGGCCTGGAGGGCGGCCGAGACGGCCGCCGCGTCGCGGGGCAGCCTCAAGACGAATTCGTTGAAGAACTTGCCGGTGAAGTGGACCCGAGCGCCGTGGATCAAGCCGAGCCTGTCCGCGGCGTAGCGGGCCTTCTGCATGTTCTGCAGGGCCATTTCGCGCAGGCCGTCGTGGCCGAGCGCTTCCAGGAACATCGTCGCCCGGAGGGCGCACAGGGCCTCGTTCGTGCAGATGTTCGAGGTCGCCTTCTCCCGGCGGATGTGCTGCTCGCGCGTGGACAGGGTCAGGACGAAGCCCCGCCGTCCGTCCACATCCCTGGTCACTCCGGCCAGGCGGCCGGGGAGCTGGCGCAGGAACTCCTTGGCGCAGCCCATGAACCCGAGAAACGGCCCCCCGAAGGATGGCGGAAGCCCGAAGGACTGGCCCTCGCCGAAGACGATATCGGCGCCGAGCTTGCCGGGGCCTTCCAGGATTCCCAGGGACACGGCCTCGGCCACGGCCGTGATGAAGAGGGCCTTGTGCCCGTGGGCCATCTCGGCGAACTTGGCCAGGTCCTCCACCGCGCCGAAGAAATTGGGCGATTGGACGATGAGCCCGGCCACGTCGGGGCCGAGCTTGCCGCGGACCTCGTCGGTGATGAGGCCGCCGCAATCGCCGAAGCCGATCTCTTCGAGGACCAGCCCGACATTGCGGGTGTAGGTGCGGATCGTCTCCCGGTACTGGGGATGCAGGGAGCGGGCGACCAGGACCTTCTTCCGCCCGGTCAGGCGCTGGGCCATCAGGGCGGCCTCGGCCGCGGCCATGGCCCCATCGTAGAGCGAGGCATTGGCGATGTCCGTCCCGGCCAGCTGGGCGATGAGCGTCTGGTACTCGAAAATGGCCTGGAGCGTGCCCTGGCTGACCTCGGGCTGGTACGGCGTGTAGGGCGTAACGAACTCGCCCCGGGAGCTGAGCGCGTCCACGACCGAGGGGATGAAATGGGCGTAGACGCCGGCGCCCAGGAACGAGAGATAGCGGCCGTACGTGTTGCGCGCGGCGACGCCTTCCATGTGCCGGACGAGCTCGGGCTCGCTCATTTCCGCCGGGAGGTCCAGCGGCCGCTCCAGCCGCACCCCCTCGGGGATGCAGCAGAAGAGGTCGCCCGGGGATTTCACCCCGATGCGGGCCAGCATCTCCTGCTTGTCTTTGTCGCTGAGCGCGATATAGCTCATCTTAGTGGGAGAGCCCTTCCAGGAATTTCTCGTACTCGACGGCCCGCATCAGGGCCTGGACGTCGGCCGGGTGCTTCATCTTCAGGCGGATGATCCAGCCCTTGCCGTGGGGGTCCTGGTTGACCGTCTCGGGGGCGTTGGCCAAGCCGTCGTTGACCGCGATGACCTCGCCGGAAACGGGCGAGAAGACTTCGGAGACGGCCTTGACCGATTCGATCGAGCCGATCGTCTGGTGGACGGCCAGGGCCTTGCCGATCTCGGGCAGCTCGACGAACACGACGTCGCCCAGCTGTTTCTGGGCGAAATCGGTGATCCCGACGGTGGCGGTAGCGCCGTCGACGGAAACCCACTCGTGGTCCTTGGTGAAATAAAAGTTCTGGGGCAGCATGGGAACCTCCTTATGTCGTTGGGCCGCGGCCGGACGCGGGCGCGGGCCCCGCCGGCGGAGCGGTTTCAATAATTGCGCTTGTAGAAAGGCGTGGGAACGACCGCCGCCTTGACCTTCTTGTCGCGGATGCCGATCTCGAACGTCGTCCCGATCGCCGTCTTGGCGATGGGCAGGTAGAGAAGGCCGATGCTCTTCTTGAGCAGCGGCGAGAACGTCCCGGAGCAGACCTGGCCGGCGGGCTTCCCGTCCACGAACACCGGGTAGTGGGGCCGGGCGATGCCGCGGTCCACGACCTCGAAGCCGACGAGCTTGCGGGTCAGGCCCTGGGCCTCCTGCTTGAGCAGGATGTCGCGGCCGAGGAAATCGCCCTTCTTGAACTTGACGATCCACTTGAAATCGGCTTCCAGGGGGGTCGTCGTGTCGTCGATGTCGTTGCCGTAGAGGGGGAGCTTGGATTCCAGGCGGAGCGTGTCGCGCGCGCCCAGGCCGACCGGCTGCAGGCCGTGGGGCTTGCCCGACTCCATGATGGCGTCCCAGAGAATGCCCGGCTCGGGGTCGAGGGAGTAGATCTCGAACCCGTCCTCGCCCGTGTACCCCGTCCGCGAGACCAGGCATTCCTTGCCGGCGACCTTGCCGAAGGCGAAGTGAAAGGAGTGCATCGGGGCCAGGGGAATGCCGGTCAGGGGCTGCAGGAT
This sequence comes from Candidatus Aminicenantota bacterium, assembly GCA_017883285.1. Taxonomy (GTDB): domain Bacteria; phylum Acidobacteriota; class Aminicenantia; order Aminicenantales; family UBA4085; genus FEN-413. The sequence continues at coordinate 12,768 of JADGNV010000127.1, read as the reverse complement.
CTCGACGGCCTTGCGGCCCTGGAGGGCCAGCTGGCTGTAGCGGTCCGAGGGATTGTCCAGGCCGATGGCGAACCCGCCCCTCTGGGAGAGGATGTAAGCGTAGTCCTTGTCGGTGTTCGCGGCGTTGACGACGAGAAGATAGAACTCGGGGTGGATGCAATAGACCAGCATGTCGTCGACGTACGTGGCCTTGGGCGTCAACAGGGCGGTGTAAAGGACCATGCCCGGCGACAAGCGGGCCACGTCATTGGGGGAGATGTGCTGGACGAACGCTAGGGCGTCCTTCCCGGTGACGTGGATCTCGCCCATGTGGCTGACGTCGAACAGGCCCGCCGCGGTCCGGCAGGCCAGGTGCTCGTCGATGATCCCTTTGTACTCGACGGGCATGTCCCAACCGCAAAACTCGATCATTTTGGCCCCGAGTTTCCGGTGATGGGAGTTGAAACGGGTTAGCTTCATGGGTGACTTCCTTATTCGAGAATTCGGGTAAAAAGGAGAATCCATTTAGTACCATATCCCGGAGGGCATGGCAAGGGCGGCGGGGGCCCGCGCCAGCCGAAATTAAGATCGGCCGGGCGCCGTTCAACCTTTCGTCCGCGGAGGGAGTATTATCCTATAGTCCAATGCCGCTTTCACGGGAGTCCCCGCCGATGAAAATGAAAAAGTTCCTCCCCGCCGTGCCGCCGGTTTTATTTTTAGCTCTCTTCTCTTTCTCCCAGACGGCCCAGGCTCCCCCGCCCAATCCCTTCGCCCCGCCCCTGGCCAAAATCCAATACGCCCCCGACCGCGATTATGATCTCCTCCATATCGCCCTCACTCTCAAGACGGATGCGGCCAAGCGCTCGTTTTCCGCCGAGGTCGTCAATCGGCTGGCGCCCCTGCGGGACAGCCTGTCGGTGATCGTCTTCGACTGCGGCGATAACCTCGAGGTAGAATCCTGTTTTATCGACGGCGTGGCGGCGAAGTTCACCCGCGGCGGAGGGAAGCTCGCGATCGCCGCGCCCGAACCTCTCCCTCGGGGCGCGGCCGTCTCCGCGGCCGTCCGCTACACCTGCCCCGACGGCGCCGCGGGTTTCCATTGGATCAAGCCTCTGCCGGCGGAGCCCCGGCGGACGGGGTTCTGGACGATCGGGCAGCCGGAACGCAACCGGACCTGGGTGCCGACTTGGGATTACCCCAACGACTTCGCCACGACGGAGACGACGGTCTCGGTCCCGGCCGATTGGACGGTCATCGGCAACGGCGCGCAGATCTCCGACGCCCTGGACCCCGGCGGGAAGACCCGCACCGTCCACTGGAAAATGGACCAACCCTGCGCGACCTATCTTCTTTCCCTCACCGCCGGGCCGCTGGACGTGGTCCGATCGGATTGGCGCGGTGTCCCGCTGATCTACTCCGTTCCGAAGGGGAAAGGGAACCGGATCGCCGAGACGTTCGGGGAGACGCCCGCCTTCCTTTCTTTTTATTCCGACCTCCTGGGCGTCCCCTACCCCTGGCCCAAATACGCCCAGAGCATAATGGCCGACGGAAGCGGGGGGATGGAAAACGTCAGCGCCACGCTGTTCGGCGAGGATGTCCTGGCCGATCCGAGGAGGGGCATCCCGACCTCGGCGGGGACGATCGCTCACGAGATGGTCCACCAATGGTTCGGCGATCTCGTGACGTACAGATCCTGGGGGGAGGTTTGGATCGGGGAGGGCTTCGCCATCCTCCTCGGCCAGATGCTCTACACCGAGCACTGGTTGGGCGCCAATGAATTCGACCACGAATGCGAGGATCATATCGTCCAGGGCTATCTGGCCGAAAGCCGGCGCTACAAGCACCCTCTCGCGACGAGGCTTTACTCCGGCCCGGACGATATGTACGACAACCACAGCTATTTGAAGGGGGGGCTCGTCCTCCATACCCTGCGCCGTTTCCTCGGAGACGAAGCCTTTTTCCGGGGCCTGCGCCACTACCTGACGAAATTCCGGAATTCCCCCGCCGACAGCCACGATCTCTGCTCGGCTTTGACCGAAGAGATCGGAATCAACCTGGAACCATTCTTCGATCAATGGGTTTTTAAGCCTGGCCATCCGGTCCTGGACTATTCCTGGACCTGGGACGGTTCGAAAAAAGAGGTCGCTCTCACCGTGAAGCAGACCCAGGATACTACGGACGGCACCCCCATTTATGATTGGCCGGTGACCGTCGGGCTGATTTCGGGAGAGCGGCTCGCCCGGCAAAAAAGCCGGATCGACAAGGCCGAACAGGTTCTGCGCATCGGCGCGGCCGTCCGGCCCGACGCGGTCCTGCTCGATCCCGATCACGATTTTCTGCGCGAGATCCCGGCCCTCCATTGGGCCGCCAATGAGCTTCCGCACATCATGAATCACGCCGCGAACGCCGTAGACCGCCAGGAGGCGATGGCCCGGCGGCTCGAGGGCTCGCCTTCGGACGAGATCGTGAATGGAGCCATCGCCGCCCTGCGCGCGGACGATTCCGCATTTCCCATATTCCGGTCCCTGGAAAAGCTGGCGGCTTTGAAGCGCCCCGATCTGCGCCCGTTTTTCCGGGAGCAGTTGTCCCATCCCTGCATCGCCAGGCGCTCCCAGGCCGTCTTGGCCTTGGCCATTCTGCCGAAAACGGCAGCGGACATGGAAACGCTGGGACGGCTGATCGACGAGAAGCAGCCTTACGAGGTCGTCGAGGCGGCTTTGCGCGCGCTGCGGGATTGGGACGCGCCCGTAAACCGGGCGGCTTTCAAAAAAGCTCTCGGCGTTGCGCCGGCCCGGCCGATTATCCGCTTCGTGGCCCTCCAGGCGCTGGCCAGAGCCGATGCCCAGGAAGGCCAGGCGCGCCCGGATTCCGATCCGCGGGCCACGCGGCTGGCCTCAGACATCTTAACGGCCATCGCCGGAAGCGCCAAGGATTCTCCCTTCATGACGGCGGGGATGCGAGAGCTGGCCGCCCGTCCGTCGGTGGCGGCTTCGGTCGCCCTCTGGCTCAAGGAAAAATCCTCGTTCACGCTCCTGGCCCGGGAGAACGCCTCGGCCGCCGGCATGGAGCGCCGCGGCTCCCCCATCCGCCGTCTCGACACCTACGAGATGGTCACCGGCAAACGGACGATTTTCCTGGTTTTCTATCTGACCGCAGACGGCAAATTCGCCGACCTCGACGTCTATAGAGAGTAAGGGGGCTCGGGGATGCGGGGGAAAACTTGCCGTCCTACGCGTTAGCCAGGATCGGATGACCCGTTCGCCCTGCTCTTTATAATTCCGAAAAACTAAACTGGGGCGTAGGGGATTGAAGTCAAAACCCGTCGACGTACTATGCTCGCCTAAACCACGACGAGCATAGTACTGCCCTACGCGATAGCCAGGGCGATTGAGCGGGCACGGTTTTTCGCCGAAGGCGAAAAGAGCGAAGGAGGAGCGTCGGAGCGGATTTTCCACGCTGGGGAAAATCCGCGTGTTTTCCCCGACCCCCCAAGCTCCTCTTAAAGGGCGATGGAGAGCTTTTCCTTCGCCTTCAGGTCGGCGATGAACGGCTCGTAGGCGGCGCCCTGCTTCTGCTTCTTCAGCCCGGCCTCGATCTCGGCGCGGACCTGGTCCAGGGGCAGGGTTTCCTTCTTGCGGTTCTCGATCTTCAGGATGTGGAACCCGTATTCCGTCTCGACGATATCACTGATCTGGCCGACGGGCACGGAAAAGGCGGCGTCATCGAACGGCTTCACCATCTTGCCGCGGGCGAAGTCCTCGTAAAGGCCGCCCGTGGCCTTGGAGCCGGGGTCCTCGGTGAATTCGGAGGCCAGCTTGGCGAAGTCCTCGCCTTTGCGGGCGCGGTCCAAAATCCCTTCCATCTTCTTGCGGATCGCCGGTTTTTCGGCGGCCGGCTTGCCCTGGGTCAGGAGCAGGATGTGGCGGACGGTGGCCGTCTTGTCCTGGGCGTAAGCTTTCTCCACGTCGGCCGGGTCGATCTTGATGGCGGAGAAGACATTCTTCTCCAGAAATTCGCGGATCAGCAGGTCTTCGCCGATCGTCGTTTTGACGAATTCGATGGCGACGCCGTTCTTCTTCAGCATCTCCAGGTACTGGGCTTCGCCGCCCGCCTGGTCGTACTGGGTCTTGAGCATCGAGTTCAGCTTGTCGGGCGCCAGCGTCACCTTGGCCCGGGCGGCGGCCGCGAGCAGGAGCTTGCGCTCGCCGATCTGGGAGGCCTGCTGCTGGGCGATGGCTTTCAGCCGGGCGGCGTCGAGGGTCTTGAGCTGATCGGCCTGGGCACCGGCGGTCCCCTTGAGGACATTGAGAACATCCCCGGCCGTCACGTCGAAGCTCTTGGCGGTGGCCAGGACGGCGTTTTTATCCGGATCGAGAAGGGGCTGGATCTTGGCCAGGTCCTTGCCCAGCTCATAGGCGGGCGTCCCTTGGACGAGCTTGGTTCCCGCGCTCTTATTCGAGCAGGCGGCCGCGGCGACGAGCAGGATCACGGCCAGAACGGCTGATTTCTTCATGATAGACTCCTCGTAAAATGAGCGAACAGTAGACCATATTCCCGCCCGAAGATCAAAAGAAATTTCCCCCGCTCCGCCGTTTCTCCTCCGGGCGGCTGCGTTTTCTGATATAATGAGGCGCCATGATCGCCACCCAGGAACGCCTCCGCACCGCCCTCTACGGATACCTCCGGGACTCCTACGCGATCGCCCCCGAAGACATCGAATTCGGCACGCCTCCCCATGCGAAGATGGGCGACCTGTCCCTGACTCTGCCGTTCGTCACGGCCAAAAAGACGCGGACGAACCCCCGCCAATTGGCCCAGGAGATGATGTCCAAGCTCGGTCCCCTGCCCGGAGTCGTCCGGATGGAAGTGGCCGGGGCCGGGTTCATCAATTTTTTCCTGGACCGGGACGATTTCTTCGCCGGGAGACGCCGTGCCGTCGGAACCACGGCCCTGCGGCCGTCGGAGCGCAAGGTCATCGTCGAGCACACCAACATCAACCCCAACAAGGCCGCCCACATCGGGCACCTGCGCAACGCCTGCCTCGGCGACACACTCGTCCGCTGCCTGCGCTTCAAGGGCGAGACCGTCGAGACGCAGAATTACATCGACGATACGGGCGTCCAGGTCGTGGACGTCGTCTTCGGCATCCTCGAGCTGGAAAAGAAGACGATCGCCGACCTGGAGTCGATCCGCCGCTTCGACTTCTACTGCTGGGACCTCTACGCCCGGACGGCGGCGTTCCTCGAAACCGACCCGGCCGCCCAGGCCCGCAAGGCCGAGATCCTGCAGGCCATCGAGCACGGCCGCGGGCCGGAGGGCGCCATGGCCCGCTACGTGTCCCGCCGCATCCTCCGCGCCCACCTGGCGACGATGAAGAGGATCGGGGCCTCCTACGACGTCCTGCCCTGCGAGAGCAGCATCATCGGGCTGAAATTCTGGGACAAAGCCTTCGCCCTGCTCAAGGACAAGAAGGCCATCCATTTCGTCGAAGACGGGCCCAACGCCGGCTGCTGGGTCATGAAGCTCGAGGACGAGGCCGACAAGGAAAAGATCATCGTCCGCTCCAGCGGCACAGTCACCTACGTGGGCAAGGACATCGCCTACCAGATGTGGAAATTCGGGCTCCTCGAGCGCGATTTCTATTACGAGCCGTTCCTCGAAGACGAGGGCCGGACGGTCTGGATCAGCACGGCGGCGGAAAACGACCGCGGCCTCCACTTCGGGGGCGGAACGCGCGTGTACAACGTCATCGACACCCGCCAGTCCTACCTCCAGAAGGTCGTCGTCCAGGGCCTGCGGGCCCTCCAGTTCGGGGCCCAGGCGGAGAAATCCGTCCATTTTTCCTATGAGATGGTCGCCCTCTCTCCCCGCAGCATGAAGGAAATGGGCGCCGCGATCGCCGCGGAGGACGCCGACAAGGCCTTTCACGAGGTCTCCGGCCGCAAGGGTCTCGGGGTCAAGGCCGACGACCTGCTCGACCGGCTCGTGGAAAAAGCCCTCGCCGAAGTGGACAAGCGCAACCCCGACCAGCCCGCCGAAGCCCGGGCCAGGACGGCGGCCGAGATCGCCCGGGGCGCCCTGCGCTATTTCATGCTCAAGTTCGCCCGCAACTCGCTCATCATCTTCGATTTCGACGAAGCCCTGAGCTTCGAGGGCGAGACCGGCCCCTATCTCCAGTACACCGCCGTGCGCCTGAACAGCATCTTCCGGAAGCTCCAGGAGCGCGAGGGCACGACCGAAGCCGAAATCGAGCGGCGGCTCCGCGGGGAGGGCCCCCAACTCGCGCCCCTGGACATCCTGCCGCCGGAAGAGGCGGCCGATTTCTGGGAGCTCCTGACGTTCGGCGCCCGGTTCGACGAAGACGTCCTTTGCTCGATCGAGGCCCTCGAGTTCTCCCACCTAGCCAAGTTCGCTTTCGCCCTGGCCCAGAAGTGCAACGGCTACTACCACAAGTACCCCATCCTGTCCGAGCCCGACGCCGGCCGCAAGGCGCTCCGCATCCTGGCCGTGGCCCTCGTCCGCGACGTCCTCGTCCGGGCCCTCGAGGCGATGGGGATTCCGGTCCCCGAGAGGATGTAGCCCCGCCCTTGCCTCCCCGGACCTTTTCATTGTAATTTATGGTTTCGAACTCCCGTTCGATCGGCGTGAAACGCCCGGGCGGGAACGAGAGTTTGGAACGATCTCCCGTGTTTTTCCGAAAGGAGGCCTGTGAATGATCGCCGTTGAACATCTCGTCAAGAAGTACGGTGATCTCGTGGCCGTCCGCGATTTGAGCTTCACCGTCGAGCAGGGCCAGATCTGGGGCCTGCTCGGCCCCAACGCGGCCGGCAAGACGACGACCATGCGCATCCTGACCGGGTATCTCCCGGCCACGGACGGCAAGGCGTCGGTCGGAGGCTTCGACGTCTTCGAGCAGCCGAACGAGGTCAAGACGATCCTGGGCTACCTGCCCGAGATCCTGCCCCTCTATCCGGATCAGACGGTCACGGAGTATCTGGGCTTCGTCGCCGCCATCAAGAAGGTCCCGACGGCCAAGCGCCGCGACGCCGTGGCCCGGGCGGTCAAGTCCACGGGGCTCGAGCCGGTCAAGGGCCGGCTCATCCGCAACATCTCCCGGGGGTTCAAGCAGCGGGTCGGCATCGCCCAGGCCCTCGTCCACGACCCCAAGGTCCTGATCCTGGACGAGCCGACCATCGGCCTCGACCCGGCCCAGATCATCGAGATCCGCAGCCTGATCAAGTCCCTCCGGGGCGAGCGGACGATCATCCTTTCCACGCATATCCTGGCCGAGGTCACCCAGACCTGCGACGGCGTCGTCATCATCAACGAGGGCCGTCTCAAGGCTTCGGGCTCGCTCCAGGAGCTGACCGCCTCGGTCCGTCAGAACGAGGGCGTCCTGCTCAAGGTCCGGGACCACGCCGACGCCGCGCCGGCCGAGCTCAAGTCCATCCCGGGCGTCGAAAAGGCCGCCGCCGAAAACGGGGAGATCCGGGTCGAATGGAAGCCGGGCATCGATCTGCGCGACACGGTGTCCCGCCGGGTCGTGGAAAAAGGCTGGGGGCTTCTGGAGATGCGCCCGCTGGCCATGAGCATCGAGGATATCTACCTCAAGATTGTCTCCGGAGGGGTGGAACCATGAGCGCCGTTTGGACCGTCGCCAAGAAAGAGCTCCGGACGTACTTCACGTCGCCGATCGCCTACGTCATGATCACCGTGTTCCTGGTCCTGGTCGGCTTCTTCTTCTACAGCCTGGTCTGGTGGTTCAACTCCCAATCCATGCAGATGGCCCAGAACCCCTACGGGGCCCAGCAGATGAACATCAACCAGATGGTCTTCGGGCCGCTCTTCAGCAACATGAGCATCATCCTGCTGCTCGTCATCCCCCTCCTGACCATGCGTCTCTTCGCCGAGGAGAAGAAGATCGGGACCGAGGAGCTCCTGATGACCTCGCCCGTCTCGGTCTGGCAGATCATCTTCGGCAAGTTCCTGGCCTCGATCAGCGTCCTCCTGGCCATGCTGGCCCTGACCGGGCTCCTCTCCCTCTTCACCTTCATCTACGGGAACCCCGAGCTCAAGCCCGTCCTGAACGGATATCTGGGCCTCTTCCTCATGGGGTCCGCCTTCATCGCCCTGGGCCTCTTCTTCTCCTCCCTCACGGAGAACCAGATCGTGGCCGCCGTGCTGACCTTCGGGGCCCTGCTCCTCTTCTGGGTGCTGAACTGGGCGGCCAGCTCGGCCTCGGGATTCTGGAAGGACGTCCTCAACTACACCTCCTTCTTCCAGCACTTCGAAAACGCCACGCAGGGCATCCTGGACACGACCGATCTCATCTACTATCTCAGCTTCTCCTTCTTCGGCGTCTTCCTGACGCACGCGGTCATCCAGTCCCGCCGCTGGAGATAAGCCATGGACAGAATCAAGCAACAGCTCAACTCGATCGGCCTGGGCCTGCTGTTCCTGGGTCTGGTCGCCCTCAAGATCTGGCCCCAGAGCAAGCTCCTCTTCGCCGTCCTGGCCGTCCTCGGCGCGGCGGCCCTGGTGACCTATTTCATCCTCAACCTCCGCCAGCTGACCGCGGGGCACAAGCGCCGCTCCTTCCTCTACTCCTCCAACCTCCTCCTCATGATCGCCCTGGTCCTGGCCATCATCGTCCTCATCAACTACGTCGGGGCCCGCCATCACCTGCGCGCCGACTTCACCGAGAGCAAGCTCCACAGCCTCTCCAACCAGTCCATCACGGTGGCCAAGGCCCTCAAGGCCGACGTCCAGGTCAAGGCCTTCTTCCGCGAGGGCAACTACGGCCGGGCGCGGATGGAGGACCTCCTCAAGATCTACGCCTACCACTCGCCGCACATCAAGTACGAGTTCATCGACCCCGACACGAACCCGGGCGTGATCAAGCGCTACGACATCTCCCAGGACGGGACGACCGTCTTCGAGAGCGGGGACAAGGACAACCGCATCACCGCCTCGACCGAGGAGGACATCACCAACGCCATCATCAAAGTGACCCGGGAAAAGAAGAAGACCGTCTATTTCCTCGAGGGTCACGGCGAGAAGAGCACCGAAGTGACGGACGAGAACGGCTTCTCCTTCGCCAAGGATGAGCTGGCCAAGATGGGCTATGAGGTCAAGAAGCAGACCCTGGCCCAGTCCGTCGGCTTTCCCAAGGACTGCGCCCTCCTGGTCGTCCCGGGGCCGGAGAAGGACCTCGCCGCCGATGAATTGGAGACGATCGAGGGCTATCTTCGGGGCGGCGGCCGAGTCTTCTTTATGGTCGACCCGCAGACCGCGCCCGGCCTGGCGCCCTTCCTGGCGAAGCTCGGGTTCAAGCTGGAAAACGACATCGTCGTCGACTCAGTCTCCCGTCTGATGGGCGGCGACTACTTCATGCCCGTCGTCGGGGATTACGAGTCCCACGAGATCACCAAGAGCTTCCGCTACGCCACGATGTACCCCCTGGTCCGGTCCGTGGCGCTCCTCGAGCCCAAGCCCGAGATCGTGGGCACCTCCCAATCCCTGGCCAAGACGAGCGCCAACTCCTACGCCAAGAGGGACTTCCAGCTCAAGCAGCGCATGACCCTGAAGGAGATCTCCTTCGAGGCCAAGAAAGACAAGCCCGGCCCGATCACCATGGCCGCCGTGGCCGTGCTGAAGCCGAAGACGGACGAGGCGGGCAAGGCCGCCGAGGCCGGGCGCGTGGCCGTGTTCGGAGACTCCGATTTCGCCACCAACCGCTATTTCAACACCTATGGCAACGGCAACCTCTTCCTCAACGTCGCCAACTGGCTGACCGAGGAAGCGGACCTGATCTCAATCCAGCCCAAGACCCAGAACCCGCGCTCCCTCCAGCTCACGCCGGCCCAGGGCCGGATCATCTTCTGGGTTTCGGTCATCATCCTGCCCCTGCTCGTCCTGGCCGCGGGCATCGGCATCTGGGTCCGCAGGAGGGCGCTGTGAAGTTCAAATCGACCGTCATCCTCCTGGCCGTTTTCGTCGTCCTCCTGGGCTTCGTCCTGTTCGTGGAAAAAAAGCCGAAGGAGGGTTCGGCCAAGCTCGAAGAGAAGCTCCTCGCGGTGGCCTCCGGCGACGTCCAGAAGATCACCCTGAAGAGGGAAAGCGACACCCTGGACTTCAAAAAGGACGACCAGGGCGAATGGACGATCACCGGCCCGATCCAGGCCAAGGCCGACCCGACCGAGGTGAACGGACTGGCCGACTCCTTCTCGGACCTGCGCATCGAGCGGGTCGTGGAAAAGGCAGCCGCCGACCTCAAGAAATACCAGATCCCCCAAAAAGAGGTTTCCCTCTGGATCAAGGGCCGGGACAAGCCCATCCGCATCCTCCTGGGCCAGGAAAACAAGATCGACAGCACGATCTATGCCCAAAAGGAGGGCGATCCGAGGGTCGTCCTCCTGCCCAGCACCCTGAAGACGCCCCTGGAGAAGAAGCTCTTCGATTTCCGCCAGAAAGACGTCTTCAAGTTCGAGGCGAAGGACGTGACCGGAATCGCCCTGCAGTCCAAGGACGCCCGTTGGGACGCCCAGAAGAAGGACGAGGAATGGGTTTTCACGTCCCCCCTCAAGGCCCTGGCCAAGGAGAGCAAGCTGACCGGCATCCTGGATTCCCTCTCCGGCCTGAAGGCCAAGGAGTTCGTCTCCGAAGACAAGAAGCCCGAAGAGGTGAAGAAGCTCGGCCTGGACAAGCCCGAGGTCACGGTGACCCTGAAGATGCCCGCGGCCGGCAAGGAAATCGTCCTGGCCTTCCACAAGGCCGGCGACAAGACCTATGTGACGTCCTCGCAGTCGACCAAGATCATCGTGCCCGAGACCGACGTTCTCCCCGACCTGGAGAAGAAGGCCGCCGACCTGCGCGAGACCAAGGTCGCCGGCTTCAACGCCTGGCAGGCCAACAAGGTCATTCTGAAGAAGGGCGCCCTGGCCTTGACGATCACCAAGGCGGCCGACGACAAATGGTATTTCGACGCCGCCCAGAAGGAGCCCGCCGACGGGTCCAAGGTCGACACCTTCGTCCGCAAGATCGAGGGGCTGGAAGCGGCGGATTTCGTCGATGGGCCCAAGAGCCCGGCCGAGTACGGGCTGGACAAGCCCCAAGCCGAAGTGACGATCGCCACCAAGGACACGGTCTCCGAGAAGGCCGTGGAAAAATCGACCACCCTCTTCGTGGGCAAAGTGGACAAGGACAAGAAGCAGGCGGTCGTCAAAAACGCCCGGCTGGATTATCTCTTCAAGGTCGACGCCTCGTTCCTGGACGAATTCCCGAAGGACAAGAAGGACTGGGCCGCCCCGCCGCCCCCCGAGAAGAAGGACGCGGCCAAGAAGTAGCCGCGCTCCTCGGCGATCCCCAAATCCCCCGCGCCCCATCCCGGCGCGGGGGATTTTTTTTGGCGCGGGCGGAAACCGGGGCGGCTGGAGGTTTCGGCTCCGGGAGAGTAGAATTGAAAGGCACCATGGACGCCCATCCGGACTCCTCCAAGACCGGCGCCGTTCTGAGCCGTCGAACACTCCTCCTCTCCCTTCTCGGCTTGTTTTCGCGGCTTTGGCCGAAATCCGCCCGTCGCGGGCAGGTCGCCGCCCCTTCGAAAAACGTCATCGTCTTCGTCGGCGACACCCAGTCGCCGTTGTTCCTGGAAACGCTCCGCCTCCATCGCGACCGCAACGAGGAAGCCAAGGCCAAGATCCTCGAAAGGATCCTCGAGGAGCCCGGCCTGGAAGCGGTCTTCCACCTGGGGGACGTCGTCGCCCTCGGCACCTCGGAGGATGATTGGGCGTACTTTGACAAGATCCTGGCCAAATTCCGCGACCGAGACGTCCCGACCTACGTGGCCATCGGGAATCACGAATACATGTCGTCGGCGGCGAGAGGCTCGGCCAATTGCCGCAAACGGTTCCCCGGATTCAACCGGTTCTGGTTCAGCGTGCGGCTGCCCAAAGTGGGAATCGTCGCCCTCGACACGAATTTCGGCAAGCTCACGGACGGCGAGCGCACCGAACAAACCCGCTTCTACGCCGCTGAAATGGCCGCGCTCGAAGCCGACCCGGAAATCAAGATCATCGTCGTCTGCACCCACCACCCGCCCTACACGAACGGCCGAATCAACGATCCCGACCTCGACGTGCAGAAGGAGATCGTCCCCCTCTTCCTCCGGTCGAAAAAAGCACTGTTGTTCCTGAGCGGGCACTGCCATGCCGCCGAGCATTTCATCCAGGGGAATAAGCACTTCCTCGTCACCGGGGGGGGCGGCGGTCTCCTCCACCCCTTGCTGCTGCCCCCGCGCCAGAAGTTCGAAGACCATTTCCCCATCCTCACGGAGAGGAGATGGTTCCACTACGTCCGCGCGACGGTCGAGGAGGACCGGGTCCGGGTGATTTTCCGGATGTTGACCAAGGATTTCAGCGGAATCGATGAGGTCGACGAGTTCGTCATCCCCTGGGAATGAGCGGGGAGGTTCGGCCCTCCGCTTCGCTCAAAAAGAGATCCGCATCCCCGCCGTAAAATAGAGCCCGGAGAGGTCCAGCACCGCATCCCGCAGGGTCCCCAGAGTGCTCCCTCCAAAGGTCGCGGGCAGATTGAGCATCTTGTAGGTCGAGTTCAGCCAATCGATCGGCTGTTCGGAATAAATCAGGCGGAAATTCCGGGGCTCTTCGGGACTCCCGAACGTCGTCAGCTGGGACACGCCGTCGAAGCGGGTCAGCTTCGCGCTGCGGAAGCCCGCGTCCAGGGACAGGGAGAGGCGGGACCAGAGCGCCCAATCCAGGCCCAGGCCGC
>JADGNV010000126.1 GCA_017883285.1 Candidatus Aminicenantota bacterium | reverse complement strand
ACTGAGCGGGGGCGATGGCGCAGCCTGGACCGACGCCCTTCTCCAGATTTTCAAGGCCGCCGGGAACCCCGAGATCAAACAAGCCGCCCTGGAGACGCTGGTCGAGAAGAACGAAAAGGACGCGGTCAAGACGCTCGCGCCGCTGCTTAAGGACGAGAAAGACGCCGAAATACGGAAGACGATCGTCTCCCTGCTGGGCGATTCGAAAAGCGACGAGGCTGTCCCGGTTCTCCTCGAAACGGCCAAGAAGGATCCCGAGATCGAAGTCCGGACGGTCGCCGTCTCGGCCCTGGGCGACATAGGCACGCCGAAAGCGCGCGAAGCGCTGATGGAGATCCTGAAGAAAAAAATCAAAGACGGCGAGGATCGCTGAGGGGCGGACCGTGGTCGGCTTCAATAAAACGTTTCGCTTGATATCCGCCCTCGGGTTGACCTTGGCCCTGGCCGGGGCGCTTGCCGCATCGCAGATCATCCGCCATCCTGCGCCCAGCGGCCCGCTGGCCGACGCCTGGACTGGGCCCTCCAGGAAGCCGCAAAGAGCAGCGCGGGGAAGGGCTTTTGGGTCGGATTCGGCATCCGAAGGCTGATGGGCGAGCATTCCCAGATGGGGATGAACGTCTCGTTCACGTCGGGTGTCCCGGCCCTTGCAGAATTGATTTACGGCCGCCGGCCCTTGGTTGAGAGCAGGATCTCGGCCGGCGAGACGACCGGAGCGACGGCGGGAAAAGCGTCGGATCCTTTCGGGACGGACCGAAAGGAAAGGAAGGTCCTCCGGGAAATCGCCCTTTTGATGAAATTTGCCGCGCCGGGAGCGATCGGAACGGCGCGCGCGATCGAAGCATCGGGCGTAGGCAGCGCGACCGGAGCGCGAAAGCCGCAGTCGGTGTCTGCTTGCTCCCTCGTTTACGGCGTCTCGCTCGAGGATCTGCCTTTGTTCTGGCTCGGCCCGGCCGCGGACGACGACAGCATCCAGCTGCTCGAAGGATTTTACGGCCCGGATGCATCCGAGGCGCTGCGCGCGTCCCTGGCCGAGGCCATAGCCCTGCACCGAAGACCGGACTTGGTGGTTCCGTTTCTCGAACGCATCATCAACAATGGCCGCGAGCCCGAGAGGCTGCGGGCGGATGCCGCGGAATTCCTCGGGGACCAGGACGACGTCCGGGCGCTGGACGTCCTGCGCCGGACCATACGGACCGATGCCTCGCTCGAAGTCCGGAAGGGGGCGGTCTCCGGGTTGACCGCAATGGACCTTCCGGCGTCGGCCGACGTCTTGATCGAGCTCGCCCTTCATGAGCGGGAAGCTGATGTGCGCGACGAGGCGATCGAGGGACTCGCCGAAAAGGCTACGAAGGCGACCGTCGCCGCGCTCGAGCAGCTGGTCGCCGCGGACAAGGACGTGGAGATCCAGAAGCGGGCCGTCTCCGCCCTCGCCGATCTTCCTGAAAAAAGCGGATTGCCCTATTTAATTAAAATCGCCAAGACGCATCCCCTGCGGGACGTCCGGGTCGAGGCGATCGAAGCGCTAGGAGATTTCCACGATCCGGCCGCCGCCAAAGCCCTGGTTGAGATCATCAAGAATGCCCGGTGACTTATTTCCATAATAAGCGCCGTCCGTCTCGATCATCCGAGAATGGAAAAGAAACAAGACCCGGATAGCCAGGGCCAGAATGAAGATCAAGAGGAGAACGAGGGACGGAGAGGACGAGAGGCGCTGTTTAAGCGAGAATAGAAGACATGAAAATGTGATGCGCCTCCTCGGGGAGTATGATGGATTCCCCGCGGGAAGACTTTTTTCAGGAGATGCACACGTGAATTATGTCGGAATTGACCGGCATCGTCAATATACTCTGAGAGGATGTTGATGGATCAGCCTCTTCTTAGAAACTGCACTACGGTCAGACTCTCACAGGACGTTGATGGATCAGGAAGGTCTGGCGCTTCGATCCTGGCTCATTGAAAAAAAGCGGACCGGCTTGTCTTTGGCCTCTCGCTCGGCTTTTTGCTCTTGTCGGGCGTCGAGTCATTCAAGCAGGATAAGCGACAACAAGCCCCGGATGCCGCCGCCGTCGAGAGATAGGATTCGATATGCAGGATTGGTCCCCATCTGTTTACTTCTTGGGCGCAAGCGTAAGAATCAACTCTCTCGCCATTTGCCGTGCTTCTCGGCCTTTGCCGGTCTCGGCCATGCGCGTATTTCCCCCAAGGGTGCTGAACTTGCTGTCAATCGTCTTGATCTTTACGCTGAAAAGGCCCGGCTCGGACCGGAGAATCACGCAGAGAAAACGTCGACCGGAGTTGACGCTCAGCGAAGGAAAGGGGAAACGTAA
The DNA here is from genome assembly GCA_017883285.1 of Candidatus Aminicenantota bacterium. GTDB lineage: Bacteria > Acidobacteriota > Aminicenantia > Aminicenantales > UBA4085 > FEN-413. The sequence goes on along the minus strand of JADGNV010000126.1, from coordinate 16,091 downwards.
GGGCGTAAATCCCCGGTGACTTATGATGAAATCTGTGAAACAATAGAAAAATAAATGACAGAAATAAAATATTGTTCGAGTTTTTCTTGTTTTTATTATGCTTTTATATCCGCCGCTGATATAAAGGAAGATCAATCGATTCTGATAGGATTTTATACAGGGGATTTAGCGGAAAATCCGACGTTGGATAAGGTTAGGCTCTTCAGTCTGGACGTATTCCCTCAGTTAATCACGGCGGGTGCCCTTAAACGGTTATCAAGAAAGAGATGACGATCAGGACCGAGGAATTTAGGCCGGGATTACTGTTTGTCACTGATAAACCCTCCTCGTATGACAGCCTGATATCTTCTGGACTGAAAGACATCTGCCGCGTTCTTTTCTGTGGAAAGAAAGACAACATTTTCTCCGCTATAGAAAACAAAGGCATCAGGATCATCATCATGGACATTTCCGATGATGAGACATTGGATATGAAGCTCCTGAAAATCATCAAGACCGTCGACCCGATCATTGAAGTCGTGATGGCCGGACCTCATCTCCCGTCCGAAAAAGTCATGGAGTGGATAAACCAGGGCGCTACGGATTATCTCATTCGTCCCCTCCAGCCGGAAGTCTTCGGATTGATCTTGTCGCGGCTGGAGGAAAAAGGAATCCTCAGGAGAGAGACTTACGAGCTGGAGAGAAAGCTCGAAAAGAAATATGTCTTCCAGGACATGGTGGGAAGGAGTCCCTTCATGCTCGATGTTTTCGCCCTCATTGAAAACGTCGCGAAATACTTTTCGACGGCCTTGATTACCGGCGAGACCGGCTCCGGGAAGGAATTGGTGGCCAGGGCCGTCCATAGATTGAGTCCCGTCCGAAATCAGAAATTTGTCATCTGTGATTGCACCTCACTTCCGGAAAATCTGTTTGAGTCGGAAATCTTCGGCTATGTCAAGGGCGCATTTACGGGTGCCGACAAGGATAAAAAAGGTCTTTTTGAGGAAGCCCATGAAGGCATCATCTTTCTCGATGAAATCGGGGCGCTTCCTTTTCCCATCCAGGGAAAACTGTTGCGGGTCATCGAATCGCATCAGTTCCGGCCGTTGGGTTCGAATATCGAAAAAAAAATTGAGGTCCGCATCATCGCCGCCACAAACCAGAACTTGGAAGAGGGGATCAGAAAAGGGACGTTCCGGGAAGACCTGTTCTACAGGATGAACAAAGTCGAAATCCATCTCCCCCCTCTGAGGGATCGGACGGAGGACATCCTTTTTTTGACCCGGCATTTTCTCTCCAAATATAATCAGAAGTTCGAGAAGTCGGTCAAAGGGGTCTCCCGCGAAGTTCAAAAATTCTTCTTGGCCTATTATTGGCCGGGGAATGTCCGGGAACTGGAAAATACCATCGAGAGTGCTTGCATCATCTGTCAGCGGGAATTTGTCGACATCATCGACCTGCCGAAATACCTCCAGAAAAAAGTTTCTTCGATATCAAAAAAATTGCCTTACTATCAAAGTCATTCGCTCTCCCTGCAGAATCTGGAAATGGAATACATCGCTCATCTTCTCCGAACCAACGCGGGAAACATCAAAAAAACCGCCCAGATTTTGAATATTTCAAGAACCTCACTCTACAGCAAGCTTGAAAAATATAAAATCGACAATCCCCGGCATGGATAGCCAGACAATGCCCTTAAAATGATGAGGGGAATGATTTAGCCCTCTCCCCGTCAAATCCCTTTCCATCCAGCCATTATCCGTTCCCATAGTCATAGCCCTTTTTCCCCCGACATGACAAGATTCTGGACACGACGAAAAAAACAACTCAATCCATTCATTATCAATAAATTCCATCATGATCCGCCTGTCGTTGTCATGGATGTTGGCAATTTTTCAATTCTTCGCCTTAACCGTCTTTTCGCATTAAACTTTATTATTTTCAGCAAGTTATAAAGATTTCCCTGTCCTGGCTTCTTCCTTGCAATTCCTTATTAACGAAATGCGCAAGGAGGAGAAAGCCATGAGAATCACATACGGGAAATCGTTCTTCGTAGGGATTTTTGTCATCCTGACATTATTCTGCCTTGCTCAGGATCTCCTGAGGGCAGAAATAGGAGAAAATTTCGAAAGCCTGAAGATTGAAAATTGCGTCGAAGCTCGGAGCGTGGAAACCTCATGGGCAAGCCCATGGCACCTAAATTTAACATTACGAACTTCGCTCGACGCCCTTCGGGCGAATTCTCATTCACCCACGGGCAAGCCCGTGGAACTCTACTCTTCGGGTCAGTTAGATCTGGCCCTTATCGATTCCTTTCATCTGGCCAAGGTCGGTGGTCAAACACTCCGGAATTCTTCGTCTGATTTTGGACCTCAAAGGCCTTCCCTGGAATCCATCAGGAAATTCAAATTCAGCGATTCGATCTTTACGACGACCCTCTTGATGACCGCCGCTCTGAACATCGCAGATTATGTTCTAACCAGAGAAGGGCTTCGCTATGATGGCGTGGCGGAACGCAACCCCATGATGAAAAATATCGTCAAGGATCCTTATGTTTTTGCAGCCGTGAAGCTCGGCGTTTCCGCTTTGAATTTCTACCTGATGAAAAATCTTTATAAGAAGAACCGGATATTAGCCTGGGTCCTGACCACGGTTACGAATTGCGCGATGACCTATGTCGTCGCCAATAACATCCGGGTGCTCTCGGACGCCAAGAGCTATTCAACCGGTCGTTAAACTGATAGGATTCAACATGCCTACCCCAAGAAAAAAGCCGAGAAAGAACAACGTGGTCAAAGAGAGAGTGACCGCCGGAACCGCCTGATAGGACCGAAGATAGGAATTTGCTTTTTCCAACATGTGACGAATTCCCGCTCCGGACGATGAATCTCCCCGCCTATCCATGCCGGTAGTGTATGGCCGGTCTCATGGCGGTGTCAATGGCCACGAAGAGTGTGTCCACGAAGAGTGGCACTCGAGAGCATATCCGATCCATGAAAAAAATAACGGTGATTACTGCCTCCGGGGCGGCAAGCCGAGCTTCATCCGTACCCGATCGAAATCGAATCCGACCTGGGCGGGCTTCTTGGCTTTTTCCATCGCTTCGATTTCGCCGAGCAGGCGCTCCACGCCTCTCCGTCCCTCCTCCGTCTCCATGGCCTCCTGGGGCGTGCGGCCTCCCAAAGCGGGGATTTTCGCCTCCGGCCACTTCTTCAAATAATAATTCTCGAGCATCCGGCCCAGCATGTCCCGGATCTCGGGCCGGGCGTTCAATTCCTCCCGTTCCCTGGCGAGCCTCTCCCGCTCCTCCGGAGAAGGCGGGGGGATGTCGGCGAGATCGCGGCTTCGCATGCTTCGGAAGGCGATCGCCCCGCCCAGGATCTCCTCCAGATGGCCCCGGAGCCGCAGGGCCCTTTCCAGGGAATTCGTCTCGGCGACGAGAAATCCGCCCTTGATGAAGACCGTGCCGATCACCGTCCGGCCTTCCAGATCCCGGCCGCCGCCACGATTGTTCTTGTCCTTTTTTTCCCAGATCCATTCACCCGCGTTTTCATCATGAGCGAAGTCCGCCGCCGCGCTCAGGTTCGACCGGACCGCGCGCGCATCCGCAAGCTTGAACCGGGTATTCGTTAAGCACACTTTGTCTCCGTCCGTGTTGACGATGACGAGGTCTCCGGATTCCTCATTCCGTTTCTTCGTTTCCCGACTTTTTCTTCCCTCCGAAACCGCCGCTTTTTTCCCGGCCTTTACCGCTTCCGCGACCGTGCCCACGTCGGGGATGGTTCCGGTTCCCCGCGGATTCGCGGCGAACCGCTTCTCGTCGGCGCTCTCTTCGATTAGCCGCAGCCATGTCGGCAGCATGGCCTTGTAGGACTCCCGGCGTAAAATTTCGGCGGGCATCTCGCTCAAGCCCAATTCGCTCAAGTAGGAGTCCCGCTGGAATTCCAGCATGTTCCGAAAATGGGGCCTGTTTTCCGCCTCGAAGAAGTACGGCGTCGTCAGGAGATAGGCGCGGTCGGGTGGTCCCACCAGTCGGACAAAGAGGATCTCGCCCGGCCGGATTTCGTCCTCATAGGGCTCATGCAGCCGGCCGGATCGCCGTTCGGAGCCGTCGAAGAGCTCGCCCAGGACGAGCGCCTCCGATGTCTTCCCGCGGACGTCATAGAAGCCGCAGTAGCTCGCCGACAAGTCCAGCAGCGCTTTCCGGCCTTCCTCGGCGAGAGGCACGGAGGAAGGGGATTCCAGAAAGCGTTCGCAGATAGTCTTCCGGCTCTGGCCGAAGCGCAGATCGCAGAACTGCCAGGACATGAACACGCTGTCGGGGATTTCGCCGTCCTCGCCCGGATGGAAGGACTCCTCGAATTTTCGGACAGTCCGGGCGAATTCCTTTCCGTCCGGGTCGAACCGGCGGATTCCCTCGGCGAAGAGGCCGACGGCCGGAAGGAGCAATAGATATTCATCGAGCGGCGTCCCGGTGAGTGCTTCGGGCGGGATTTCGAGATTGCGAACTTCGTCGAGGGGCTCGCAGCACTTCTTGTATTTCTTCCCGGACCCGCATGGGCATGGGTCGTTGCGGCCGACTTTGGTTTTTGTGCTCATGATGGCATACCTCCGGCGGGCTCATTCTACGCCGATCATCATCCCGAATCATCTTTTTTATCGGGGGTCAGGTCTTGACTTTTGACAGATTTGACCCGGCCTGCCCCCTCGAAAGATTTAACCGGCGATCCGGCCGTCGATCAGGCTGATCGTCCGGTGGGCGATCTTGGCCAGCGACGGGTTGTGCGTCACGAGCAGCACGGTCAGCCCTTCCTTCTCGTTGAGGTTTTTCAAGATCTCGCCGATCTCCCCGCTCCGCTTGGTGTCGAGGTTTCCCGTCGGCTCGTCGGCGAGCAGGATCTCCGGCTTGTTGATGAGAGCCCGGGCGATGGCCACGCGCTGCATCTCGCCGCCCGAGAGCTCGGACGGACGGTGGTCGATCCGCTTGTCGAGGCCCAGGAATTTCAGGATGCCCATGGGATCGGCCTCGGCCTCGGGCTTCTTGAAGAAGGCGAAGGGCAGGATGACGTTTTCATAGACCGTCAGGGTCGGGACGAGGTAGAACTTCTGGAAGATGTAGCCGAACACCTGGCGGCGGATCTTCGTCAGATCGCTCTCCGAGAGGCATTTTTTGGCCGAGAACACGGTCCGGCCGCCGATCTCGAGGCTCCCCGACGTGGCGTTGTCGAGGCAGCCGAGGATGTTGATCAGGGTCGTCTTGCCCGACCCGGACGGGCCGATGAACGAGACGAACTCCCCCTTGGGAATCGTGAGCGACACGTCGTCGACGGCGACGATCTCCTCCGCGCCGCGCTTATAGATTTTCCGCAGGTTCCGGGCATTTAGGGCTAAGGGGGCGATCGGGGCCATGGGAGCGATCGGCGCGATCGGGGCGTTGGGGGCGGGCGTCATGTCAGTCTCCTTCGCTCCGGATGGATTCGAGCGGCCGGACGCGGGCGGCCCGCCAGGCGGGGTAGATCCCGCTGATCAGGCCGATTCCCAGCACCACGCCGAGGGTGATGAACCCCAGCCGCGAGTCGATGGCGATGAGGCTTCCCGTCGGCGTGTAGGGGAGGAGGCGCCGGATGAGGACGTCGGTGATCTTGGACAGGGCGAAGGCGATGCCGATGCCGATCGCCCCGCCGAGGAGGCAGAGGATGATCGTCTCGGTCCAGATCATCCGGAAGACGTCCCAGGGCATGGCCCCCATGCTTTTGATGATGCCGATTTCCTGGTAGCGCTCGAGGACGGACATCAGGATCGTATTGATGACCCCGAGCATGGCGATCAGGATGGCGATCAGGGCGATGGAGAAGACCATGACTTTGGCCGTGGAAACCAGGCTCATGATCGTGTTCTTGACCTGGGCCATCGAGACGACCTGGACGTCGGGCAGGTCGTAGAGCTTGTTCTCGAGCTCGGCCATGTTGGCGTCCTTATAGACCTTGATGCCGGCGGCCGTGATGAGGCCCTCCTTGTCGAAGATCTTCTGGACGGACTTCAGCGGGACGAAGATCGTCCCGTCGTCCGCGGTCCCGGACCGGGCCAGGACGCCGACGACCTTGAGCTCCACGTTCTTCTCCGGGATCATCACCTTGTCGCCGACCTCGCGCTGCTCGAGTTCGGCGGCCTCGTAGCCCATGACCGCCTCCATCGCGTTCGGGTCGGTGAACCAGGCGCCCTGCTTGAACTTGAGGTAGGACTTCATGGCCGGGAAGGTGGCCGGTTCGACGCCGAGGTAGGCGTTGATCCCGCCGCTCTCGCCCTTGTTCGGGTCGAAGATCGCGGCCATGAGCTGGGGCGTCAGCCGTTCGACTTCCTTGTGCTTGAGGATGTCGGCCAGGATCGACTCCTTCATGTAGCGGAGGCCCGTCCCGCCCTTAAGCATCAGGGTCGCCGCCTCGTAGGGGCAGCCCTTGGCGGTCACCAGGACCTGGAAGCCCATGTTGTCGATGTCCTTGTTGAGGGCCGCCTCGTAGCCGCGGTTGAACCCGAGCAGGCTGATGAGCACCCAGGCCGACAGTCCGATGCCGAGGATGGTCAGCGCCGTGCGCGTCTTCTTGCGCAGCAGGTTTTTATACGCCACCTGGTAAACGTTGATTTTCTTGGCCATATAGACTCCTTATCGGGGCGGGGATTGCCACGCTCCCTTCGGTCGCTCGCAATGACATTTCACTGTCGCGTCCCCGTCCTCAAGGGCGCTGGGGCGCGTTCATAAACCGGTTCCCCAGCAGGAACTCGTCGCAGAGGATCAGGTTCTTCTTCGTCCCCCGGAGAGCGGCGCGGAAATCGCCTTCCGCCTGGGGGGCCGGGTTCTTGATGGCGGCGACGCGGCTGCCGGGCTTGGCCTGGGCGGTGGCGACGTCGTAGTCCCGGAAATCCTTCAGGTTCAGGCCGACGAACTGTTTTCCGAATTCCGGGTCGCGCAGAAGCTTGGCATACTGGCCGGTCATCCTCTGGAAATAGAAGCCCCGGATGTTGCCCTCGAGGTCGAGGGCCAGGAAGACCTGTATCCCGCCGAACTCTCCCTTCTGGTTGACGCCGTGGATATAGCCGATGAGATCTTTGCCCTTGAAGATCTGATACATCGTGTAGGGCACGTCTGCGGTCTCGTAGAGTCCCTTGAACGTGTCTCCGAGGCGGACCTCGACCCGGCGGAGGAGCGTGTCGCCGCCCTTTTGGGCGATGGACACATACAGCGTCTTGAAGCCCGTGGATTCGGGAAAGAGGCGCTTCACGTCGCGGTCGGGGTCGTTGAGGTCGCAGCCGACCGCGGCGAGGAGCGGGGCCGCGGCCAGGACGATGACGAGCACGACGGCGGTTGCAGTTCTCATGGCTTCACCTCACCCGGCTTTCAGAACCGGATCCCTTTGTAATAATAGACCTGAAACAGGATCCGGACGTCCTTCGACTCGCTGTCGTAAGCGGCCATGGTCCGGAGCGTCAGGTCGGAATTCGCCAAGAACGTCGCGCCCGCGGCGATGAGGAACCGGGCCCCGTCCTCCGTCCAGATGTACAGCGGCTGGGCTTCGAGCTTGAGCCGCGATTCTTCGAGCAGGTCCACGCCCGTCCGCCAGAACGCGGCCAGGGTCGTACGCCCGCCGCGGCTGCCGCCCATCACCTCGATGCCGTTGGCCCAGTTGTCGCTCACCCAGGAGGCGTCGAGCCCGATCATCTTGAACTCCACCGGCTTCTCGGCGAGCAGCTCGTAGCCCATGATGTCGTAGACGCGGCCCACGGCCGCCGAGAGTCCCATATTGTAGTTGTCCTGGCTGAGCACGCCCGTCGCCGCCCGGCCCGCGAGAAGCCAGCCGCCGCCGAATTTCAAGGGCATGCCCGAGCCCGTGGTCAGCGACAGCCCGGCGTTTCCGCCGGCAAATTGCCGCTCGAGACCGATGCCCCAATCGCGGTCGAACCCGAATCCGTGCATGGACAGGGGTTGAAGGAGGGTCCCGTGGTTGTCCAGCGTGGTGGAGAGGCCGAAGGACGGCTTGTTGTGGCCGGCCCAGATGTCCGCCGCGGGCGTTTTGAACTTGAGGAAGGCGTTGTAGAGCTGGGGCTCGAGCGTCTTCCCGCCCTCGGCATTGATGGCCAGGCGGCCCTGGATCGCCAGCGTGGCGATGTCGCCCGAGGCCCCGGAGAATTTCTGGACGTAGTCGAATCCGATGCCCGGCTTCTGCATGACCTCCATGGAGTTCATGGAAAAGAAAACGGCCTTCCTCGCCGCGGACGACCAGCCGGCGATCCCCTGGGCTTCGAAATAGAAGAGATAGCTCGAGGCGAAGAGCCCCGGGGCCGCCGCGGCCAGGACGAGCGCGGCCGCGGCCAGGATTTTCTTAGACATCGAAGGTGATGCTGCCGGTGAAGACGGGCTTGCCGTCCTTGAGGAACGTCACCCGCACTTCCCAGTCGCCGGGCATGACGATATTGACCGGCATGAGGTAGTCGTTCTTCTTGTTCAGCTTGAATTCGACGTTTCCCGAATCGTGGGCGCCCCGCATCAAGGGCATGTCGGACCGGCCCACGATGACGAAGGGCGTGACCTTGTCGCCTTTTTTGTTGAAGACTTGGATCTTCAGGAAGGCGGTGCCCATCTTGGGCTTCTCGTTGAACTCGTAGATGATCGTGGTGTCGGCGTCGATTTCGAACTTCTTGCCGGCCTTGGGGATCGGCTTGAAGACGATCTCCTGCTTGGCGGCGGCGGCCTGAAGGCCCGCGTCTCCCGCCGTCGGACTCGAATTGGTCGCTGGGGCGGCCTTCCCCGCCATGCTGGCGGCCAATCCGAGTCCGACGACGAGGGCAAGAGCGATGAACTTATGGACTAAGGTATTCCGTTGCATAATGCGTACTCCTGATAATCCTATTAATCTTATATATATTATCAAATCGGTGGCGGCTCATCAAGCCGTGGGTGGGCCATCGGGCGAGGTCCGACCTATCCGGAACTGGGATCGGCCCAAAGGCCCGCATAGCGGAGGGGGGTCCCATCGCGAAAGCGATGGGGGGAACCGACGGGACTGGTTCCCGAGCGGGCCGGGGGCTGATCCCGGTTCCGGATCAACGTGCGGCCGAGTTGACAGGCTGGTGGCCCGCCGATAGAATTCCGGCGATGCAGCTCCGCTATAATAGAACCTATGTGTTCGCCATTTCCCTGGCCTCCGCCCTCGGCGGCCTGCTGTTCGGCTACGACTGGGTGGTGATCGGAGGGGCGAAGCCGTTCTACGAGCCGTTCTTCGGGATCGCCGGGGTCCCCGCGCTCCAGGGCTGGGCCATGAGCTGCGCCCTGGTCGGCTGCGTCGCCGGCGCGCTGCTCTCGGGCGGTCTGAGCGACCGCTTCGGCCGCAAGAGGCTCCTTCTTCTTTCCGCGGGGCTGTTCGTCGCCGGGTCCCTGGGGACCGGGTTCGCCGGGTCATTCACCATGTTCGTCCTCTTCCGCATGCTGGGCGGGGTCGGAATCGGCCTGGCGTCCAACCTCTCACCGATGTACATTGCCGAGGTCACGCCCGCCCATGTCCGCGGCCGGTTCGTCTCGCTCAACCAGCTGACGATCGTCATCGGCATTCTGGCCGCCCAGATCGTCAACTGGCGCGTCGCCCGGCCCGTGCCGAAAGGCGCCTCGGCGGCGGAGATCCTCGCCTCCTGGAACGGGCAGACGGGTTGGCGCTGGATGTTCTGGGCGTGCGCCGTGCCGGCCGGGCTCTTCTTCCTCTTCGTGCTGTTCGTCCCCGAAAGTCCGCGCTGGCTGGTCAAGCGCGGCCGCGAGGAGCGGGCGCGGGCCGTGCTGGCCCGGGTCGGAGGAGGGGCCTATGCCGACGACGAGCTCCGGAGCATCCGGGAGACCCTGGCTCGGGAGACCGGAAAGGCGGGGTTCCGCGACCTCGCCCGGCCGGGCATGAGCCGGGTCCTGACGCTCGGGATCGTGCTGGCGGTCTTCCAGCAGTGGTGCGGCATCAACGTCATCTTCAACTACGCCCAGGAGATTTTCGCCGCGGCCGGATATGGCGTGAGCGCCATCCTATTCAACATCGTGATCACGGGCGGGGTGAACCTCGTTTTCACCTTCGTGGCCATAGCGACCGTCGACCGGATCGGTCGGAAGCCGCTGATGCTGATCGGCGCGGGCGGGCTGGCCGGCATCTTTGCCCTGACCGGCCTGCTCTTCTTTCTGAAATTCCAGGGCCTGCCGCTCCTGATTCTGGTCGTGAGCGCCATCGCCTGCTATGGGATGTCGCTCGCGCCCGTCATCTGGGTGGTCCTGTCCGAAATCTTCCCGAACCGCGTTCGCGGGGCGGCCATGTCGGCCGCGACGTTTTCACTGTGGGCGGCCTGTTTCGTCCTGACCTACACGTTCCCCTTGCTGAACCACGCCTTGAAGGCCTCAGGGACGTTCTGGCTTTACGCCGGGATCTGTCTCCTGGGGTTCGCGTTCATTAAAATTCGCCTGCCCGAGACGAAGGGCAAATCGCTCGAGCGGATCGAGCACGAGCTGGTGGGGTAGAAATTATAGTTTCGGCCGTTTCTTGTGCCAGTCGGTCTTCCCCTGATAGGCCATCGCCAGCAGGAGCATGTCCTCCTCGCCGAACAGCTTCCCCGTAAAGCGCAGACTCAACGGCTGACCCTTGGCGTCGAAGCCGGAGGGCAGGCTGAGCTCGGGGTGCCCGGTCATGTTGGTCACGCCGAGCGAGCTCCCGAGGAAAAGGTCGATGCCGTCGAAGACCTTGCCGAACTCCTGCATCAACCGGTAGCGGGCCCGGTTGGCCTGGATGTACTCCACGGCCGGGACGAACCGGTGCAGCCGGAACGATCCCACCCACGAACTCCGCTCGGGATCGGCCGACATCAGGTCGAGCTTGTCGCTTCGGATGAGCTCGTCGAAGGCCGCGGCGGCCTCGACCGTGAGGATGAAGTCCATGTCGCCGCTCCCGGCTTTCGGGAGCTCGATCGGGACGAGGGTCACGCCGAGCGACTTGATCGCGGCGAACGCATCCTGGGCGAACTTTCGGTTTTCGCGCAGGCGCTGGATGCGGTCCGGGTTCCGGGCGTCGTCGGGGATGTCGCCCTCGTAGTCGGCCTTGACGTAGCCGACGCGAAGCTTCCGCACGTCCCGGCCGGCGTCCCAGTCGAACGGGGCGGGGACGATGTGGCCGTCCTTGCCGTCCGGTCCGCAGATCGCCTTGAGCACCAGGGCGCAGTCCTCGGCCGAGCGGCAGATGGCGCCGATCTTGTCCATGGTCCAGCTCAGGGCCATCGCCCCGAAGCGGCTCACCCGGCCGAAGGTCGGCCGCAGTCCGGTGTTGCCGCAGCGGGACGAGGGGGACATGATCGAGCCGCGCGTCTCGGTCCCGATGGCGAACCCGACCAGCCCCGCGGCCGTCGAGGCGGACGGGCCGGCGGACGATCCGCTCGACCCGTTATTGGGGTTCGCTGGGTCCCAGGGGCTCTTGGTCTGGCCGCCGAACCAGCGGTCGCCCTGGGCCAGCGCCCCGAGGGTCAGCTTGGCCAAAAGCACGGCCCCGGCTTCGGTGAGCTTCGTGAAGACGGTCGAATCGACGTCGATCACCTGGTCCTTGTAGGGCGAGGCGCCGAAGGTGGTCTTGTAGCCCTTGACCGCCAGGAGGTCCTTCGCCCCCCAGGGGATGCCGTGGAGCGGACCGCGGTAGCGCCCGGCGGCGATCTCCGCATCGGCCTGGGCGGCCTGCTTGAGAGCCAACTCCTCGGTCAGGGTCACGACGCAGTGGAGGACCGGATCATACTTCTTCAGCCGCTCGAGATAGAGCTTGGCGAGGTCGGTCGACTTGATCTCGCGCTTTTCGATCAGGCGGGCGAGATGGGTGACCGGCAGGAAGGCCAGGTCCTCGTCGGTCTTGGGTTTGGCGACGTTCGGCTTCGACCACTTGAACGTCTTGCGGTCGACGGGCGGCTTCGACCCCGGCAGGACCGGGTTGAAGACGATCGCCGGCGGCGTGTCGTTGCCCAGTTTGAGGTCCCGGAGGGCCCTGAAATTGTCGGGCAGGCCGCCCTTGCGGCTCAGCTGGTCGGCGATCCTCTTTTCCGCGTCGGGCGGGAGGTTCAGGCCGGCGATCCGGGCCGCCTCATCGACCATGCCCAGCGTGATCTGGGGGGCCTCCTGGGCGACGGCCAGCATCGCCCCGGGCATGAGCGTCGCGCCCAGCCCAATGGAGGAGAAATAGGCGATGAACCGGCGGCGGTTCAAAGCGAGCGGGTCGTGTTCGGGGTTGCGTCTTTGTTCGTCCATGTCGTCTCCTGTGGCCGGGTCAGCGCTGTTTGCCGGCCTTCTGCTCGTACATCCGCTTGTCGGCCAGGATGAGCATGTCTTCGATCGTCGTCGGCTTGTCGGGATCGAAGCAGGAGACCCCGATGCTGACTGAAATCTTGAACGGCGTCAGCCCCGACTCGTTGAAGGCGGCGATGTTCCGGGCCAGGCGGGCCGTCGCCGCCTCGACTCCGGCCGAGGTGGAATCGATGGGAAAGATGGCGAACTCGTCGCCGCCCATCCGCCCCTTGATGTCCGAGTTCCGGAACGTGGACATCAGGATCAGGGCCAGCTGGCGGAGGGCTTCGTCGCCGACGTGATGGCCGAAGTTGTCGTTGATGACTTTGAGGTCGTCCATGTCTACGAAGAGCAGGAACATCTGGATCTTTTTCCGGACGGCCATGTTGAGGTATTCCTTGGTGATCGTGAAGAACCCGCGCCGGGTGTAGAGCCCGGTTAGGTCGTCCGTGACCGAGAAGCCCTCGAGCTTCCGGATCATCGCCTTGCGCTCGGCGTTGGAGTTCCGGAGCTTGTCGAGAACTTTTTTCACCTTGTTCTCGGCCTTCTTTTCGCGGGTAATGTCCACGAGGATGCCGTCGTAATAGGCGATCTTGCGGTCCGGCCCCTTGACCGCCCGGCAGTAATCGCGGACCCAGATCGCCCTGCCGTCCTTTTTCCGAAGCTGGTATTCGCTGATGTCCACGGGCGATTTCTCCATCTTCTTGATGAAGGCCAGGCGTTCCGACTTCCGGTAGTACATCCGCTGGATATTGAGGCGCTTCAACTCGACTTCCGTATAGCCGAGCATGACCGTCAGGGCGGGATTCGTCTCGACGATGCGGCCCTCGAGCGTGGATCGATAGACGCCGACGGGCAGCTGTTTGAGGAGCGTATGATAGCGGAGCTCGCTTTCCTTGATTTTTTTTTGGAACATGAGGGGCCGTCGGGAATTTTTCAATAAAACCTTTTTTTTCTCCATGTCGTCCTCGAGCTAGGAAATCCCCCGCGCATGATTTATCACAGATTGCACCGGCCGTCAATTTGAAGGGGAAGACCCCCTTCCAACGGGCGCCAATCCGGCATTGGGGTCGGCCCCAGTACCGGCCGGGGCGAACCCCGGCCGGGCCGTGTTCTTGCCCCGGCGGGGACTCTATAGTAAGATTCAAAACCGCTCTCGGCCGGAGCGGTATCGCCCCCCGGCGAGCGGCAGGAGAGACCAACTCGCGATGCTTTCGGACCGCTTTCGTTTCTGGAAAATCGGCGCGGCCCTGGCGGCGCTGGCCGTCCTCGTCGCCTACGCGGCCTGGGTCGGACCGAAGGCGTATCCCGGCTATCATGAAGCCCGGCGGGATCCGGCGGCCTTCGCCGGCCGGACGATCTTCTTCGGCGGGGACGTTATCCGGGCGGCCGACGACGAATTCACGTTCCGGACCTGGGACGGCCTTGTCGTAGCGGCCTGGGGCCGGATCGGCGGCGATCAGGCGGGTTTCCGGATCTCCGGCACGGCCGTTTTCAGGGCGGATGGGACCCTGGACGTCGTGCAGCATCACGTTTACCGCTACCGGATCACCAAGAACCTTCTCGCCGTCCTCCCGCTCCTGGCCGTGGCGTTCTTCTTCTTCCGGACCTATGCGTTCGACCGCAGGGCCTTCGTATTCCGGGCGAGGAGCCGCTGACAGATGCCGGACCTCGCGACGCATGTCCTGGCCGTAACGCCCTTTCTGAGGAGGGCGGCGCGGTGTCCGGCGCTCGTTCTGCTGGGGGCCGTCCTGCCCGACCTGGCCGGCCGCTTGGGGGTCCTGCTGCCCAACGCGGACATCTTTTTCTGGATGGACACCGCACTCCACACGCCGGTTTCGATGGCCCTGATCATCTATATCCTGGCGCTCCTTTTTCCCGCGGAGAGGAGGACCGAGGTCCTCGTGTGTGCGGGCGCGGGCGCGGCCTTTCATTTTGCCCTGGACCTCCTACAAAAGACCGCGACGGCCGGGAACCTGTGGCTCTTCCCCGCGTCCCTCGCGAGCTTCCAGGTCCCGCTCATCTGGGGGGACGAGTCGTTCTTCGCCCTTCCCGCCCTGGTCCTGATCAACGTCCTGATCTATGCGCGCCCCCTGGCGGCGCTTCTGAAGAAAAGGAGATAGGAAACAAGGCATGCCCTGGAGCCAGGTCTATGATCCGCTCGGCAACTGGCTTCTGTCCACGGTCCTCGCCGCCCTGCCGATTTTCGTCCTTCTCGGCACGCTCGCCTTCCTGAGACTGAAAGCCCATGCCGCGGCGGGGCTGGGTCTCGCCTCGGCCCTGGCGATCGCGATCGCGGGTTTCGGCATGCCCGCCGGGAAAGGCCTGGCCGTGGCGGTTTACGGCGGGGCCTACGGCCTCTTTCCCATCGGCTGGATCATTCTCAACGTCATCTTCCTCTACGACCTGGCCAGCGCCCGGGGGCTCTTCGCCGTCCTGCAGGACAGCCTGACCGGCATCACCCAGGACCGCCGCCTCCAGCTCCTCCTCATCGCCTTTTGCTTCGGCGCGTTCTTCGAAGGCGCGGCCGGATTCGGGACGCCGGTGGCCGTGACCGCGGCCATCCTCATCGGCCTGGGCTTCGCCCCGCTCCAGGCCTCGGGCCTGTCGCTGATCGCAAACACCGCGCCGGTCGCCTTTGGCGCCCTCGGCACGCCGATCATTGCCCTGGCGGGAGTCACCGGCCTCGACGTCCGGGCCTTGAGCGCCATGGTCGGCCGCCAGCTTCCGATCTTCTCGGTCCTCATCCCGTTCTGGCTCGTCGCCGCATTCGCCGGCTTTGGGGCCATGTTCGAGATCTGGCCGGCGCTCCTCGTGGCCGGGGTCTCGTTCGGCGTCTGTCAGTTTCTGATCTCGAATTTCCACGGCCCCTGGCTTGCCGGCGTTTTGTCGGCCGTCGTTTCGATGGCGGCCCTCGTCGCCTTCCTTCGGGTGTGGCATCCGCGCCGGATCTGGGGGCTCGAGGGGCGCGAGGACGGCCGGGAGGCGCGGGCGCGGCACGGACACGCCCGGTCCGAAGTCCTGAAAGCCTGGCTGCCCTGGCTGCTGCTCAGCGTCGTCGTCTTCCTTTGGGGGATTCCCCAGGTCAAGGCGTTCCTCGACGGGATCTGGGCCGCAAAAATTCCGGTCCCGGGAGTGGATCGGCTGATCTTCCGCGTCCCGCCGGTGGTCCCGCAGCTCGCCGCCGAGCGGGCGGTCTTCAGCTTCAACGTGCTGACGTTCACCGGAACGGGGATTTTCGTCGCGGCTCTTCTGTCGGCCGCCCTGATGCGGTATCGACCGCGCGAAGTGGCGGCGGTCTGGTGGAAGACGGTCAAGCGCGTTCGTTTTTCGCTCCTGACGGTGGCGGCAATGCTCGCCCTAGGCTTCATAACGCGCTATGCCGGTCTCGATGCCACGCTGGGATTGGCGTTCGCCCGGACCGGCGTCCTCTACCCGTTCTTCGGGACGCTCCTCGGCTGGCTGGGCGTCGCCCTCACCGGGTCGGACACCTCGTCGAATGTGCTTTTCGGCAGCTTGCAGAAGATCACGGCCCAGCAGCTCGGGCTCGATCCCGTGCTCATGGCCGCGGCCAACAGCTCGGGCGGGGTGATGGGCAAGATGATCGACGCCCAGAGCATCGTCGTGGCCAGCACCGCCACGAAATTTTACGGCCGAGAGGGTGAGATCCTGCGATTCGTCTTCTTCCACAGCCTGGCGCTGGCCGCCCTCATGGGGTTCCTCGTCCTGCTCCAGGCCTACGTCTTCTAGCCATAGGGGTCAGGTCTCAACATTTAACATT
>JADGNV010000125.1 GCA_017883285.1 Candidatus Aminicenantota bacterium | reverse complement strand
TTCACGGCCGACTACCGGAAATACGTCGTCCCGGTCAAGCCCTTTACCCTGGCCTTCCGGTTCATGCACTACGGCCGCTACGGCAAGGGCGCCGACGACGCACGGTTGTGGCCGATGTTCCTCGGCTACGAAATGCTCGTCCGGGGCTACGACTACAATTCCTTCACGGCCGACGAAGCCACCAACGGCACGTTCGACATGAACCGCCTCTTCGGGAGCAAGCTCGCGGTCGCCAACCTTGAGCTGCGCTTCCCGCTCTTCGGGCTGTTGGGTCTCGGGAAGGGCTATTACGGTATTTTCCCGGTGGACGTCGTGGCCTTTTATGACATGGGGCTCGCCTGGGACAATATCTCCAAGCCCTGGTTCATGTCGGGCGGGGACCGGAAACCCGTCACGAGCGCGGGCGTCGGCCTCCGGGTGAATGTCCTCGGCTATCTCGTACTCGGGGTGAGCTACGTCAAGCCGTTCGACCGCGGGATCAAGCCTTACTACCAATTCAGTTTCTACCCGGGTTTCTGACGAGCGGAGATTTTGCCTCGCCCTATGCTCCGGGCATAGTCCTGGGAGCCGCTCGTAGAGGGTTCCAAGGGGGAGTCGCCCCTTTGGTCGCCGGGCGCGGCCGAAGATTCGCTTCAACCGGGGCCGGGATTTCCTGTATCATAGGGTCTTGAAAAAAGAGGACCGAACCGTCCGAGGAGGTTGTTCGATGACCCCGCGCCCCGACCGGCTGATCGTCGCTCTGGGCCTTCCGCTCGCCCTGGCTTTCGGCGCTGCGTCCAAGGCCCCCGAACCGAAAATCCCGTTCGACCCTCCCGGGTATGTTTGCTACCGGGCGGCCGGACCGGTCCAGATCGACGGCGATCTGGACGAGGACGTCTGGACGAAGGCCCCCTGGTCCGAGAACTTCCTGGACATCGAGGGCGGTGGCCGTCCCCGGCCCCGGTTCCGGACGATGGCCAAGATGCTCTGGGACGACGATTATTTCTACATCGGCGCCTATCTCGAGGAGCCCAACGTCTGGGCCACTCTGACCAAGCGCGATTCGGTCATCTTCCAGGACAACGATTTCGAAGTTTTCATCGACCCGGACGGGGACACGCACAATTATTACGAGCTCGAAATGAACGCCCTCAACACCGTGTGGGACCTCTTCCTGGTCAGGCCCTACCGGGACGGCGGGCCCGCCCTGCACGCCTGGGACATCCAGGGCTTGAAGACGGCGGTCAAGGTCAGCGGCACGCTCAACAATCCCGGCGACAAGGATAAGGCCTGGTTCGTCGAGATCGCCCTGCCGTGGGAGGTCCTCAAGGAGGCCGCCTCGCCAAAGGCTTCGCCCAAACCCGGCGACCAATGGCGGGTGAATTTCTCCCGGGTCGAGTATCGGGTGAATGTCGCCGACGGGGCGATCGCGAAGGCGGCGGACGCGGCCGGGAAGACGCTGCCCGAAGACAACTGGGTCTGGGCCCCGACGGGCCTCGTCAACATCCATTACCCCGAAATGTGGGGCTACGTGCAATTCTCCGGAAAGTCCGCGGGCAAGGGCAAGGACGCGTTCGTAGAAAAGCCGGATGAGGCGGCCAAGTGGGCCCTGCGCAAGATTTATTACGCCGAGTGGGCGTTCCGGGCCGAGAAAGGGACCTTCTCGGACGGTCTGAAGGCCCTCGGCCTGAAGGACAAGGACCTGAAAATCAAGGGGTTCGCCTTTCCGCCCACCATCCAGATCACCGACAGCTTGTTCGAAGCCTCGCTCAAGGGCCAGGCCGGGCCGTCCTTCCGGATCCGGGAGGACGGCAGGATCTGGAAGGACCAATGAGGACGGAAGCCGCCGCATGACGTTCGATTTCGATACGATCCTCGACCGGCGCCGCACCGGGTCCTACAAATGGGACTTCTGCGAGCGCGCCTTCGGCGAGAAGGACGTCATCCCGATGTGGGTGGCCGACATGGACTTCGCCGCGCCGCCCGCCGTGGTCGCCGCGCTCAAGGCGCGGGCCGCGCATGGGGCTTACGGCTATCCGATGATCCCGAAATCCTTTTGGACGGCCCTCTCCGCCTGGCTGAAGCGCCGCCAGGGCTGGGAGGCCGGCCGCAACGAAATGACGCTCATCCCCGGCGTCGTTCCCGCGATCAACCTGTGTATCAACGCCTTCACCCGGCCCGGCGACAAGATCGTCATCCAGACTCCCGTGTATCACCCGTTCTATGCCGCCGTGGAGAACAACGGCCGGCGGCTCGTCCGCAATCCGCTCTCCTTCGACGGCGGCCGGTTCACGATGGATTTCGACCATCTGAAATCGCTGGACGATTCCCGGACGAGGATGATCATTCTCTGCAGCCCCCACAATCCCGTGGGCCGCGTCTGGACGCGGGAGGAGCTCGGGCGGCTGGCCGAAATCGCGGCCGCGGGGGACTGGGTCGTCGTCGCCGACGAAATCCACGGCGACCTCATCCTGCCCGGGCACCGATTTACGCCCTTCGCCGCGATTTCGAATGACGCGGCCGCCCGGACGGTGACGCTCACCGCCCCGAGCAAGACGTTCAACGTCGCGGGCTTGTCGACGGCGGTCGGCATCATCGGGAATCCCCGGCTGAAAGCCCTGTTCGACAGCCAGCTCCAGAGTGCCGGGCTGACCATGGGCAACGTTTTCGGCCTGGCCGCCTTCGAGGCGGCGTACCGGGAGGGCGAAGCGTGGCTCGATGCGCTTCTCGTCTATCTCGCCGGCAATTCCGAGTTCGCCGGCCGGTTCCTGACCGAGAATGTACCAAAGATCAAGCTCATCGCCCCCGAGGGGACGTATCTCGGCCTCCTGGATTGCAGGGGCCTCAGCCTGGAGCAGGCCGAGCTCGACCGGTTTCTCCTGAGGGAGGCCAAAGTCTATTTCGACCCGGGACCGCGCTTCGGCGAAGAGCTCCGGGGATTTCAACGGATCAACCTGGGCTGCCCCCGGCCGCTCCTCCGCGAAGCGCTGGAGCGGGTCGAGCGGGCGGTCCGGGCGAGGGAAGCCCGGACCGGGTCCTGAGCCCGGGGGGGAGCGGAAGACGAGGGAGGAGGAGAGGATGCGCGGATCGAAATTCGTCATCGCGGGGCTCGCGGCGGTGGTGCTCCTCGGCGGAGGCTGCGCGAAACGCGCGCTCCCGACCGCCTCGGCCGACGAGGCCGGCATGTCCAAGGAGCGGCTGAGCCTGGTCCACGGCCTCATCCGGGAGGCCGTCGCCCGCAAGGAATTCCCGGGCGCCGTGCTCCTCGTGGCGCGCCAGGGGAAAATCGTCCTGCGCGAGGCGTACGGCGACAGCCAGTGGGTGCCCGACCGGAAGCCCATGACGGCCGACATGATCTTCGACCTCGCTTCCGTGACGAAGCCGATCGCGACGGCGACGTCGATCATGATCCTGGCCGAACAGGGCCGGATTTCGCTCTGGGACCGCGTCAAGATGCACGTTCCGGAATTCGGGCCTTATAAGGACGAGTGGGGGATCGCGTCCGAGGATGCCCGGCTCTGGAACCTCCTGACCCACACCTCCGGCCTTCCGCCCTACACGAACGCCGACGCCGCCGCCAAGCGGCTGGGGCGGCCCTGTTCCACCGAGGACCTGGTCAAGTACATCGCCGAAATGCCAAAAACCGGGCCTCCTGGGAAGGAATTCCACTACAGCTGCCTGGGCTATATCACGATGGCCCATATCGTGAAGAAGATCACGGGGAAGACCATCGCCGAGTTCGCCGAGGAGAACATCTTTGGCCCCTTGGGGATGAAACATACGTTCTATAATCCGCCGCCCAATGTTCTCGCCCTTTGCGTTCCCACTCAGGTCGTCGACGGGAAACCCCTCGTGGGCGTCGTCCACGACCCCCTGGCCCGCCTGCAAGGCGGGATCTCGGGCAACGCCGGCCTCTTCTCGACGGCGGACGACCTGGCCGTCTTTGCCCAGATGATCCTGAACCAGGGCGAATCCAAGGGGGTCCGCATCCTGAGCCCGCTTTCCGTGGAGCGCATGACGTCGGTCTATCCCAAGGCGCCGGAGTTCGGCCGCGGCCTGGGCTGGGACCTGAGTTCGGCCTACGCCAGCAACGGCGGCGACCTCTTCGGCCCGCGATCGTTCGGCCATTCGGGCTATACGGGCACGTCGATCTGGATCGATCCGGAGACCGAGACGATCGTCATCTTCCTGACCAACAGCGTCCATCCGGACGACAAGGGGCAGATCGTCCCGCTGCGGAGCCGCATAGCGAACGTCGTCGCGTCCGCCATCATCAAAAAATAAGGCCTACCGCCGGGCTTCACGGGAAGGCTTGCGGACCGGACCGTTCCGGTCCGGCGCGAAGGAGGGGAGCATGCCGTCATTCCGCAAAATCGCCGTCTGGATCGCCGCCGTTTCGATCGTCGCGGGCGGAGCTTCCGCCCAGGACATCCGGCCCCGCGACCTGACCGCCCTTCTCATCGGGCACGCCCACATCGACCTGAGCTGGCTTTGGCGCTGGGAGGAGACCGTCCACGACGTCGCCTTCCAGACATTTTCCGGGACCCTGGCCCAGATGGCGAAAAAGCCGGGCCTGACGTTCGCCCAGAGCCAGGCCGCGGTCTATGAGGCGATTGAGAAAAACTACCCTGAGCTCTTCCGCTCGATCCGGGACAAGATCCGGGAGGGGACCTGGATTCCCGTCGGCGGGATGTGGGTCGAGCCCGATCTCAACATGTCCGACGGCGAGGCCCTCGCCCGTCAACTCCTCTACGGCAAGCGCTACTTCCTCGACAAGTTCGGCGTGGACGTCCAGGTCGGCTGGAACCCCGACTCGTTCGGGCACAACGCCCAGCTTCCCCAGATCCTGGCCCGGGCCGGCATCAAATATTATGTCTTCGGCCGCTGCGCGCCCGACAAGACCGTCGCCTTCACCTGGCAAGGCAAGGACGGGTCCCGCCAACTCGCCTATGTCCCCCAGGGCTGGTACAACGTCAGCCTGAGGAACGGCGTTAAGGACGTCGTTGTCGACGCGGCGAAGATGTCTCCCCTCCGGGACATCATGATCCTCTATGGGGAAGGCGACCACGGCGGCGGGCCCCGGGACGCCGACCTCCTGGCGATCGATAAATATGGGAAAGACAGATCCCATCCCAAGCTGAAATTCACGACGCCCCGGGATTTTTTCAAAGGCCTCGAGAAGCTCGCGGACAAGCTGCCGGTCGTCGACAAGGAATTGAATTTCACCTTCCCCGGATGCTATACGACCCAGGTCGAGACCAAGGCGAACAACCGGAAAGGGGAGGGGCTTCTCGTCACGGCCGAGAAATTCTCGGCGCTGGCCACCGCCCTGGGCTACCGCGATTACTATCCGGAGAGGGACCTCGACGAGGCCTGGAAGATCGTCCTCCGGAACCAGTTCCACGACATCCTCGACGGTTCGAGCATCGGGCCGGTCTACGACGAGGTGCGTGGATTCTACGAAGAGGCGTTCGCCCGGGGCCGCCGGGCGCTCGACTTCTCTCTCGAAGCGATCACCAACGCCATCGATACCCGGGGCCCGGGCGTGCCTCTCGTCGTCTATAACGGCTTGGCCTGGCCGGTTTCCGGTCCGGTCGTCTGCGACGTTCCCCGCCGCGGATTGGAGGGTCCCTTCCAGGTCTTCGATGCGGGAGGAGCCGACGTGGCGTTCCAGATCGTCCCGCCTCCCGCGGGAAGCGCGGGAGCGACCGTCCGCCTCGTCTTTGTCGCGAACGAGGTCCCTTCGCTGGGCTACGCCCTGTTCCGGGTCGTGCCCGCTGAAAAAGCGCGGGAATTCGGAGCCGGGCTAACGGCCGGCCCCGACTTTTTGGAAAATGAATTTTTACGGATATCGCTCGATCCCAAAACCGGCTGGATCACGAGCCTGAAGGACAAGGCGCGTGGTAGGGAGGTCGTCCGCGGTCCGGCCAATGTCCTCCAGGCGATCGCCGACGAGCCCGAATCGATGTCGGCCTGGGAAATCGGGCTGAAAGGCGCACCGGAAAACATCGGGGCGGGCGGGGCCAAGGTCGAGGTCCTCGAATCCGGGCCGGTCCGGGCCGTGGTCCGGGTGACCAGCCTCTTCCGGCGATCGTCCTTCACCCAGGACATTGTCCTGTATCGGAGCCTGCCGCGCGTCGATTTCCGGGTGGCGGCCGACTGGCAGGAACGGAACGTGATGATCAAGGCGGCTTTTCCCCTCGACCTCCGGAACGGCCGGGCCGAATTCGAGATTCCGTTCGGGTCGGTCACGCGTCCGACTGACGGAGCCGAAGTGCCGGCTCTCCGCTACGTGGACCTGAACGAGGACCCGGGCGGGTCCGGCGCGGCCCTCCTCAACGACGGCCGATACGGATACGACGTCAAGGACAATGTCGTCCGGATCTCGGTCATCCGGGGTGCGACGAACCCCGATCCTGAGGCCGACCGCGGCCGGCACGCCTTCGGCTATGCGCTCTTTCCCCACGCAGTGGACGGAAAACCCGGGGAGGTCACGCGGCGAGGCTACGAGTTCAACACTCCGCTTCTCGTCCGGACGGCCATGGCCCACCCGGGCCCGCTACCGGCCGCCCGGGGGTTCGTCCGCGTCGGGCCGGACAACGTCGTCCTATCCGCCCTGAAAATGGAGACCGGCTACAACAACCGCAATATGATCGTCCGCCTGTATGAAACCCAGGGTCGGAAGACCGAGGCCTCGATCGAATGGCCGTGGCCGGTCCAGGCCGTCGAAACCGACCTCATCGAGCGTCCCCTGAAAAGGATCGAGAGCAAAGGCGCAATCCTTCGGCTGACCCTGGCTCCCTACGAGATCAAGACCGTTCGCATCATCCGGCAGCCGGAACGCTGAGCAGGGGCTCGTCCCGGGCCCATGGGCCCCGGGGGGGCTTGAAAGTTTTTAAAAAACCCCCATAATAGAGGCTCTTCATCTCGATTCGACCGGGAGGTTTTTATGAAAAAACGCATTATCCTCGGAGCGCTCCTCGCTCTCATCGCAGGTCTTGGCCTGGCCGCAGCCCAGGACATGGCCAGGGAAACCAAGAGCGAAGTCCCCGAGCTCACCGCTTTCCATGAGATCATCTATCCGATCTGGCATACGGCTTATCCGGAGAAGGACACGAAATCCCTCCGAAGCTACGTCCCCAAGATCAACGAACTCGCGGCCAAAATCTATGCGGCCAAGCTGCCCGGCATCCTCCGCGAGAAGGACGCCGTCTGGAAAGAGGGCGTGGCCCAGCTGAAGAAGGCCGTGGAAGCCTACAATGCCGCCGCTGCCGGAAAGGACGACAAGGTCCTGCTCGACGCCGCCGAAGCCCTTCATTCCCGTTACGAAGGCCTCGTCCGGGCGCTCAATCCCGTCCTCAAGGAAATGGACGAGTTCCACCAGCTCCTCTATGTGTTCTACCACACGTATCTGCCTGAAAAATCCTATGACAAGATCCGGGGGGACAGCGCCGCGCTCGTGACCAAAGCCGAGGCCGTGGTCAAGGCGACCCTGCCGCAGCGCCTCGAGGCGAAAGGCGAGGCGTTCAAGAAGGCCGCCGCCGAGCTCCTGGACGCGTCCAAAGCCCTGGACGCGGCGGGCAATGCCCATGACCATGCCGGCATGGAAGCGGGCGTCGAAAAGGTCCACACCAAATATCAGGCCCTCCAGGCGCTGTTCGAATAAGCCTCCGGGACCGCCGATTCGGGGGGAGGGGGCGTCTATCCCGCTTCGCCTCCAGGGCGGTTCCGTTGGCCGGATCGCCGTCGAGAAAACTTCCCTCTATTTCAAAGGAGGCATGAGATGCAATTCCCTTCTCTCCGGAAAATGGCCTTCATCACGTTAGCGACCCTCGTCCTGCTGTCCGCGGGCTTTGCGGTCGACATCAACGACACGCGGCTTCTGACCCAGCCCGGCATCGGGAAGACGCACATCGTCTTCGTCTATGCCAACGACCTCTGGGTTGCGGGCCTCGACGGCAGGAATGTCCGCCGGCTGACGACCGATCTGGGGGTGGAAGGCTATCCCGCCTTTTCGCCCGACGGCTCGCTCATCGCCTTCAGCGGCCAGTACGACGGCAACACCGACGTCTACCTCGTCCCGACCGCGGGGGGCGTACCGAAGCGCCTGACCTGGCATCCCGGGTCCGACCTCGTCCAAGGGTTCACGCCCGACGGCAAGGCGGTGCTCTTCGTCTCGCCCCGCAATTCCTACTCCAGCCGCTATACCCAGCTCTTCACCGTTCCGCTCGAGGGCGGCATTGCCGAACAGTTGAAGATCCCCTACGCTTTCCGGGCCGCCCTGTCACCCGACGGGACCCGCATCGCCTATAACCCGCTCTACGACGCCTTCGTCCAGTGGAAACACTACCGCGGCGGGACGAATTCCGTGATCTGGATCGTCAAGCTAAGCGACTATTCCCTCGAGAAGGTGCCCCAGCCCAAGGACCGAGCGAACGACCCGGGGCCGATGTGGATCGGGGACAAGCTCTATTTCCGCTCCGACCGCAACGGTGAATTCAACCTTTTCTCCTATGACCCGAAGACCAGGGACGTCGAGCAGCTGACGTTCCATAATGACTACCCCGTGCTCAACGCCTCGGCCGGCGGAGGGAAGATCATCTACGAGCAGGCCGGACGGCTCCACATCTTCGATCCGGCATCGGTCAAAGCGGCGCCGCTCACGATCGGCGTCTCGGCCGACCTGGCCGAGTTGCGGGAGCGCTTTGCCCGGGGCGGGCGCTGGGTGCGGGCGGCTTCGCCCTCGCCGTCGGGGGCCCGCGTCGCCTTCGAGTTCCGCGGCGAGATCGTCAGCGTCCCCGCCGAAAAAGGGGACCCGCGGAACATCACCCAGACGCCAGGCGCGAATGAGCGCTCTCCCGTCTGGTCGCCGGACGGCAAATCGATCGCCTATTTCTCGGATGCCTCGGGGGAATACGAGCTCCATGTCCGGCCCCAGGACGGCAAGGGCGAGGTCCGGCGTTTCAAACCGAACGGTACCGGGTTCTATGCCTCTCCGGAATGGTCGCCCGACAGCCAGAAGATCGTCTTCGGCGACAATTCCCGGACGATCCGCTGGATCGATCTGAAGTCTGGGGCGATCAAGAAGATCGCCGGCGACTATCAGATGGGCGGCCGCGGCGGCAACGGCCTGGAATGGTCGCCCGATTCCGCCTGGATCGCCTATACTTTGAACTCCGCGACCTATATCCAGAAGGTCTATGTCTATTCGCTCGCCCAGGACAAGTCCTTTCCCATCACGGACGGCCTGAGCGAGGTGAGCGAACCGATGTTCGACGCCTCGGGGAAATATCTCTATTTCTTCGCCTCGACGGACGCCGGTCCAGTGAAACAGTGGTTCGACCTCTCGGGCGCCGACACGCGCCTCACCAATTCGATCTATGTCGTCGCCTTGACCAAGGACGCCCCGAACCCGCTGGCCCGGGAGAGCGATGAGGAGAAGGGGACCCCGGACAAGCCGGCCGCCCCGCCCGCGGACAAGGCGGCCCCGGCGGCCAAGCCCCCCGCCGCGCCGGCTCCGGCCGACAAGCCCAAAGAGGCGGGCGCGAAGCCGTCCGACGCGTTCCGGATCGATTTCGAGGGCCTCGACCACCGCATCCTGGCCGTCCCGGTGCCCGCCGGCAGCTATCGGAACCTGGCCGCGGGAGAGGCCGGACAGATCTACTACCTTGAAGCTGCGTCGGGGGGCGGTCCGAGTGCGGCCGGCGGATCCATCCACAAGTTCGATTTCAAGACCCGGAAGGACGAAGTCCTCCTCACCGGCGTTTCGGGCTTCCTTCTCTCAGCCGATCGGAAAAAGGTCCTGTACAACTTGGAGCAGAACTACTTCCTGACGGGCCTCGCTCCCAAGCCCCAGCCGGGGCAGGGCCGCCTCAACGTCGACGCCATCGAGGTCCGGATCGATCCGGCGGCCGAATGGAAGCAGATCTTCGATGAAGCCTGGCGGATCAACCGGGACTATTTCTATGCGACCAACATGCACGGTCACGACTGGGCGGCGATCAAGAAGAGCTACGAGATTTTCCTGCCGCAGCTCTCCTGCCGGGGCGACCTCAACCGGGTCATCCAATGGATGTGCTCGGAGCTCGGCGTCGGGCATCACCGGGTCGGTGGGGGCGACGGCCCCTTCACCCCGCGGACGGTCCCGGGCGGGTTGCTCGGCGCGGATTACGGTGTCGAAAACGGCCGCTACCGGATCAAGAAGGTCTACGGCGGCCTGAACTGGAACCCCGACCTCCGCTCGCCGCTCACCGAGCCCGGCGTGGACGTTCGGACCGGCGAGTACCTCCTGGCGGTCAACGGCAAGGCCCTCCGGGCACCGGCCAATCTCTACGCGATGTTCGAAAACACGGCCGGGAAGATCGTCGAGATCACGGTCGGCCCGAACCCCGCCGGAACGGGCGCGCGGACGGTCTCCGTCGTGCCCGTCGAGAGCGAATCCGCCCTCCGCAACCGGGATTGGGTGGAGGGCAACCTGAAGAAAGTCGACCAGGCCACGGGCGGCCGGGTGGCGTACGTCTACGTCCCCAACACGAGCACCCAGGGCCACGAATACTTCAAGCGCTACTTCTATCCTCAGGCCGATAAGGACGCGATCATCGTCGACGAGCGGTTCAACGGCGGCGGCCTCGTCGCCGATTACTACATCGACCATCTGCGCAAGCCCCTGGTCAGCTACTGGAACATGCGCTACGGCGCGGACCTCAAGACGCCGAGCGCCTCAATCGAAGGGCCCAAGGTCATGCTCATCGACGAGACGGCCGGTTCGGGCGGCGACCTCCTGCCTTGGATGTTCCGGAAGTTCAAGCTCGGTCCCCTCGTCGGCAAGCGGACCTGGGGCGGGCTGGTCGGGACACTCGGCTTCCCCGTCCTGATGGACGGCGGCTCGGTGACCGCGCCCAACCTGGCGATCTGGACCGAGGACGGCTGGGTGGTGGAGAACGAAGGGGTGCCGCCCGACGTCGAAATCGAACAGAACCCGGCCGACCTGATCGCCGGCCACGACCCGCAGCTCGAGAAGGCGATCCAGATCGCGCTCGAGGAGCTCAAGAAGAACCCGCCGAGGAAGCCGGCCCGGCCCGCTTATCCGATCCGGGGGAACATCAAATAATAGTATCCTTGATCTTTTCGAAGAGAAACGCGGCCCGGATGTAAGCGCCGCCTGCGTTCTCGAGATCGTTCTTGGCCGTGAACGCGTCCGCCTGGCTCTCGATCTCCTTGGCGTAGTCGGTGAGCCAGGGATCGACCGCCGCGCGGCCATTGGCCTCGACGTCCTTCTTCAACTCCGTGACGAACTGGCGGAGAGCGGCCACGCAGGCCTGGTCAGTCTGACATTGGGGGCAGAGGGCGTAGAGCCGGTCCAGAATCAGATAGAGGGCCTTCGAGCCGGAAAAATCGTTCTTGGCGAAGGCCTCGTCCGCGTTGGTTTCCTCGTAGCGCGCCAGGCGGAAGAGGAGGTTCTTGTCCAGGTTCTTCGCCTTCTGGGCCTGCGCCCGCGAGGCGACCATCACATCCTTGGCTTTCTGGGAGGACTGCCGCTCGGAGACGAGCGACAGGAGCTTCTGCATCTCGCCCTGGATCTCCTTGTTGCTCTCGCGGGTCAACGCGGGGTTTTGCGGCTCGACGAGTTTCTTGCGTTCGGCGAGCTTCGCCACCGTATTGTTATAGGCGTCGACGTAGGGCCCTTTTTCGGGGAGCATGCCCTTGACGTTCTCGGTGATTTTCTCGAGGGCCTTGAGGTCGTCCGGTTCCGTGGGGTTCAGGACGCGGTTCACGGCGCCCCCGACTCCGGTGAAAAAACCCGAAATGCCGGGAGAGAACCGGACGCTTTTCGTGTCAGGCGGCGGGGCGTCGCCGCCCCGGGGAGAGGCGCCGGCGGGCGCGGCGGTCCGCGTCCCCTGCGCGAGCGAGCTGCGGTCGTCTCTCGCGGGCCGGAGGAAGAAGAGGAAGGCGAGAACGGCGATCAGGACGGCTGCGGGAACGGCAAGCTTCCACAGCCGGAACCGGACCGTGATTTCCCGCGACCCGATCGGCTCGGTGCGCGAGATCTCGCGGATCGCCGTGGGCAGCCTATTCCGGATCCGGCCGAGCTCCTGGAAAAGCTCGTCGGCGCTCTGGCAACGCTTCTCCCTGCCTTTCTCCAGGCATTTGAGGATCACTTTGGCGAAGGACTCGGGGACGAGCGGATTGAGCTCCCGGGAGTCCCGGGGCTTCTCGTTCTTGTGCTTGATGGCGATGCTGAGCGGGGTTTCGCCTTCGAACGGGACGCGCCCCGTCACCATCTCGTGCATGATGACGCCCAGGGAATAGAGGTCGGACCGGGCGTCGACGTCCTTGAGCTCGACCTGCTCGGGGGACATGTACTCCGGCGTGCCGAGCATGACGCCCGAGGCCGTCACGCCTTCGCCTTCGGAGAAGCGGGCCAGGCCGAAGTCCATGATCCGGACGTTGCCTTCCCGGTCGATCATGACGTTCTGGGGCTTCAGGTCCCGGTGGATGACGCCCAGGCGGTGCGCCTCGGACAAGCCTTCGCAGATCTGCCGGGCGATGGAGATGGCCTTGGCCGTGGTGATGTGGCCGGCCCGCCGGATGAAGTCTTTGAGGTCCTCGCCCTCCACGTACTCCATGGTGATGTAATGGGCGAGGCCGATCTCGCCGAGGTCGTAGAGCCGGCAGACATGGCGGTGCGAAATCTTCCGGGCGAACTTGAGCTCGTTTTTGAACCGCTCGATCGCCTTCTCGTTGAAGCCGATTTCGGGCTTGATGAGCTTGAGGGCGACGATCTCCTTGACCTTCTGGTCGTAAACCTTGTAGACCTTGCCCATCCCTCCCTGGCCGAGCTCCTCGATCACCTCATAGCGGCCGGCGAACAGGGCGCCCCGGCTCAGGTCCTCGAAGGGCGTAATCATGGTCTGGGTGAAGGCGGAGGACGGCGTCGCCGGGGGAGGCGTCACCGGGGACAGGGTGCCCGGGACGATGTCCGCCGGCAGCGGCGTCGCGCATTTATGGCAAAACCGGCTGTCGGGACGATTGTCCGCCTGGCACAAAGGGCAAAGCATCGCTTACATCCTGCATCAAAAGTAACATGGGCGTCCGAGTAAGTCAATTTGGAGGGGAAGACCCCTTCCAACGGGCGCCTTCATGACATCTCCATTCTTATATACGAAAGAAAAGGCCGTTTCGTTGTAAACAAGACGAATTTTATCATTTTGCGATTGGATCGGCCTTTTTCAGCATTAAGATTGTCCCAGCCCAGCGCGTGATGTGAGACAACGCGGGAGGAGCACTTTGAAAACGCCATCGATATATGATAATTTAATTCCATTCGAAGGAGATGTGCCCATGAATCCGACACTGGTGGTCCTTGCGGCGGGAATCGGCAACCGCTACGGCGGCCTGAAACAGATGGATGCCGTGGGGCCGTCGGGCGAGACCATCGTTGACTATTCGATTTTCGACGCGGCCCGGGCGGGATTCAACAAGGTAGTCTTCGTCATCCGCCGATCGATCGAAAGCGACTTCCGGGAAGTCTACCTAGATAAGCTCGCGAAGAAGATCGACATCGACTATGTCTTCCAGGAGATCGAGGATGTTCCCTCCGGACTGAGCGTTCCGGCGGGACGGAAGAAGCCCTGGGGCACGTCCCAGGCCGTTCTGGTTTCACGCTCTAAGGTCCGGGCGCCGTTCGCCGCCATCAATGCGGACGACTTCTATGGCCGGGAAGCATTCCAGGTTATGGCCGCCTTCCTTCGGGGGGGCGGGACCGGGGATCTCTCCTATTCGCTCGTCGGCTACGACCTCGAAACCACCCTCAGCGAGCACGGCACTGTCGCCCGGGGCATATGCGACGTCGACGGGACCGGATACTTGAAGGGCATCGTCGAACGGACGCACATCGAGCGGTCGGCGGACGGCATCGTCTACCAGGACGACACGGGGCAGCGGACGCCGTTCCACGGCCGGAAGACGGTGTCGATGAACTTCTGGGGATTCAGCCCAACGTTCTTCGGGTTCGCGGCCGAGGCATTCGAGCGCTTCGTTCGGGAGAAAGCGGACGATCCGAAAGCCGAGCTCTACATCCCCCTGGTCGTCAATGATCTGATCAAAACCGGCCGGGTGAGGGTCAAGGTCCTGCCCTGCCGTCAGAAATGGTTCGGCGTCACCTACAAAGACGACAAGCCGATGGTCGTCGCCGAGTTGAAGAGTCTGGTCGACGCCGGCCTCTATCCCTCGCCGCTCTGGAAATAATTCCCCCCGAGGACGTCCTCCCGCCTCTCCGGGAGGGAGGCCCGATCGTTTCGCGACCCTATTTGACTTCCAGGCGCCCGTCGGAAGGGGTCTTCCCCTCCGAGTTCACAACCCGGATCTTGATGTTCCGGAACCAGACCGCGTCCGTGTGGTCCTGGAGGACGATGTGCCCCTTCCGCCGGTCGGCGAAATGGGCGATGGTCCGGTATTTGCTCTTGGCCAGGAGGTCCGCGAAGAGGGGCGTGCCGACGTCGAACTCGAGGACCTTCCGGCCGTTGAGCCAGTGCTCGCCCCGACCCTTGACGAACACGATCCGGGCCGCGTTGAACTCGCCGACCGGACGGAGGGCCTTGTTACGGGGGCCGATCAGGTCGTAAAGCCCCGCCGCCGGGGGATGGACGTTCGCCGGATCCGATCACAGACCTTTGTCGGCAGCGAAAGCCAAAACCGAGTTCGGTTTCGCCCTCGGCCTGGCGTCCTATACGTTCCGGGCTTTCGGCCTGGACGAGACGCTGGCGATGGCCAAGCGGTTGGACCTCAGAAAGATCTCGCTCAAGAGCATGCACCTGCCGCTCGAAAGCACGCCCGACCGGACGCGGTCCGTTCTGGCCAAGGTCCAGGCGGCCGACCTCGATCTTTACGCGGGCGGGGTGATCGACATCCCGAAGCTGATGCGCACGCTCGTCAGGCTGAAGTATGCCGGCGCGGTCAGCCTGGAATACGAAAAAGACGAGAAGGACCCCCTGCCCGGGGCCGCGGAATCGATCGGCTACGTCCGGGGCGTCCTGGCGGCGCTATGATCGAGAGGATCGCCTACGCCCCGCCATTCAGTAATTTTCTTTGAGGACTTCGTAGTACGCCTGGGCGTGCTTGCAGGCGGGGCAGTCCTTCGGCGCGTCCTTCCCTTCATGGACATAGCCGCAGTTGCGGCATTTCCATTTCACGACGACGTCCTTCTTGAAGACCTTGCCCTCCCGGATGTTCGCCAGGAGTTTGAGGTAGCGCCGTTCGTGCTGGGCTTCGACCTCTGCGATTTCCTTGAACTGCGTCGCGATCCCGGGAAAACCCTCCTCGGCGGCGATCGCGCCGGCGTCCTTATAAAGCTTGGTCCATTCCAAGTTTTCGCCGGCCGCCGCCGCCGCCAAGTTGCCGGCCGTGTCCGAGATCACGCCCGCGGGGAAGGCGGCCGTGATTTCGGCCTCACCGCCTTCGAGAAAAACGAAGAACCGCTTGGCGTGTTCCTTCTCGTTTTCGGCCGTCTCGAGGAAGATGTCCGCGATCTGCTCGAAGCCCGCCTTCTTGGCGACCGAGGCGAAGTAGGTATAGCGATTGCGGGCCTGGGACTCGCCCGCAAAGGCGGCCATCAGGCTTTTTTCCGTTCGGGTGCCTTTGATGGATTTCGGCATGGGTTCCTCGGGGGTCACGCTTTCCAGAGGCCGTGCAGGTTGCAGTATTCGCGCGCTGCGACCTTGCCGGCCTTCAGGCCGAACGAAGCTTCCGGGGCCTGGCCGGGCTTCAGGAATCGGCGATAGATGACTTCCCCGTCGATCACTTCGATCCACTGGATATAATGCTTGTCTTCCATGGGGTGAGGGATGCTGCCGACCTTCACCCGGACGCCGTCCGCGGTCTTTTCGATCACGGGGACGTGCTTTTCACGGGACGCATCGACGGTGTTCTCGACAAGAAGGGTCATGGGCTGGCCGCAGCAGACGAGCTCCCCCCCGCCGGCGAAGAGGACTTCGACGATGTTGCCGCAGAGAGCGCATTTGTAGACTTGGAGTCTCTGAAGGACGTCGGGCATGTTGATTTCTCCTTTGCTGTTTTTATTATATCTTAGCGGGAAAAAGGGTCAAGGCATTCCTTCCGAATCCGCCCTCCGCGGTCCCGGTCTGCGTCAGTTGTCGATCGCGAGGGTGATCCGCTTTTTCGCGGTGCCTCCCATCTTCGATACGGCTTCGAACTCCACCCAGCCGCTCGAGCCGTCCATCTTCACGAGGAAGCCGAAATTCAACGACTGCTTGCCCCCCAGGCGGAATTCCGCGGTCTTGCCCTTGGGCGTCTGCATCCTCTCGGCCGGGTCGGTCGGATCGAGCAGGGTCGATCCCGCCGGGACGTCGAGCACCTGGACGTTGGGCGAGGCGGCGATCGTCAGGCGGTCGTTGACGCTCCGCCGGAGTACGACCGACCGGTCCGAGCTCGTCGGATAGACGCTCCCGTTCTTCACCGTCGCCTCGACCCAGAGCAGGTTTTCGGTCGCCGGTTTGACCGCGATCGATTCGATTTCGATCTTCGGGAACTGGCTGGCGGTATAGAGGACGAACCGGGCGATCCGGAGGGCCTCCTCCTCCATGTAGCGCGAAGGCGGGGTGCGGGTGACGTGCTTCTTGGCCGTCCCGCCGATCCAGATTTCGCCGTAGCCCGGATGGTTGAATTTATGGGGCGTGATCCAGCCTTCCCCGCCGAGCTCGACGTCGATCCACTTCATGAATTCCTCGTCCGAGACCCGGCCGTCCCTGTTCTCGTCGGCCTCGTTGACCGGCGAACCCCAAAGCTCGATCAGGGTGGCATAGGCGCCCATCATGTAATACGAAGCCGCCTGGGCCTGTCCCACCATCCCGCTGATCGTCGGGCGATAGTCCTTCGTGAGCCGGGCGCCCATGGTCATCATCTCGGTCAGGGCGTTCATGTCGGCCTGGTAGGCGCGGTCGACGACGCGGTCGAAGAGCTGGGCGTAGACGTTGGTTTTCCGCATCTCTTCGAGGCGGCGGGCGTTTTGCTCCTGCTGCTGGCGCGCCTGCTCGGGGGTCTGCGGCGTCCGCGAGGCGGGAGGCGCCGAGAACATGAGGAGGCGGCCCGTGTTGTGGAAATGGAACGAGGCGAAGATGTTGGGGTGGGCGAGCCAGAATTCGAAGACGTTGCGGGTCTCGGGCTCGCTCAGGGGATAGGGGGCCCCGTTGGCCAGGCCCCAATCGAAGGGGAAATTCCGGTTCGGGTCGGGCCCGCCCAGATCGTCCTCGTTGATCCGCAGATCTCCGTCGTTGTCGAAGCCCTCCGGCCCGAGGAGGCGGAAGCGCCGGACTTCTTCGCGCAGATCCTCGACCGGGACGAAGCGCCGCTTGTCGGGCGAGAGCTTGAAGCCGCCCGCCGGGTCCTCGATGTACATCGTCGAGAGCTCGCCGTCGCCGTCCACGTCCTCGGTCGTGTCCTCGTCGTAGAGGCCGTCGTTATCGTCATCCATGGGCCGGAACGGCTCTCGCGGATTATTGGCCGTGTTGGGGAACCGGGCGTAGGAGTCGTTCCCGTCCACGTTCAGGCCGGGGAGGATGTAGAACGTCAGCCGGTTGACCAGGTCGAACACATAAGGGTCGTAATCGTAGCGGGTCAAGAGATACCAGGCGGTATAGAGCGAACAGGTGAGGCCGTTGATCTCGTTGCCGTGAATGGCGCCGTCGACCCACATGGCCGTCTTTGTCTTCGGCTCGCCGGTCGATTTGGCGGTGATCGTCAGGAGGAGCTGATCGCGCCCCTGGCGGCTCTTGCCGATGCTTTGAAGGTCGGCGAGATGCGGGTATTTTTTCTGCAGGTCGCGCAGGATCTGGGCCCATTCGTCGTAGACGTAGTACCGCTTCCAGGAGATCGGGAAGTCGAGTTCGCCGTGGGTGCCGCCCGGCGATTTCTGGAGTTTGGTTTGGCCGGGCAGGAGGCCGGACGAGGGGGGGAGGAGGATAGCCGCGAAGAGGATCGCGATTAAGATTCGGGAAATGGTCTTCATGGGGTCTTTCCTCTCACCGGACCGCGAGGTCCTTGACCGCGGTCCCGCCCTTCTGCGAAGTGACGACGACCTTGAGGGGGGTGTCGCCCTCGACGGCCACGAGCCACTTCACTTCCCGTCGCGGGCCGGTCTGGGCAGGCTGCGCCACGCCGCCGCGGGCGCCGCCGCCCCGTTGTCCTGAGGGCGCACCCGGCGAAGCCGTCGTCACTTGGGGCTGTGCGCTTCCTCCGCGCTGGCCGATCGTCGCCGTGCCGGCCGTTCCAGCTTGGCCGGGGATCCTCAGCGTTCCGTCGAGGACACCCAGTCCGATATGGGGAGTCCCCTGCAGGAATTTCGTCTTGTCGCGGTCGCCGATGAGCCAGACGACGTCCTCCCGGTTCCCGCGAAGCTGGGGGCCGCGAGCGGTCTGGGTGGCCAGCTTACCCTTGTTCTCGATGGTCGCCGTGACCTCGACGATCCGGTATTTTCCCTTGGCGCCGGACCTGGTGATCGTCGCCTTGTCGCCCTGGACAACGGCCTTGGCCCCCGATGCGCTGTCGGAAGTGTAGAGCACCTTGGCGGTGGCGTCGGTGATGGCGATCTCGGGCAGGAGCCCGGCCCGGAAGAGCTCGAACTGCCAGTGCTTTTCGCAGACTCCCGTGAGCGGCTCGCCGGGGAGGGCGTTGCCCCGGTATTTGGGGATCCAGCCGCCTATTTCGCCCTCGCCCAAGGTGGGATGTTTGAAGGGCGTCCAGGGGACGAATAACTTGCCGGCGTATTTAGCGTCGTTGTATTTGAGCAGGGCCCGCTCGCGCTCGTTGCGGACGTCGGCCGATTGGGGATCGAGGACCGGGAAGCCGGGGATGTCGGCGTCCGGGTTCCAGAGCTCGGTCGTCGTGGCGAAGGCGCCGTACTCCTGATACCACCAGTCGATGACCATGCCGTAGCCGTAGCGCTGGTCGCGCTCCTCGTTGTAGCCCATGATCCAGCCGCGGGGCATCTCGTAGCCCCGATCGGCGGCATATTTGTTTTTGGTCGTCCCGCGGAGCTTCGCCCGGAAATCGGCCAGGAGCTCGGGCTTCTGCCAGGCTTCGGGAACCTTCTCGCCGATGATCTCGAGATATTTCTTGCCCAGCACGAGATCGTAGACGGCGACGTCGCGAGGGCTCATTCCCGAGTCGGGCGCGGTCCCCGGGACGCGGTAGGTGAATCCGCCCGAGGTATGGAAATTCTGGACCATCAGGATGTTGCGGTGGGTGACCGCGAATTCTACGAGAGCCCGGGCCTCGGGCGAGGAGGTCGGATAGGCGCCGGTCCCGCCGGGAAGCCCCTCCTCGGTCCACCAGCCCTCGGGGAAATTGCGGTTGACGTCGATGCTCGAGCCCGGCTCCCCGCCGCCGCCGCGAGGGCCCTCGACCGAGGCGCCTTCGGTGACGACCGCGTAGCGTGGCTTGGACGTCTGTTCGTTGGCTCCGAGGCGGACCATCAGGCGCGGGTCCTTGACATCCGCCACGAACGCGCCCTGGGCGGTCGTGTATCGGAACTGGGTGATGTGGCCGTCGCCGTTGAGATCGCGGGGCGCGTTGGGCAGGGCCCCGAGGTCGCCGTTCCCGCGCTGGGAGATCTCCCGCTCGACGCTGTTGAAGACGCCGTCCGGGTTGGTGACCGGGCAGATATAGAAGGTCCGGGTGTCGATGAGGCGGGCGAGCTCGGGATTGGACCCGTAGCCCGAGACGAGCTTGTCGATGATGTAGAGAGCCACCTCGACGCCCGTGTATTCGTTGCCGTGCATGCCGCCGTCGATCCACTGGCCCGGCTTGCCGAGGTAGGATTTTTCGCGGTAGGGCTCCCGAACCTCGAGGTTGCGCGGATGGCGCAATTCAACGAAGCGGTCGATCGTCGTCCCCGTTTTCATGTTCGAAACGACGAGGACGTAGATCGGCCGGCCGAGGCCGCTCTTGCCGATCTCCAGGAGCTCGGTGAGGTCGGGATAGGCCGCAGCGACGTCCTTGATGTACTTCACCGCGCCCGTATACCCGTGGTAATCGGAGAAAGCGATGGGGACCTTCGGGGCCGCGGGCGCGGCGAGCGCCAGCGCCAGAAGGGCGATCAGGACGAAAGAAAACCGGGATTTTTTCAAGCGGACCTCCTTGGAAAAGGGTGGTCCGTTTATATCACAGCCTCGCCGGATTTTCTAATCTTTTTCGTATCCCAAAACGGCGATGTCAACTCGGCCGGCGAGTGTGCTGGGTCAGATACATGGTAAACACCCTTAGGTATGATGGGGGACATGCTGCCCCACAAAGCAACCATCTCTGGCTCCCTCCTGCCGGGCTCGGGGAAGCGGCCCCGAAAAAAACGCGTTAAGGAGGATTAGAATAATGAGATATGCCTCGTCCTGGTCCTGGCGGTCCTCCTCGCCCTGCCGCCCCTCCGAGTGGAAGCAATCCCCGGCGCTTTTCGTCTAAAGGGCGAAGTCTATTTCCCCCTGGGGAATGTCGGGCTTGATTTTGGCCGCGTCGGCGATTAGAATGCCTCTTTTGCTCGGTTTGCGAGCGAGGGAGTTCAAGAAGGAGCAGCCATGAAAGACATCTTCGATAAATGCCAGACCGAGGGAGGGTATTTCGGCCCGTTCCGGGCCCGCGGGGACCACTACTTCAGCCGCCCGGTCCTCGACCCGACGCCCGGCCACGTAATGATCTTCCACGGCCAGAAGGTGATCCAGTGGTCGATCAACAACTACCTGGGCCTGGCCGAGAACGAGGAAATCAAGGCCCTGGCGGTCGAAGCGGCCCGCCGCTATGGCGCCAGCGCGCCCATGGGCGCCCGGATGATGACCGGCAACACGGCAGCCCATATCGCCCTCGAAAAGAAATTCGCCGAGTTTCTCCGGAAGGAGGACGCCGTCCTCTTCAATTACGGCTACCTGGGGGTCATCGGGACGATCGCCTCGATCGTGGACGCCAACGACACGATCATCGTCGACAAGCTGTCCCACGCCTCGATGCTCGACGGCGTGTTCGTCTCGCAGGCGAAGTTCCGGGTCTACCGCCACAACGACATGGAGAGCCTCGAGGCCCATTTGAAGCACATCAATAAGTCCCGCAAGGGCGGGATCCTCATCGTGACCGAAGGCGTTTTCGGCATGCGGGGCGACATCGCCGACCTGCCGGCGATCTGCGCCCTCAAGGAAAAATATGAAGCCCGGATCTACATCGACGACGCCCACGGCTTCGGGGTCATGGGGGACTCGGGGCGGGGGACAGGCGAGTATTTCGGGGTTCACGACAAGCTCGACATCTACTTCGGCACGTTCGCCAAGGCCTTCGCCGCGATCGGCGGCGTCTCGGCCACGAACCACTCCGCGGCCGAATGGATCCGGTACAACGCTCGGACCCAGGTCTTCGCCAAAAGCCTGCCCATGATCTACGTCGAGGTCCTGTCCAAGACCCTGGACCTCATCGCCCACGACACCGAGCGCCGGAAGAAAATGTGGGCCAACGCGGCCAAGATCCGCGCGGGCCTCGCCGAGCTCGGCTTTGAGATCGGCGACGTGCCCTCGCCGCTCTGCGCCGTCTACGTCCCGGCCGGCGACGTCAACCTCGGCATGGCCATCATCAAAGGCCTCCGCGACCAGGGTATCTTCAT
>JADGNV010000124.1 GCA_017883285.1 Candidatus Aminicenantota bacterium | reverse complement strand
TTCAGCTCGATGTCGAGCTTGATAATCTTGACTTTGACCAGCTGTCCGACCTTGACGACCGCGTGCGGGTCGGAGACGAATCGCTCGGCCAGCTCGGAGACGTGGACGAGGCCGTCGTGGTGGACGCCGATGTCCACGAACGCCCCGAAGTTGGCCACGTTGGACACGATGCCTTCGAGGACCATGCCCACCACGAGGTCCTTGATCTCCCGGGCCCCTTCGGAGAACGCGGCGGTGCGAAACTCCGCCCGCGGATCGCGGCCGGGCTTCTCGAGTTCTTTCAAGATGTCGGCGATGGTCGGCAGCCCGGCTTCGTCCGTGGCGAAGGCCGCCGGGTCGATCGAGGCGAGGAGGGCGGTGTTCCCGATCACGTCCCGGACCGACGTGTTCAGGGCCCGGGCCATGTTTTCCACGAGCGCATACCGCTCGGGATGGACCGCGGAATTGTCGAGGGGGTTCATGGCCCCGGGGATGCGCAGGAACCCGGCGGCCTGCTCGAACGTCTTCTCGCCGAAGCCCTTGACCTGTTTCAGGGCCTCGCGCGACCGGAAGGGACCGTGCTCGTTCCGGTGACGGACGATGCCGGCCGCGGTCGCCCGGTTCAGGCCCGATACGTACTTCAGGAGTTCGACCGAGGCCAGGTTGGCGTCCACGCCGACTTTGTTGACGCAGCTTTCCACCGCCGCCTCGAGCGACGTCTTGAGGTCCGCCTGGTCGACGTCGTGCTGGTATTGCCCGACCCCGATCGACCGGGGCTCGATCTTGACGAACTCGGCGAGCGGATCCTGGAGGCGGCGGGCGATGGAGATCGCCCCGCGGACGGTGACGTCGAGCTTCGGGAATTCGCGGATCGCGGTCTCCGAGGCGCTGTAGACGCTCGCCCCGGCCTCGTTGACCATCGCCACCGGGGGCCGCTTGGCCGCCGGCAGCTCTTCGAGGGCCGCCCGGACGAAGCTCTCGGTCTCGCGCCCGGCCGTGCCGTTGCCGACGGCGATGAGCTCGATCTTGTCCTCGCAGATCATGCTCAGCAGGGCCAGCTTCGATCCGTCGGTGTCGTTCTTCGGCTCGTGGGGGAAGATCGGCCGGTATTCCACGAACTTCCCGGTGGGTTCGACGGCCGCGATCTTGCACCCGGTCCGGAAGCCGGGGTCGATGCCGAGCACGGCTTTCCGGCCGGCCGGCGGGGCGAGCAGCAGGTCCTTCAGGTTTTCGCCGAAGACGGCGAAGGCCTCGGTTTCGGCCCTCCGGCGGACGTCCTTGCGGACCTCGGTCTCGGTCGCGGGGAGGAGCAGCCGGTCGAGGGCGTCGACGACGGTCTCCAGGAGGAGGGTCGCCGCCGCGCTCCGCGGATGGCGGATGAACCGGTAGACGAGGCCGCGGACGGCCTTGTCCTTCGGAATCTCGAGCTCGACCTTGAGCACTTTTTCCCGCTCGCCCCGGAACATGGCCAGGACGCGGTGGGAGGGAATGGCGCTCACGCTGTCGCGGAAGTCGTGGTACATCTCGAACTTGGTCTTCTTGTCCTCGAACTCCTTCCGGACGGTCGAGACGAAGAAGCCTTCCTTGGTCGCGAGCTCGCGCAAGGCCTTCCGGCCGTCGGCGTCGTCGGCCCATTCTTCGGCCAGGATGTCACAGGCGCCTTTGAGGGCGAGCTCGGCCGTTTCGATCCCCTGGTCGGGCGCGAGATATTTTCCGGCTTCGGCCGCGAGGTCCGCGTCCGGTTCGACGAGGTCGGAGAGCCACCGGGCGAGCGGCTCGAGGCCGGCTTCCCGGGCTTTCGAAGCGCGGGTCGTCCGCTTGGGTTTGAACGGCAGGTAGAGGTCCTCGAGATCGGTCTTGCCCGTCGTGGCGAGGATCTTTGCCTCGAGCTCGGGCGTGAGCTTTCCCTGCTCGCGGATCGTGTTCAGGATGGTCGTCCGCCGCGCGTCGAGCTCCTTGTAGTATTCGTGCCGTCGGGCCAGATCGCGGATCCGGGTTTCGTCGAGGTTCCCGGTCTGTTCCTTCCGGTAGCGGGCGATGAAGGGGACGGTCGCCCCCCCGTCGAGGAGGGCGAGGGTGGCGCCGACCTGGGCGAGGCCCAGGCTGAATTCTGCGGCGAGGCGTTCGGGGTTTCCCATGGCGGTGCTTCTAGTCGTGCGGTCGCGGCATGCCTGCCCATGCTATGGCAATTTCCGGGGAAAAGCAAGCTGGGCCGGCAGGAGCGCCGCGAGGATCACGGAATGTCCCGCGCGGCGCGTTCAAACACGTCCGCGAGCACCCGGGCGCTTGTTTCCCAGCGGAACGCGGCCGCCCGAAGCGGGCCCGCGGCCGAGAGCTTCCTCCGCAAAACCGGATCCCCTAGGACGGCCGCCATTTCCCGGGCGATGCTCCGCGGATCGAGCGGATCGGCATAGACGACGGCCTCGCCGCCCACTTCGAGTAAGGCCCCGCGTTCGGTCGTGACCACGGGCGTGCCGCAAGCCATCGCTTCGAGCACGGGCATGCCGAAGCCCTCGTAGAGGGACGGGAGGACGAAGAGGTCCGCCTCGCGCATCAGGGGGGCCCGGTCGGCGTCGGGGATGTAGCCCAGGAATTTGACCTGGTCTTCGAGGCCCAGCCTCCGGATCGCGGCGAAGAGAGTCTCGTTTTTCCAGCCCTCGCCTCCGGCCACGACGAGGGGAAACCGGCTCCGCAGGTCGGGGGTGAGAAGCGCGTAGGCTTCCATGAGCCGGGGAAAATTCTTTCTCGGCTCGAGGGTACTCAACGAAAACAAATAGGGTCCGGGGAGGCCGTACTTCGCCCGGACGGCTGCCCGTGCGGCTTCCGGAATGCCCGGCCGGAAGGCCCCGTGGTCGATGGCCGGATGGATGACCGCGATCTTTTCGTCCGGGACGGGAAATGCTTCGCGCAGATCGCGCTTGACCGTCTCCGAGATGACGACGATCCGGCTTGCCCGCCGAAGCGTGCGGGGCAGGTACCGCCGGAGGTACAGATGGTCTTTAGCCCGGAGCGCTTCGGGGTGGCGGAGGAAGCCGAGGTCGTAGATGACCGGGACGCAGGCGGAGCGCAGGAGCGGCGCGCCCACGTAATTGGGGAAGAAATAGATGCGGCGGGGGCCCGGCCCGGCCAGGTCCACCGGGAACGGCGACCGCAGGGCGCTGCCGCGGAGCCGGCGGTGGACGCCGCTCGGGGCGGTCCGTTTCCGGACCTCGACCGTCGCCCCGATTTCGCGGGCAAGCTCCCGGAGATACTCCTCGGGGCGGGATGTTCGGGCCTTCAGGAAAAAGCGATACGACAGGATCTTCATTGGGAAACGCCCGGGCAGGAGCGCGTAGGCCTTGAGGAGTTCGCGGGTATAGTATCCGACGCCGCTCAGCGGAGGATACAGGGCGCTGGGCTCGATGAGGATGTCGGGAGGACCGGTCGGATCGGATTTCATCAGTTTCCGCGTTTTCCATCGTGAACCGGCGATTCGGGCAGGGCCGTCGCGAGGAGGACGCATCCGGCCGTGAGGGCGGCCATGGCGACGAGCGGCAGCGTCATGGCCCCCGTCGCCGGGACCTTGAGGGCGTCCATGGCGAAGATGAACACGATTCCCGAGATCTGGCCCATGACCAGCAGGAGCGTGTTCGACGTGCCTTCCGGGGCGGGATAGGTGATCTCGGCCGCGTATTGGAAGCCGATGGGGCCGGCGCTGAGCAGGCAGAATCCGAAGACGAAGCTCGAGAGGAGCACGAGCGGATATCCGGAGGCAAAGGTCATGCCCAGGAGGCCGGGGATAAGCCCGATAAGGGCGAACAGGATGAACGGCTTACGGCGGCGGGACCGGTCGGAGAGGAGCGGGATGACGACCGCCCCGACGATGCCGCCGAAGAGCATCAGACCGCCGAGCCATCCGGCCTGGGAGATCGTGAAGCCGCGGGGCCGGACGATGTCCTCGATCCAGGTCGAGACGGCGTTGAACATCCCCAAGCCGACGAAGAAAATGACGAGCAGAAGTCGGAAGTCGCGCCGGCGGAGCATGGACTTGAGGCCGTCGAACATCAGGGTGCGCTCGTCGCGCCCGGCCGGCGTGGGCGGGTGCTCGCGGGCGAGGAGCAGGAATACGGCTGCTGAAACAGCTGCGGCGATCCCGTAATAGAGCAGCAGGCGGGGCAGTCCGACCTTTAAAACGAGATAGGGCGAGAGGAGCATCGCCGCCAGGGGGCCGAGATAGAGGGCCAGGATGCCCAATCCGGAGGCCGTCGCCCGTTCCCGGGCTGGGAACCAGCGGGCGGCGATCTTCGTGATGGACCCGATGACGAAGGGCTGTCCCACGGCCAGGCCGACTTGCGAAATGAACACGACGGTGAAATTCGCGGCGAAGATCCCACGCGCGAGACCGAAGACGCCCGTCAGGACCGCGCCTATGCCGACGGCGATCTTGAATCCCCAGGTGTCGATCACCCAGGCCGAGGGCAGAAACATGAGGATGTAGACGACCATGAAGCTCATCGACAGCAGGCCGATCATCAGATCGGACTTGCCGTAGAATTGGGCGGCGGCGCTCGTGATGGGGGCGAAGGTGATCCACAGGACCTGGGTCATGCAGCCGATGAAGATGAAGGCGGCGAGGACGATCCAGCGGTATCCGTAGACCCGGACCGGTTGTTCTTCTATGGCGAGCCTCCCTGATGGGCCGAAATATAGGCCGAACGGCGAGGCGTGTCAAGGCGCCCACAACTTTGTTAAAGCCGCAAAACCCGAATTCGGAGGTGCCAACGGCCCCGGCATCTGGTAAACT
Source organism: Candidatus Aminicenantota bacterium (assembly GCA_017883285.1). GTDB lineage: Bacteria > Acidobacteriota > Aminicenantia > Aminicenantales > UBA4085 > FEN-413. Next base: position 16,142 of record JADGNV010000124.1, on the reverse strand, counting down.
AGAAGGCTGGAGGAGAATCATGACCTCACTTCGCAACAAAGTCGTTTTCATCACGGGTGCGAGCTCGGGCATCGGCCTGGCGTGCGCCCGGATTTTCGCCGCGGACGGTGCCCGGATCCTCATCACGGCCCGCCGGGTTGACCGGCTGGCGAAGCTCGCCGACGAGCTCCGCGCCGCCCACGGCGTCTCCGTTCATGCCTTCGCCCTCGACGTCCGGGACTCGGGCGCCGTGGAGCGGGCCATAACCGGGTTGCCGCCGGAGTGGGCGGCCATCGACGTCCTGATCAACAATGCGGGGCTGAGCCGCGGCCTGGACAAGATCCACGAGGGGAAGATTTCCGACTGGGAGGAGATGATCGACACGAACATCAAGGGCCTGCTCTATATCAGCCGGGCGGTCATCCCCGGCATGGTCAAGCGAAACGCCGGGCATATCATCAACATCGGCTCCATCGCCGGCCACGAGCTCTATCCGGGCGGGAACGTTTACTGCGGGACGAAGTTCGCCGTCAAAGCCATCTCCCAAGGGATGCGGATCGACCTCGTGGCGACCCCGATCCGGGTGAGCTCGGTCGATCCGGGGATGGTCGAGACCGAATTCAGCCTGGTCCGCTATCACGGCGACAAGGAGCGGGCGGACAAGACCTACAAGGGCTTCACGCCGCTCACGCCCGACGACATCGCCGACGCCGTCCACTATTGCGCCACGCGGCCGCCGCACGTCAACATCAACGATATGATCGTCATGCCCCAGGCGCAGGCCGGGGTCCTGGTCGTCCATCGGACCTGAAGCCGCCCGCAAAGAGAGAGAACCATGGAATACCGCCGCTTGGGAACATCGGGCTTGAAGGTCTCCGCCCTGTCCTTCGGGAGCTGGGTGACCTTCGGCGAACAGATCGACGAGGACACGGCCGCGGCCTGCATGAAAGCAGCCCGTGAGGCCGGGGTGAATTTCTTCGACAACGCGGAGACCTATGCCCAGGGCAAGGCCGAGAGCATGATGGGCGCGATCCTCCGGAAATTTGGCTGGAAGCGCTCCGACCTCGTCATCTCGACCAAGATCTTCTGGGGGGGCAAAGGCCCCAACGACATCGGGCTGTCGCGGAAGCACATTTTCGAAGGCATGGAGGCCTCCCTCCGCCGCTTGCAACTCGACTATGTGGACCTCGTTTTCTGCCACCGGCCCGACAAGGACACGCCCATCGAGGAGACCGTCCGGGCCATGAGCCACATCGTCGGACAGGGACTGGCCTTCTACTGGGGGACGAGCGAATGGACCGCCGAGGACATCCGGACGGCCTACGACCTCGCCCGCCGCGAGCGCCTGGTCCCGCCGACCATGGAGCAGTCGCAGTACAACATGTTCCACCGGGACCGCGTGGAGCAGGAATACCGCCGGCTCTACGAGGACATCGGCCTCGGGACGACGACCTGGAGCCCCCTGGCCAGCGGCTTCCTGAGCGGGAAGTACCTGCGCGGGATCCCCGAAGGCTCGCGGTTCTCGCTGCGAGGCTACCAGTGGCTGAAGAAGAGGTTCGAAGGTCCGGACGCCGGGGCGAAGCTCGAGAAGGTCCGCAAGCTCGGCCGGCTAGCTTCCGGATTGGGGATCACCCTCCCGCAGCTCGCCATCGCCTGGTGCCTCAAGAATCCGCACGTGAGCACGGTCATCACCGGCGCGTCCAAGCCCGAGCAGGTCGTGGAGAATATGAAGGCCGTGGACGCGGTGAAGCACCTTGACGGCGAGGCGATGGCTAAAATCGAGAAGATCCTGGCGAACGCCCCGGCGCCCGAGCCCGACTTCCGGAGCTAGCGGGTTAGAGATCGCCGTCCGTCTCCCGGTCGAGGCGGTCGAAGAAGGCGACCATGAACCGGTGGCGCTTTGCGGCGATGCGCTTTCCCTCCCGGGTGTGCATCCGGTCCTTGACGTGGCGCAGCTTCACCATGAATTCGCGGTAGGCGGTGTCTTCCTTCGTGTAGGGCTCGGTTTTTGCGAGATCGGTCCCCTTGTTGTGCATCCGGGCGCCGACTTCGCCGGCGAAGAGGAACGCCCGCCCGATCCCGACGGCCCCGATCGAATCCAGCTTGTCGGCGTCGAAAAGGATCCGGGCCTCGAGCGTGGCGGGGGCCGCGCCCTTCCGGAAGCGGTGGGTCTCGATGCAGTGGACGATCCGGGCGATCGCCGCCTCATCCACCCCCTCGGCCCTCAGGATTTCCGCCGCGAGCCTGGCCCCCGCTTCGGAATGGCAGACGCGGCCGTGCGTTCGGTCCTCTTCGGCCCGACCGATGTCGTGGAGGACGGCGGCCAACTTCAGGATGCCCAGGTCGGCCTTTTCCTTGCGGCCGATCCGGAGGCAGAGGCGGAGGACGCGTTCGGTGTGGTCCCAGTCGTGGCTGCCCCGGGCGTCCCGGAAGCGTCGCTCGGCCTCCTTCCGCACGCGGTCGAACAGCGATTTGGTCCGGTTTTCTTTTTTTGTGATCGTCAAATGAATCCCCATTTGCTTTTCATTGTGTCCTTCAGGGGACATCTTAATATTAGGGTGACTGTCAGTGCAATCCCCATAAACCATTCGGGAAGAAGGAGGGGCGGTCGGTGCAACGACAGGCCGGGGCTGGGATTGCCCCAAGGCCCGCATAGCGGAGGGGGGTCCCATCGCGACAGCGATGGGGGGAACCGACGGGACTGGTTCCCGAGCGGGCCGGGGGCTGACTCCGGTGCCTGATCGGTGCTCGTCGCAAAGGCCGAGTTGCCTGTACGCAACCTTTTCGGCCGGCTTTTCGTCTATGTTATCGAATGCCCTTGATGGAGGAGACTATGTCCATGAAAAGATCGTTTTCAGCCTTGGCGCTGGCGTTGGGATTGCTGGCGGGAGCGGTCGTTGTCGGGTTGAATGCCGCGTGCATCGCCTTCGACGAAAACGGACTGCATTTTCTGGGGGGCCAGGAATACAAGGAAGATTTCCTGAAGACCGTTCCCCTGAGCGCGGGCGGAAGCTTCAGCCTGAAGAACACGAACGGCATAGTCCGCCTGTCGACTTGGGCCCGGGACGAAGTCGAGATCAAGGCCGTAAAAACCGCCCGCGGGTCCAAGGAAAACCTCGGGAAGGTCACGATCGAGGTTAGCGCGGCGGCCGGATCCGTCAAGGTCGAGACCGTCTATCCCAGGCTCCGCAATCTCCGGGTGAGCGTCGCCTATGAGATCAAGGTCCCGGAGAACGTCCGTCTAGAGGACGTCCGGACGACGAACGGCGATCTGGTATTCACGGGCCGCCTCGCCGACGTCAAGGCCGGCAGCACCAACGGCGACGTCCGCGTGGATAGCGCGGCTGGCCGATGCGCAGTCGGGACGACGAACGGCGACATTCATCTGACCAACGCCCGCGGACCGGTGGACGCCCACACGACGAACGGCGGCGTTCATATCGACATTGGGAAGGTCGAAGCGGACATTTCGGCCAGGACCACCAACGGCTCGATCACCTTGCGGGCCTCCGGCGAGCTGAACGCCGAACTGAAAGCGCGCACGACCAACGGACGGATCCAGACCGACTTTCCGATCACGGTCCAGGGGATGGTGAGCTCCAAACGGAGCCTCGAGGGGAAACTTGGGAGCGGCGGGCCGCTGATCGACCTTCATACGACGAACGGCGGCATCACGATCGGCCGCTGACGAGACATAACAGGTCGCAAAAAAGCGCCACTTTTGTCATAGCGAGCCAGCTCGCAAGAGCGCTCCTCCTCGCACGTGGGGACCTTTTCGGTTTCCTGCTAAAAGACAAAGCCGAGGCCGAAGATCAGTCCCAGGGAAGACGTCCGAAGCCAGCGGCCCCACCGGGGTCCTCCCTGGCCGACGGAGAGTGTCGTGATATCCCGCCCCTTGCCTTCGCCGCTCGTATAGAAAAACCCTCCGAGGCGCCAGGACGCGCCCGCGTGGGCGAAGACCACGGGCCCGATCCGGGCCGCCAGGCCAGCCCCAATGACCGCCTCCATGCCGATGTAGGATGCCTTCAATTTTTGGCCGTTGAGCTCCGCCCCGTTGTCGATCTGGAGCCAGGGGACGCTGATGCCGAGGGAGACGTAGGGCTTGACCGGAAATTCCTTCAGGAAAAACGACCGGCCCGTGATCTGGACGGCTTGAAAGAGCGCCGGCGTGTCTCGTTCCTCGACCGAGGCCGTGAGGTTCGATCTCAGATAGGAGATTTCCCACAGCCAGGATGCGTGGATGTATCCGAAACCGAAGGCGATGGAGGTTTTTTCCCCAAGCTTGGGGATGTGGAAAGCCAAGTCGAAATGCCAGAGGGTGAGCTTCCCGTCGAGGTCGCCTTTGTAGGCGAGATCATAGCCGCTCGCCGCGATGAAAAAACCTTCTCCGGCGGGTTTGGCGTCCTGGGCGAGGAGAGAGACGGCGAGGGCCGCGATCAACGCCAGTGCGGCAAGTCCGGATCGAATCGAAGGCATGTGTTTTCAGCCCATAAACAATAAAAAAAAGGGACCGTGCGTCGGGTCCTTAGAACCCGACGCACAGCCCCCCGGCCGAACGTCGGTTACTTCTTCTCCTGTGCCGCGGCCTTGATCTGGTCGATGAACTTCTTGATGTTCTCCTTGAGCTGAGGCGGCTGGGCGGGCGCGAGCTCCAGGGCCTTTTCGGCGGCCTTGAGCGCGTCGTCGTACTTCTTGAGCTTCAGGTTCACCTGGCCCAGGTTGTTCCAACCCGTGTAGGCGTCCGGAGTCAGGGCGACCGCTTTCTTGGCCGCTTCCAGGGCGCTGTCCAGATTCTTGCCCTGGCCCGTCCAGAACGTGGCATAGGCCGCGACCGCCCGGCCGTTCTCCATGTTTTTCTTCAGGTACTCGGGTCCGAAGACGGCGAGCGCCCGATCCAACTTGTCGGCCTCGACGAAGATCCGGGCGGCGTTCATGGCCGACATATCGGCCCGCGCCGGCGGAGCCTCGCCCGATCCGGCCTGGACCGGTGGCGCGGCGGGCGGATTGGCGGCGGCGACCTTCAGGATCTCCTCGGCCGCCTCGGCGGCCTTAGCCTTGTCGCCCTTCTGGAGGTAGACCTGGGCGAGAAGCTGGAGCATGTTGCCCTTCGCTCCGCCCTTGGCGAGATTGACCGCCTCCTGGGCGAGCTGGAGGCCCTTGTCCAGGTTGTCCTTGTCCTGGAGGATGCGCCGCACATAGGCGCTCAGGACCTGGGGATCGTCGGAGAAGCGGGCCGTATATTCTTCGAAGAACTTGACCGCTTCGTCCTTGGGCGCGGTCCGGCCGTAATAGCCCTGGGCCAGGCGGCTGTAAGCGTCCTTGACGATGACGCCGTCCTTGTATTTCTTGAGGAATGCCTGGAGCGGAGCGGGGTCCGGCGGCCGGCTGCGTAGGGCGTTCTGGCCGACGTTGAACTCGGCCAGTTCTGTATAGGAAACCTTTTCCTTCTGGTACTCGGTCGTTCCCTGCTTCCCGTCGGGATCGGCGGCGATGAGCTCCTTGTACATCTGCGCGGACTTCACGTTGTTGTAGCGGTCGGACCACTTCTGGGCGAGCTTGAAGACGGTCGGGATGTCTTTGGGGTTCTTGGCGTAGGCGGCGGCCAGGGCCTTGTAGGTTTCGGGCCCGGCCTTCATCGCCTCCAGGCGGTCCTGGAACTTCTCGGGCGGAGGGCCGTAGCCGACGGTCCAATCGATCTCGGCGCCGTCCTCGCCGAACACCACGACGGTAGGAGTGGCGTGGATGGCATATTTGTCGAAGACGAGCTTCCCGGCCGGTTCCTGGGTGTAGACCTGATACAGGACGAAATTCTTGGTCAGGAAGTCCTTGAACTTGGGGTTGTCGTAAAACTGCTGACCCAGCAGTTTACAGCTCGGTCAGGTGTAGGAGGAAAAATCGAGGAGGAGGGGCTTGTGATCGACTTTGGCCTTGGCGAACGCCTCATCCAGGGTCCCCTTGAACCACATGGTGTTCTGGGCGAACGCCGCGGAGGCGAGCACAAGCACGACGGACAGGATGAGTAGTTTTTTCATGCGCACCTCTGCCTGAACTATATTCTCAGGAGGGCGAAAAAGTCAACAAAAAAAGGGGGACGCGCGGTCCGCGCGCGTCCCCCTGACAGCAATTCGATTCTACTTCTTCTCCGGCGTCGGGTTTTTGAGCTTTTCGAGGTTCTTCTTGTAGGTTTCTTTGGCCGCGTCGGGGGCGAGCTCGATGGCTTTCTCCAGCGCCTTGACGGCTTCGGCCTTGTTCTTCATCTTGTCGTAGACCGTGCTCAGCGTGGAATAGAGATAATAGGTCGTGGGCATCAGCTCCACGGCCTTTTTGGCCGCGACGAGCGCGTCGTCCAGGTTCTTGCCCTGCCGCGCCCAGAACCCGGCGTAAACGTAGAGCATCGTCGCGTCCGTAATGTTCTTCCGGGAGTAGGCCGGGCCGTAGAGCTGGAGGGCCTTGGCGTCCTGGTTGTTCTTGATGTAGAGTCCGGCCACCTGGCCGAGGAAATAGCTGTTGTCCGGCGCGAGCTTCAGGGCCGTTTCGCCCATGGCGACCGCGTTCTCCTTGTCGCCTCCGTTCTCCATCCAGAAGTTGGCGTAGGCGATGAGACTGTAGCTCAAACTCTGGACCTGGCCCTCCATGAACGACTTGCCGAAGACCTTGTCGGCCTTGGCCTTGTCGCCCTTGAGGATATAGAGCTGGGCGATCGTCTGGTTGATGCTCGGCTCGGGATTGGACCGGGTGAGATCCTGGAGCTTGTCGGCCAATTCGACGCCCTTGTCATAGGGGCCCTTGTCCTTGTTGATCCGGGTGAGCCACTGGTTGAGGACCTCGGGGTCGGCTGGGAACTTGGCCGCGTATTCGGCGAAGAACGGGGCCGCCTCTTCCTTGGTCGCCTGGTAGCCGTAAAAGTAGCCCATGTTGCTGTAAGCTTGTTTGACCAGCGGGCTCTTGGGATACTTAGCGATGAAGGCCTTGATCGGGGCCATGTCCTGCTTCTGCCCGGGTTCCGTGTTCGTCGCGATGGCCAGGGCCGCGAATTCGACGTAGGGGGCGGTGATGTTCGAATATTCCTGGGTATAAGTCCCGGCCTTGCCCTGCGGATCCAGAACCAGGACTTCCTTGTATTTCTCGGTGGATTTCTTGGCGTCGTAGCGATCGCCGTACTTGCGGGCGAGCTTGAAGACGACGGCCGCGTCCTTGGGGTTCTTGGCGTAGGCGGCGCCGATGGACTTGAACGTATCGACGCCGTCCACCATCTTCTGAAGCGTGGCCTGGAAAGTCTCGGCCGGCGGATCGTAGCCGACCGTCCAATCGACATCGGCGCCGTCCCCGCCGATCGTCATGATCGTGGGCGTGGCCCGGATCCCGAATTTCTTGAAGACGGCCTCGCCGGCCGGTTCCTGGGAAATCGCCCGGAACAGGACGAAATTCTTGTCGAGGAAGGGATGGAATTTGGGGTTGTCATAAAACTGCTGACCCAGCAGTTTACAGGCCCCTCAGGTGTAGGAGTAAAAGTCGACGAGGACCAGCTTGTGATCGCTTTTGGCCTTGGCGATCGCTTCGTCCAGCGTCCCCTTGAACCAGTTCGGGGCCTGGGCGAAAGCCGCGGAGGCGAGCACAAGCACCATCAACAGGAGAAGTGCTTTTTTCATACAAATACTATATTTTCGCGGCCTTTGGATGTCAATAGGGCTGATTGGAGAATTTAAAGCAACCCGGCGATAGGATAGCCCTGAGGCCCCCATAGCGGAGGGGGGTCCCACGCGAAGCGGGGGGGAACCGACGGGACTGGTTCCCCAGGGGGCCGGGGGCTGTCCTATTGCCGGGTACGCAAGGCTAATCCGCCTTGACCAGCGTGATTCTCGCCTTGCGCGTCTTGCCGTTCCGCTCGACGGTCAGGGTTACGACGTCCCCGATTTTCCGGCTTTCGAGCGCGGTGTAGAGGTCGTCATAGGAGCCGATCTTCGCCTCGTCCAGGCCGACGATGACGTCGCCGAGGAGCAGGCGGCCGTAGCGGTCGCGGCTGAGGCCGATCAGCCCGGCTTTCGTGGCCGCGCTCCCTCCCGGGACCTCCCAGACGGCCGCGCCCTTGATCCCGAACCGCTGGTTGTATTGGTCGGGGAGGAGCGAGGCGCCGATGTCGGGCCGGATGACCTTGCCGTAGCGGATGAGTTCCGGGACCACTTTCTTGATGGTGTCGACCGGGATGGCGAAGCCGACGCCGCTCGACGCGCCCGACGGCGAGTAGATCATGGTGTTCATCCCGATGATCTCGCCGCTCGAGTCGAGGAGCGGCCCCCCCGAATTGCCGGGGTTGATGGAGGCGTCGGTCTGGATCATGTCCCGGATCGTGACGTCGCCCGCGCCGAGCATCTTGCGGCCGAGGGCGCTGACGATGCCCGTCGTGACCGTGTGGTCGAAGCCGAAGGGGTTGCCGATGGCGATGACCTTCTGGCCGACCTGGAGGTCCTTGGAGCTGCCGACCTTGACCGGCACCAGGTCCTTGAGGTTGCCCTGGATCTGGAGGACGGCCACGTCCTTGGTCTCGTCCTTGCCGATGAGCCGTGCCGGCCGCTGCTCCTGGTTGGGCAGGGTGACGCTGAACTCCGTCCCGGCTTCGATCACGTGGAAATTCGTGACGATGTGGCCCTGGTCGTCCCAGATGTAACCGGACCCGCTGCCCTTGGCCACCTTCTCCTCGTTGAAGAACCAGTCCCGGACGAGTTGGATGTTGGTCACGAACACGACCGAGTTCTTGTTCTTCTTGACGATCTCGATGGTGTTGCGCTCGTCCTCGAGGAGCTGCGCCCGGAGCGGCGCGGCGGCGAGGGCGAACGAGAGGGCCCCGACGACGAAAGCGGCGGCCTGAAGGCGGATCGATGACGGCTTCATCATGGTCGTTTCCTCCCCTCCTATTGTAGCAAAAGTCCTTACGGTCGTGAAACGCGCAAATCCGATCGATAGGCTGGCGCCACTTTTGAAATGATTGCCTTTTCCGATCTCCCGGATATAGAATGTTTCCTTTTTGAGGAGGCCGCATGAACGCTCGCCGCGCCGTCCGCATTTTCATCATACTCATCCTGCCGATCCTCGCCAAATACGGACTTGCGTCCGGTTCGTCCCCCGTGATGCATAGGAGAATCCTTTGAGCACGCGTTTGTTTCGGCTTCTCGCTCTCGCACTCGTCGCCTTGGCCCTGCTGCCCCCGCTGGCCCGGGCCCAGGAGGACGGCTATCCCTTCCGCCTGGCCAACTTCAGCTTCGAATTCCTGGGGGGCGCGACCAGGATCGCCCCCGGCGATCTGAATTCCATCGCCGACTACGAGGAGACCTACCTCCGGTATTATTACGCGACGCGATTCAACTACTACCGCGGTCTTTACGGGGACGCCTACCAGGTCCGGAGCACCCGCACGGGAGACGCCCAATTCAATTCCATCCGCGACGCGCTTTCGTACGGGGTCCGGCTCCGCTACAACCTCAGCCCCTCGTTCGGCCTTTCCTTCGGCGTCCAATTCCTGACTTGCACCCAGACCTCCAACGTCGGGATGAAGGTGGACGTCATAGACGGCAGCCGCGATTATGTCGATTACGGCGGGACCGTCTCCTATCAGTACCAGAATTCCGGGTTCCTGCTGGGCGCCTCGGCCTGGGTCCCCCAGCTCGCGGCGCATTTTGGCTGGCAGTTCGGCGGCGTCCTGCGCCTGGAGATCCTCGTCGCGGGCGGGCCGCTCTTTGTCGAGTGCCGGTCCCTGAGCGAGCGGCGCCTGTCCGTCACCGATGCCTCCGGATACCAATCGGGGTCCCTGGTCCGGACCGAGATGACCGGCAAGGGGACCGGGGTTTCCGTGGAGTTGGGCGGCCGCATTTCGGCGAAGACGGCGGGCTTCCTGGATTTCTTCGTAGAAGGGAGCTATGCCTTCCGTGATGCCACGTATCTCACGGGACCGGGTTCGTCGAAGTCGGTCGTGATCGATTCCAATGCCGAGCAGGACTCCGTCCTCCAAAACTGGAGCGGGGAATGGAGCAGCATCCAGTCCCAAATCACCTCGAGCTGGGGAAAATTCTTGCAGTATAAGGTGCAGAACCAGATCCTGACCGATAGGGGAACGAACATTCAGAAATTCGGGCTCGACCTTTCGGGGTTTCAGCTGAAGGCCGGCATGGCCGTCAAGCTCTAGCCGGATCAGACTTTCTTGTCCGACGCTCCCGGCTTGGCCAGGGGTTTCCCCTCCCTGCAGAACGGGCAGCCCTCCGGCTCGAAGGCCTGGACCTTGAGGGCCATGAGGCTGCCGACGGGCCGCCCTTCGATCTTCACGTCCCCCCCCGTCCGGTCCACGAGGACGAAGATCCCCGCCACCGCGATGCCGCGGAGCTTCAGGCATTCCACCACCTCGGCGATCGAGCCGCCGGTGGTCAGGATGTCCTCGACGATGACCGCCCGGGCGCCGTCGATGCCTGAGAACCCGGCCCGGAAGGTCATCTTCTCGTCCACCCGCTGGGTGAAGGCGAACTTCTTGTCGAGCTTGAGCGCGGCCAGGAAGCCGATGGCGATCGCGCCGTAGGCGGGCGAGACGACGTATTCGAAGTCCAGGCCCTCGGCCTTGATCTTGGCCACGAGGAGGTCGATGAGTTTCTCGAGGGCGGCCGGATTCTCGATGAGCCGGATTTTCTCGAAATACCACTCCGAATGCTTGCCCGAGGTCAGCTTGAAATGCCCTTGGAGCAGGGCGTCGGAATCCTTGAACAGGGCCAGGACTTTGGGGTCGGCGTTTTCCATCATGCGGGCCTCCTTGCGGTGGTCGTTTCCTGCTCGGAGAGCGGGGTGCGGCGCGAAAGGATTATAGAAAGAACGGCCGCGGTTCGCAAGATGGACCGGGGAGGTGCATTTCGGCTCCAAGGTATGGTATGTTTTCCGCGGACTTCAATTTTTATGGTCAAGACACACGGAGGAATCGCATGCGCAAAGATCGGAAAAAATTCCGGGTCTTTTTCGTCCTGTTTTTGGCGGTTCTTGGCGCGGCGATCGTTGTTGCGGCAACGGCTCGGCCGCAGGTTGCCGCAAAGGCCCGTCCCCAGTCGCCCGCGCCCGCCGATTTCGACATCGTCATCTCCAACGGGCGCATCGTCGACGGCACCGGGGCGCCCTGGTTCCGGGGAGACGTCGGCCTTCAAGGGGACCGGATCAAAGCGATCGGTAATCTGAGCGCCGCCTCTACCCGGCGCCGCATCGACGCGTCCAACCTGGTCGTCGCCCCGGGCTTCATCGACATGCTCGGCCAGTCGGAGTTCTGCGTCCTGGTCGACAATCGGGCGGCGAGCAAGATCACCCAGGGCGTGACCACCGAGGTGACCGGCGAGGGGACGTCGATCGGCCCGATTAACGAGCGGATGATCGAAGAGGCGTCGCCCGTCTATAAGGCCTTCGGCATCGTCGCCGATTGGCGGACGCTGGGCGAATATTTCCGGCGCCTCGACGAGCGGACCCATCCGGCGATCAACCTCGCCTCGTTCGTCGGCGCGGGCGGCGTGCGCAATTACGTGGTCGGCGAGGACAACCGGTCGGCCACGCCCCAGGAATTGGAGCGGATGAAGGGGCTCGTCGCCCAGGCCATGGAGCAGGGTGCGCTCGGCCTGAGCTCGTCCCTGCAATACATGCCCGACCGCTTTGCGACCACGGACGAGCTGATCGCCCTGGCCGGCGTCGCGGCGCGCTACGGCGGTGTCTATCTCACCCACCAACGCTCGGAAGGGAACCAGGGCTTCGAGTCGCTCCAGGAAGTCTTCACCATCGCCGAGAAGGCCGGAGTCCCGACCGAAATCTGGCATCTGAAAGTCGCATACAAGGCCAACTGGGGCAAGATGCCCGAGGTCCTGGCCCGGATCGAGGCGGCCCGGGCCGCCGGCCTCGACATCACGGCGAATCAGTATCCCTACATCCGGGCGTCCAATGGCCTGGACTCCTGCCTGCCGCTCTGGGTCCGCGAGGGCGGCGTGGACAAAACGCTCGCCCGGCTCAAGGACCCCGCCCAGCGCGAGCGGATTAAAAAGGAAATGGACGATCCGACCGTCACCGCATGGGAGAACCAATGGTTCGGGTCCGGCGGCGGGGAGGGCGTCCTGCTCGTCTCGGTCCTCAACAAGGACCTGAAAAAGTACGAAGGGCTGAATGTGGCCGAGATCGGCCGGCGGCTCGGGAAGGACCCGCGCGACGTCGTCCTGGATTTCGTCACGGCCGACCGGGGACGGAGCGCGTGCGTGACCTCGATCATGAGCGAGGACGATGTCCGCGCGGCCCTCAAGCACCCGCTCGTCTCGGTCTGCACCGATTCGGAGGCCGTGGCCGAGGACGGCCCGCTCTCCGGATCGAAGTCCCATCCGCGCGCCTGGGGCTCGTTCCCGCGCATCCTCGGCAAATATGTCCGCGAGGAGAAGCTGCTGCGGCTCGAAGAGGCGGTCCGGAAAATGACCTCGCTCCCGGCCTCGCGGGTCGGGATCCGCGATCGCGGGATCCTCCGGCCGGGAATGATGGCCGATGTGGCGGTCTTCGATCCCGCCACGGTCCGCGACGTGGCGACCTTCGAGGACCCGAACCACTATTCGGTCGGGATGAAATACGTCTTCGTCAACGGCCGGCCGGTCGTCGCGGAAGGCAGGATCACGGCGGAGCGGCCGGGCCGGGCGCTCCGCGGGCCAGGGTATCGGCCTCCTGGACGATGATATGGGGCAATCGATGAAATTACGAAACCAGATCCGGCGAATGCAGAATCCTATGGCGCCGCCGAGAAATTAGCATGTCTCGGCGTTCAACGGCCGATTGGGCATTTTGCGTAGATTAAGCCAATGTTTTCATCAAGAACTTGATGATGACGCCAACCACCACGGCAAAACCGAAGCTCAGCATCGTTCCGATGAGAATGTATTCCGTTTCTTTTCTATTCTTTGAGTCTCGAATCTCACCGAATCGGAATAGAGATTTGAGGCCTAATAAAAGTGCTGCCCCAGGGAGATAATCGAACAGGATGAATGATAAAAGGAACACTCGCTCGAGGCAGCCAATCCAGAGTCCGGCAGATTCTAATCCCCGAGATGTCGCATCATCGAGTTGTTGTCGAAACGGCATTGTTAAGACATTTATGAGTCGACCGAAAGGCCATAGCACGACAAGATAGGCGAGAGCAATGCAGAGAAGGCGAGGAGTAATCCATAGCTTTATCAGGATGTTTTCCATCCAATCGACATTCGAAGGAGCCAGAAGGAAGAAAAGCACCGTCAATATGACAAGATGCGCAACTTGGTCCACGATGAATGCGGATGACTTATTTGGACGAGATGATTTCCAGCCATCGATCAGGACATGCGTGATGAAAAGGCAAGGTATGAACCAGGGGGCTTGTTTCCACGCCGATGAGGCGATGAATATGATCATCGTATATATGCCTGCATGGACATAGAGTGAAACGGATTTCCAGCCTTTGGTCTCCTTCGCCCGAATCATACGCCTTGGTTGCGTGAGAAAATCGGCGGCGAAATGGCCGATCAGAAGTCTCAAAAGCAGGGATTGATCGATTATAAACATGGGACGTTATATCTTGGGATTATTGATATCAGGCTCGATAATCCAGTGGGCTAGGACCTTTATGAAATACTCATTAGTTTCCCTAACAGCATAATGCCCCGCGATTTGAAGTCGAGTTTGAGCTGCGGGTTGTCTAATCTTCAAAACTCTAGAGATCTCATCTTGTGTCTTGTCCTGTAAGAAAAGGGAGATCGCGGCCGCTTGTTCCGGCGTCCATCTATGAATCAGCGCGTCGAGACATGAGGAGATCACGGCAAATGTTTCGTTTTGGTCTTGCCTGGGAGAACAAATCCGTAAGCGTCTATATTTTTCTTTGCTCGATTTCAAGGAATCCAAGGCTTCCCCGCTGAGTTGGAATGCTTCTCCGTCGCTGGCCGAAATGTTGCTTTCAACCCATGAAGAAACCGAGCCTAAACCTAGACCGAGACGGGCATCAACCCGGATTTCTTTTTCGCGGTCCTGGAGAAGCCTGCTCCTCAAGAAAAGCGCTGTCCATAAAGCATATCGCGGATCCGATAGAGCGATCTGGAAAGAATCGCCACGATAAAAGCCGGAATAAGAGAGCCGGCAATTCTTTGCAGCCAGGTATTTACGGCACCCCTCGACGATTTTATTTAAATTATTAATGGTTGACGTGCGTTTAGATTTCAAGTTTCGTGACTTGACCAAATCACCGGTGATAACCGCGACGGCTCCTTGCGTGGTCATTATAACCCCCCATATCTATAATAAGGTATTATAAAACACAGGTTTTATATGTCAAGAGTCTTCTGAATCAAATTGAAATTCCGATTGTTTCCCGGCTTTTTTCCTTGGGAGAGACGGCGCTTCACGGGCTTCAGAGGGAATGGGAGGCAAGTCGCTTTCGAGGAAGAGCGGTCCTTCTAAGATCTCTTCTAAGATCTTTTTTTGCTTGGGATATCCTTCCACGGTTTTTTCGAGGACCCAAAGCAATTCCAATAGTTCCCGGGTAAACTCGCGCGTCCAAACTCTCGGCCGAATATTGTCGAGAGGGCTCGATTTCTTGCCTGATCGATCCTTCATCCTGTAGCCCAACCAGGACTTGACCACCTGGAAACCCGAAACTTCGAAGTCATAAACCTCGGCCTCGACAGGGCCGAAAGCTCCATCTCCGACATGAAGTTTCTTCGAGTCTTCATCGTATCGGAACTCATTGGGATAGTCTTCTTCCGTGTCCGTTATGGCTTTGAGACACTTGGCTTTGCCGGAAGGAACCGACCCGAGCGGCCGGCCCTCGCCCGACAGCCGCTCGCCGTAGGTGTGCAACCAGATCAAGGACTTGCCGAATTTGGCTGCCTTGAAAAAGATCCGTGCTGTTTTGGTCAAGGGAACGCGGACCTCTCGGCTTCCCAATTCCCGCGCGAATCGAGATGTATATTCAGGCTGGGCAAGAACGGCGTAGATGTAAGCGGTAAATTCTTCGGCATATACCGACGAATGAAATGCGCTGGTAAGCATGTCCAGTAATCCAGGCGCGATGTTTGGTTCTAGAGCTTGTGGATCACGAAAGAGAGGCATAACTGCTTTGGCTCCATACGATCCTCGGAAGAAATCTAGATCTGGTATCTGAGAACTTATGGTTATTGCAGGACCCGAACCAAGTGGTATTGAGAATAATCCGCATAAGTAAAGTTGTTTGTTTGATCGAATTTGCCAAAGAGAAGGACGGAAATAATCACCCAGCCGGCTGTCAGGGATTACATACTGACGATCAAATGACCGATAGCCGTACCTAATTGGTTGAATGAAATCTTCTTCAGTTGCTCTTTCAAGAGGCGGATGATCAGCTTGATTTTGCAATAAAGTACGTTCCCGTTCCGAGCGCCGGGTCCAGCGTCACGACTCCAGGTTCGACGAATCCCATCGTCTGGCCGAGTTCCTTGGAAATGATTTCGTCAATAAGGCGGACCTGACACCGGACGATCTCGACAGGCGTATAGTAGACGCCCCATTCTTTACGAAGCTTTGGATCATATTTGGCGAGAAGAAACTCGTAAAAGAAAAGTCACGGATCGGCCTCCCCCTCATCCGACTTCAATGTCTCGGGCAATATCTCTTGGATAATCCTCTGAGTCAAACCGAGGGATGACGATATCTCTTCTCGCGCTTGGGGGTCCGTCAAGAACTGGAGAGATCGGGAAAGGAGAAGATGGTGCGATTCGAGGACGCGATATGCGTCATTCAGGTCGAGAATATTCGCGCCCTCCATTTTGGCCAAGAGGAGCGCGAAAATGACCGTTTGCGCGTAAGCGTCGGCGAACTGACGGTCGGTCGCTTCCGGGAAAAGCAGGTTCTTTATTTCTTTTTTGAGGCTCTGAAGAGGGGAGCGTGCATTTTCGAGGGCTTCCTCGACCTCCCCGCGGATGAGCCGGCAATAGGGGGCCAAAAATTCCGCAAGGTCCTTCGGTTTATGCGGAACGATCGGGGTCCAGGAGCTGAAGCACGCGAGAACATTGAAAAGCTGCGACGCCCTCTCAGCGGTAACGACGGAATTGCCTTCCGCGCGCATGTCTCCACGAAACTTGACGATCGGGCCTTCGCGTTTCCCGCTTCGATATAGGGCCCAC
>JADGNV010000123.1 GCA_017883285.1 Candidatus Aminicenantota bacterium | reverse complement strand
TGTTCATGGCCAACGCGGGCGGCGCCTGGGACAACGCCAAGAAATCCATCGAGGACCAGCCGCGCGACCTCGCGGCCAACACCGGCAAGGGGTCTGAGCGCCACAAAGCCGCCGTCGTCGGCGACACGGTCGGCGATCCGCTCAAGGACACGGCCGGGCCGGCCCTGAACCCGATGATCAAGGTGGCCAACCTGGTCAGCCTGATCGCCGCACCGATCATCGTCAAGTACAGCCATATGTCGATCGGCCTCGTCGCCGTGGTCGCCGTTCTGCTTCTCAGCGTGGGCTGGGCCATCCGCCGGAGCAAGCGGCCCGTCGGCAAACTCGAGGACGAGCCGGCCCCGACCAAGTAAGCCGCCGGGACCCGGTTCCGGCGAAGACCGGACGTTTCCCGGGGGATGGCGAGAACGCCATCCCCCTTTTTTTCGTCGCGTGGACGGCGCCGTCCCGCGGACTTCGTTCGAGGAGGCATCGCATGGCCGGACACAAACCCCTTCGACATCCGATTTTCGGTCCGCGTCCCCGATCGCGCGGAAAACGATCCCCGTGGGTGCTGGGCTTCGCGGGGATCGGCTTGGCCCTGCTGGCGGCCGCCGCGGGGCAGACGGCAAAGGGCTGGAGCGAGATCTCGGCCCCGATTGATCCCCAGCGGGTCCAGGACCAGGACCACATGACCTGGAACGATTATCGGCCCATCCCGGGCCGCAACTGGGCGGACCCCGCCCTGAAGCCGGAGCGGGGGTTCCGCCTAGCCGTGGTCGCCATCGACTTCTCCGATCAACCGTTCGTCATCACCCTTCCCCAGGGCTCGGACCCCTTCGGCAATCCGCAGATCGGGCCGGTCGCCCGGGACAAGGTCCAGCAATTCTACGCCGATTTCTTCATGCAGCCGGGCGAGATCAACCACGGCCAGACCATCAACGGCTACTGGATGGAGCAATCGCGGGGGAAGTTCGGCATCACCGAGGTCGCCTCCTTCGGCCCCTATCGGATGCCGAAGCCGCTCTGGGCTTACGGCCTCAACGAATACGGCCAGAACGACCAGACGCCCGACGGCAGCAGGGCGGCCGGCCGCATGGAGCAGGACTGCGACGCCGTCTGGGCGGCCGCGGTCGGCAAGGACGTCCGCAAGGATTTCGACGCCGTCCTGCGGCTCTATGCGGGCTACGACGAGACCGGCGTCTGGCAGGAGTTTGGCGAGATGAAGTTCGCCACGAAAGACGACATCCCCGCCGCCTGGGGCAATCCCAATCCGGACAAGCCCCGCTGGATCCTGACGCGCTACGTGGAGTGGACGAGCTGGCGGGCCGGCGCCCAACAATGGGGCCTGTCTTCGATGCGTCAGGGCGAGAACTCCGGGACCATAACCCATGAGCTCGGTCATTTCGCCTTCAGCCTGCCCGACCTCAACAACAATCCGTATGTCCGGCCCTATCGGCGGGTCGCCGCCGGGCCATGGGACATGATGGACCGGGGCAGCTTCAACGGGCCCGGGGGACCGCACCGCCGCTGGGTGGTGCCGGCCGCGCAGGGCGCGGCGATGCCCGCGGGGCTCATGGTCCGCAACCGCCTGGAGAACAAGTTTCTCACCGAGCCGGACCTGTTGCGGCTGAGCCGGGAGGACCTGGCCAAATCCGGCCCCGTGGTGGCCGAGGTCACGGCCCGGGCAGTGGAGCCGCGTCCCGGCGCCTTCGCCGGGATCTTCGTCCGGCTCGACGGAGCGGAGCCCCGCGACCGCACCCCGGTTGACGACCCGGCCGCGAACCCCCTCTCGCCCGGGATTCCGGAATACGGCTTTTATTCGTTGGAGGTGGTCCAGCGGATCGGTTACGATTCGTTCACGCCCGACAGCGGCGTTCTCCTCGCCAAGAACAAGGACAGCCTCCGCGGCCGGAACGGCGGCCCGAATTCGTTCAACTCCTACATCTGGGTTATCGACGCTCACCCGGAAGACATCGGGATGGTCGATTACGTCAAGCCCGACGGCGGGAAAGTGATGCGAACCGTCGCCGACTACCGGCAGCTCAACGACGCTCTCTTCCACGCCGGGCTCGATTCGGGCAGCCTCTGCGAATGGGAGGACGGCCCGAACCGGCTGCATTTCTACGTCCTCGATCTCGGCAAGGACGCCGGCGGAATTCTCACTTACACCCTGGCCGTCCGCTCTCTGGACGGATCGGGGCCGCGGCCCAGAGGCGCCGCCCTGGAGGCCGGAGTCGCCCCGAAGACCGGGCGGCCCGTGGACCCGGTCATCTTCACCCTGAAAAATACGGGCGAGGCCGCGGCCGGAGGCGATCCGCGGCTGAATTCCGACGTCTATCGGCTTTCCGTCTCCGTGGACGGACGGGGCTGGATTGCACGGCTCCTCAACGGGCTGGCCGCAGTGGAAGCGGGCAAGTCCCGGCCGGTCGCAGTCTATGTGACGCGGGAATCCGGCGCGGCCGCGACGGCGAATGTGACGCTCCGGGCCGTCTCCGAGAGCGATCCGTCCAAGACCGCGACGGCAACTGTGGCGGTGTTGCGGTAGGGAGCGCGCTCTCCGGGAACCGCCGCGCCCCGGAAACGCGGGATCGGGTGGACGCGGCACCGATCTCCCGATATAATTTTTCCGGAGCAAGGAGGAGAACCGGTCCCATGAGCAAAGCGAAGGTCGCGGTCCTGCGGACGAAACCCGCGACGGTCCTGGCGGACGTCGTCCGCGCCTTCGAGCTGGGCGGCGGGGCCGCGGCCTTGGATCGAAGCGCCCCGACGATCCTCAAGGACAACATCAGCTGGCACTACCCGTTCCCTTCGGCCAATACCACGCCCTGGCAGCTCGAGGGGACGATCCAGGCCCTGAAGAAAAGCGGATTCGACCGAATCACCTGCGTCCAGAACAAGACCGAGGTCACCGACGCCTTCAAGGGCGAGGACCTGAACGGTTACAAGCCGATCTTCAAAGCCTACGAGATCCCGGTCCTGTTCAATTTCCGCGACGAGGACATGCGCTGGACCCCTTATCGGCCGAAGGCGAAGATGCTCGTCCTGGACAAGATCTACGGCGAATGCGTCCCCATTCCCGATTACTTCATCGGCCGGAACATCGTCCACTTGCCCACGACCAAGTGCCACATCTATACGACGACGACCGGGGCCATGAAGAATGCCTTCGGCGGGCTGCTGAGCCACAAGCGCCACCAGACCCACACCCACATCCACGAAACGCTCGTCGACCTCCTGGCCATCCAGAAGGAGATCCATCCGGGCCTGTTCTGCCTCATGGACGGCACGACGGCCGGCAACGGGCCGGGGCCGCGGGTGATGAAGCCCGTGCGAAAAGACGTCCTCCTCGCGTCCCGGGATCAGGTGGCCATCGACGCCGTCGCCTCCAAAATGATGGGGTTCGATCCGATGGCCATCCCTTACATCCGCCTGGCCCACGAAGCGGGGCTCGGAATCGGCCGCCCCGAGGAGATCGAGATCGTGGGCGATCCCAGTGCCGCCGCGGAAAACTGGGGCTTCAAAGTGGGCGCGTCCTTCCACCGGTTCGCTGGCTGGGTCACCTGGTTCGGGCCGACGCGTGTTCTGCAAAAGTTGCTGACCCGGCCGCCGATCCTTTATCTAGGCAATTTCTATTCCTTCTTCTACCACGACGTCATCCACTGGCCGCTCAAGGAAGGACGGATCTACAAGAAGTGGCTGACCGATTCGGAATGGGGCCGTCTGTTCCAGGCCTATCGGGACAAAGGCTGCCTCGGACCGGGTGCATAAAAAAACCCCGTCCCGCGGCGCGAAAGCGCGCCGGAGGACGGGGCAGAAAAATCCGTTTCCGCTTAATTTCCGACGAGCATCGGGTCCTGGCGGATCGTAATTTTGCCGGTCAGGGTCTTCCCGCCGACCGTCATCTTCACGGCGTAGACGCCGGGTTCCGCGACGTTCGCGCCCATGCCGCCGCCCCGTCCGCCGCCGCCGCCGCCAAAGCCCGCCCCGCCGCCGAACTGGGCCATGACGCCCTGCTGGATTTCCTGGACTTTGCGGTAGTTCGTGCCGGCCGCATCGATCTGCTTGAGCCCCTCCTGCACGGACGCCCTCTGTTCGTCGTTCAGCTCGCCCCGGGTGGTCAGCAGCTGGAGCTGGGACTTGATGGAGTTGATCGCCCCCTGGACCATGTTCGGGGCCGGGTCGAAGCGGAAGTCCCAGATGATCCGGTTGATCCCGGTCTTGGGGTTGTCGATCGTGTAGGTGGTCTTCTGCTGGCCGGTCACGTCCGTGATCTCGATCGTCACCGGTCCGGCCGGCTTGTCCTTCAGGTAGTAATGGAGGAGCGCCCCGGTCGGGGGGTTCTCGCCCCGGAAATAGAGGTTTCCGCGACTGTAGCCGCCCCGCGCGATGCGCAGCCAGCGCGTGGCCGGCCGGTTGTTCGCGAAGAGGAACGCATCCCCGCTCAACACGGTGTCGCTCGCCTGCTCGAGGGCCGAGATGTCGTCCAGGATCCAGAGGCCCCGGCTGTGCGTCGCCGCGATCAGGTCGTTGTCCCGGGGATGGATGAGGAGATCATGGAAGGCCATGGTCGGCGCGTTGAGCGACAGGTTCGTCCAGGACTTGCCGACGTTGAGGGAGAAGAACACGGCGAACTGCGTTCCGACGAAGAGAAGGTTCTTGTTCTTGGGGTCCTCCCGGATGACGTACACGGGCCCGCCGTTGGGTAGGTTGGCCGCGATGTTGGTCCAGGTCTTGCCGTAGTCCGCCGTCTTGAAGACGTAGGGCTTGACGTCGTCGCTCCGGTGCCCGTCGAAGGTCAGGTAGCAGGTCCCCTCGTCGAAATGCGAGGCCTCGACCCGGCTCACCCACGTGTTCGCCGGGACACCGATTACGGCCGGCCGGACGTTGGTCCACGTCACGCCCCCGTTCCGGGTCACCTGGACGTTGCCGTCGTCGGTCCCCACCCAGAGCAGGCCGGGTGTGATCGGGGATTCGGCGATCGTGATGATCGTGCAGTGCGTCTCGGCGCCGGTGTTCTCGATGGTCAGTCCGCCGCTCGGCTTGTTCTTGTCGGGGTTGTTGGTCGTCAGGTCGGGGCTGACAATCATCCAGTGGTCGCCCCGGTCGAGCGACTTGAAGAGGTGGTTCCCGGCGAAATAGACGATCCGGGAGTTGTGCGCCGAGAGGAGGATCGGGGTGCTCCAGTTGAAGCGGAACGGGCCGCCTCCCCGCTGGCCGCCGACCGCCGGACCGCCCATGGCGCCGGCCTGGCCGCGCTGGCCCGCTTGGACTTGGGCCGGTGGCTGGGCCGCCTGGCCGGCCCGTTGGCCGCGCTGGCCGCCCTGCTGCGCCGCCGCGGGAGCGGGGGCGTTGGGGAAGAATTCCTTGTAATTGATGATATTCGTCTGCGTCGGACGGATGGACCGGCTCTCCCGGGTCTCGACGTTCGTCCGCTGGACCGAGCCGCCTTGGCTTTCGCCGTAGAGCGTCCGCCAATCCGAGGGATCGTTCTGGGTGTGGAACCCGTCGCCGCCGCCCACGTTGAACCAGAAGTCGGTCAGGATCGCGCCTTCGCGGCTCATCGAGGGGCCGCCCCAGGTTCCGTTGTCCTGGAGGCCGCCGTAGACGTAGTACGGGTCGCGCATGTCGGCGCTCACGGCGTAGAACTGGGAGAAGGCCAAGTTGTCGTAGTAGATCCAGGTCTTGCCGTGGTCGTGGGTCAGGGCCGCGCCGCCGTCCTGGCCGACGTAGAACCGGTTCTTGTTGGTGGGATCGATCCACATGGCGTGGAAGTCGGGGTGGAGGCCGGGGATGGTCTTGAGCGTCCGGCCGCCGTCCTCGGAATACTGGATGTTTTCCGACATGTAATAGACGAGCTTGTCGTCGGACGGATTGATGAAGATGTGGCTGTAGTAGAACGGCCGGCTGTTCGTCCGGTTCATGAACATCCAGGTCTCGCCGCCGTCCTCGGACCGGTAGATCCCCGACCCGAACTTCGTCATGTCCTTATAGTCGGGATTGTCCTTCATGCCCTCCGGTGTGCTGGTCTGCCGCGCGGGATGGAAGCCCGCCTCGACGACGGCCGCCAGGACCTTGGGATTGGTCTGGCCGATGGCGATGCCGATCCGGCCAAGATCGCCCGTGGGAAGGCCCTTGGTCAGCCGCTTCCAGGTCTTGCCGGCGTCGGTCGTCTTGAAGATGCCGCCGCCCGGGCCGCCGGAATCGAATCGCCACGGCTGGCGGAGCCGCTGCCAGAACGTAACGTAGAGGATGTCGGGGTTCGTCGGGTCCATCACCAGGTCCATCGCCCCCGCCTTGCCGTCGTTCGGGAGGCCGCCGAGGAGCTTCTGCCAGGTCTTGCCGCCGTCGGCCGTCTTGAACAGGCCGCGGTCCCCGGTGTAACCCCAGGGATGCCCGGCTGCGGACACGTAGCAGATGTCAGGGTCGCTCGGATGGGGAAGGACCTTGGCGATGGTCTGGGTGTTCTCCAGGCCCATGCGGGTGAACGTCTTGCCGCCGTCGACGGACTTGTAGACGCCGTCGCCCCATTCGACGCTGTTCCGGACGCATTCCTCGCCCGTGCCGACCCAGATGATGTTCGGGTCCTTCTGGAAGAAGGCCACGTCGCCGATGGACGAGGTGCCGTACTTTTCGAAGATGGGCTCCCAGGTCGTTCCGGCGTTCACGGACTTCCAGACGCCGCCCGATGCGCCGCCGATGAGGACCTGGGTGAAGTCCTTGTCGAGGGCGTCGAAGGCCGAGATGCGGCCGGTCATGTTCGCCGGGCCGATGTTCCGCCACTTCAGGTCCTTGATCAGCTTCGCGTCGGTGCCGGCGCTCTGGGAGAAGAACGGGCCGGACAAGGCCAGGGCGAACGCCGCCAGGACGGTGAAACGGATGATCCTGCGCGCTTTAACGCTCAATGCAGACCTCCTTGGGGATTTGGGAATGACGGGCCGAATTATATAGAAATTCCGGCCGCCTTTGCAAACCGGACGCCGGGATTTTACACGCCTTCCGGATTGTGCCATAATTCGGGCATCGTCGACGGACGTTCCGCTGGAGGTTTCATGAGAAAAGCCATCATCCGGCTCATCCTGTTGGGTCTGATCGGACTGACGCTCGCGGCCTGCATGCCCCGCCTCGTGCCGGCCGGAGGCGAGTTCCTCGGCCGGCGCCAGGTGAATTTCGCGGTCGAGCGCGATACGCTCGTGTTCCCCACCGGCACCAGACCCCTCCGCCGCCTTATGGTCGTCGTGCGGATGAACGACCTCGAGATCTACGGCATCCGGATCGCGTTCGAGAACGGCGCCGACTTCGAGATCGACTACAGGGGCAAGTTCATCGCCAACCGGGACAGCCAGGTCTTCGACCTGCCCGGCGGGGCGCGCCGGATCCGGAGGATCGATTTCCGCTACCGGAGTCTGATCAAGACGGCCCGCCGGGCCGAGGTCGAGTTCTGGGGCTACTGAACCGCCCGGCTACAGGCTCCGGACCTTGAAGTTGGCCTTGTCCTTCAGGCCTGTGAGGAGCACTTCGAACGCCGCGGCCTGCTTCCGTTCCTTCAGCTGGCTTTCAAGCTGGGCCTTGGTCTCCTCGAACGGCTGCGTTTCCTTCTTCCGGCCTTCCACCTTGAGGATGTGGTAGCCGTACTCGGTCTCGATGATATCGCTGATCTGGCCCACGGGAACCGAGAAGGCGGCGTCTTCAAACGCCTTCACCATCCGACCGCGGATGAAGTCTTCGTAGAGCCCGCCGGTCTCCTTGGAGCCGGGGTCCTCGGTGAACTCCTTGGCCAGGGCGGCAAAGTCGTCGCCCTTTTTCGCCCGGGTCAGGATTCCGTCCATCTTCTTCCGGATCTCCGCCTTCTCAGCGGACGTTTTGTCCTTGGTCAGAAGGAGGATGTGCCGGACCGTGGCCGTCTTGTCCTCGGCATAGGCTTTCTTGACGTCCGCCTCCGTCACCTGGGCGGCGGCATTCAGGTGGCCCTGGAGATATTTCTGGATTTTCGCGTCTTCGGCGATGCTGGCCTTGACGAACGCGAGGTCCATGCCGCGGCCTTTGAGCATCTCGGCGAACTGGGCTTCCCCACCCGCCTGGGCGTATTGGGCGTCCATGGCGGCCTTCACCTCTTCGGGCGTGGCGACGCTCTTGGCCTCCGTGGCCGCCTCGAGGAGGAGTTTCCGCTCTCCGAGCTGGAGAGCGCTTCGCTCGAGGGCGTTCTTCAGCTTGGCGGCGTCGAGCGTCTTGAGCTGGGTCACGCCCGCGCCGAGCTGGTCTTGAAGGAACTTGATCGCATCGGCGGCGGTGACGTCGAAATTCCGGGACGTGACCAGGGCCAGGGGTTTTTCGGGATCGAGGGCCGGGAGAGTCTTCATCAGCTCCTTGGCCAGGTCGTAGGCGGCGGTCCCGGCGGCGAGCTTGGTCGAGGCCTCCTTCTTCGAAGAACAGCCGGCCAAGGCGAACGCGGCGATGAATCCGAGGGTCAGGATTTTTTTCACGGATGGGTCTCCTTCACATAACTTCAACGCAGGGCGGTAGTTAACCACACTCCGGAAGGAAATACAAAGGAATTTTTCAGGACGCCGCACCCGGGGACATCGCGCCGCCCGTCAACGCTCCAGGGAGATCTTCTCCCGGTAATCCACCGAGATCTCGGTTTCCTTCCTGGGCCGGAGGAGAGCCACGACCCGGAGAAACGTCCGGTTGCGCTTTTTCCAGGTCCGGTTCAATTTCCGGGCGTAGTGGGCGACTCCGACGCTCAGCCATTCACGGGCGAAGATCTTCCGCACGGTTTGCTTCAGGGAGTAGAACTTCTTGTGGCAGAAGAGCTGGGCTTTCTGCAGGTCGAACAGGGTGAAGCCGGCCGGCCGGAAAACGACGTGATGGGCGTCGTAAAGCGACCAGTCGCGGAAGGCGATCCGCTTTTCGGTGCACATCTTCTCGTAGAACTCCGACCCGGGCAGGGGCGTGAGGATGAGGAACTGGGTCGTGGCCAGGCGGGCCTTGGTCGCGAACTTGACCGTCTTCTTGACCGAGGCCCAGTCGTCCCCGTCGAACCCGAGAACGAACATCCCGTGGATCTTGATCCCCTGGCGGCGGAGGACCTTGACCGCCAGGTCGATCTCGGCCACGGTCTGCCGCTTCTTCATGTCTGCCAGGCTCCGGGGATTGACCGACTCGAAGCCGACGTAAACCGTGTGGCAGCCGGCCTTCTTCATCAAGCGGACGAGCTCGATGTCGCGGGCGATGTCGGCCCGGACCTGGGTCGTCCAGGTGAACGCGAACCGCTCGCGGATCATGGCCTCGAGGAGCTCCTTCGTCCGGGGCCGATGGGCGGCGAAGTTGTCGTCGTAAAAGAAGATCGAGTTCCGGCGGTCGTTGTACTTGCGGAGCTCGGCGATGATGTTCTCCGTCGACCGGAAGCGATACGATTTGCCGAACATGCCGGTGACGGAGCAGAAGGAGCAGTCGAACGGGCAGCCGCGCGAGGTCTGGACGGGAATGGTCCGCAGCGTCCGCGCCCGGCCGGGGTCGGGCTTGAGGAGGGAGAAATCGGGATAAGGGTTCCGGTCAAGGTCGCCCGCGGCGGGCCGGATCGGATTGTTGACCGAGCTCCCGTCCTCCCGATAAGAGAGGTTGGCGATTCCGGACCAGCCTCCGCCCGTCTCCCAGGCGTCGACGAATTCCGAGAGGGCCGCTTCCCCTTCGCCCCGGACGACGAAGTCCGCGTGCTCCAGGGCCTCCTCGGCCATGAACGTCACGTGCGGGCCGCCCATGAGGACGGGGATGCCCATGGCCCGCACCCGGTCGGCGATGGCGTAGGCCCGCGGGGCGGTGGATGTGATCGTCGAGATGCCGACGAGGTCGGCCGCGGCCACGACGTCGTAGTCGATCTTCCGCAGCTCCTCGACGAAGAGCTCGACCTCCCAGCCGCGCTCCTTCATTATCGTCCCCAGGATCAACCCGCCCAGCCGGGGCAGGGGAAAATGGGAGAAAATGTGGAGGTTCGGGGCCTGGGGCTCGATGAAGACGATCTTAGGCATCGGATTCTCCTGGGGGCGGGTCCGGTCGCTTCTGGGTCCTGGCCTTCAGGGCCAGGATATCCTTTTTCTTTTTTTTGAGCAGGTCCTCCCAGCGGTCAACGCCTTCCCGCAGGAGCTTCATCTTCTCGAACAGGGACTGGATCTGGCCGAGCATGGCCGCGAGGCGGCTCTCGACCTCGGGCTTCGGAAACGCCTCGGGGCCGGCTTCCATGGCCATCAGGCTGCGCACGTCGTCGGAGACGGCCTTGATCTCGTCGAGCGTGTAGCCGAAGAGCTGAAGGTCGCGGATGAGCTGGCAGAGGTAGACGTAGGATTCCGAATAGAGCCGGAACCCTCCCTCAGTCCGCATGTCGGGCTCGATGATCCCCTTGTCCTCCCAGTGCTTGATCGTCCGGGGGCTGACGCCCGAGCGGTCGGCGAGGTGGCCCACGGTGAAGTAGGGGTCCTTTTCGGGCCCCCCTTTCTTGCCGGACTTGTCCTTCGGCAGCCCCACCTTCTTCATGATTTTCTGGATGTCGGACAGGCCGTAGCCGAGGTCCGCTAGCTTGCGGACGTGTTCGATCCTCTCCAACGCATCGGCCGCGAACAGCGGTTCCTTGTCGTCGGTGTATCCGGCCGGCCGGACGATTTTCTCTTTCAGCCAGACGTCGAGGTCGCCTTCCGGAACCCCGTTCCTCCGGAGGAGGTCCGCCTTGGTGAAGACATCACTGTTCATATTGCACCTTTACGTATATGTTCATATTATTTGTTATATATCATGTACGCATAGAATCATATTTCAAGAAACGGCGGCTGTCAAGGGGGAAAGGCGAAAAGGGAGGCGAATTAAGGATATGACTTGATGGGTTCGCCTCCCTCTGAAAGGAAGAGAGTTGAAAGAGGTACCGTTGGTTTCGATAAGTAACCTACGGTTCTATGCCCAGTCATATTGCATGATTCGTGCCAAGAAGCCGGCCTTGATCCCGCCTGGAAAACGGGAAGCGGGAACGAAGGCTTCGTCAAGATTCTTTAAGGCCGTAAATGGAATTTACGAAGGGAGAGGGCGGGAGTTCCCCTTTCTCATGAAATCGTTTTGATCAACAGGACGAGGCCCAAGGCCAACATGAGGACATAGACCGCGCTCCGGAATTTGGCCGCGGGGATCCTGCGGCCGAGCGCCTGGCCCAGGACGACGGCGAGGAGCGCTACCGGAAGCGAGGCGAGGAAAACCGCCACGACCGGCCCGGTCCAGAGGCCCGCGATCCCCTGGCCGACGAGGATGGCCAGTCCGGTTGGCAGGAAATAGCCCTGGAGCGTCGCCCGGAACGCCTCGGGCGGCCACCCGCGCAGCGCGCCATAGACGACGACGGGCGGTCCATTGGTGTTGGTGGCGGCGCCGAGGATGCCCGCGATGAAGCCGAACACCGGGGCGGCCCGTTCGGTTCGGAGCCTGAGCAGGCCGGGCCGGAGCAGGTTGTAGGCCGCGAAGAGGATGATGACGGCCGCCAGGATGAGATCGATGGGCTTTTCATCGACCCGCTTGAGGAGGAGGAGCCCGACCGGGATGCCGGCGACCGTGGATACGATCAGGCGCATCGCGCTGCGGAGGTCGAGGTGGCGCCATTCGCGGTAGAGGAGCGCCAGCGACAGCACCGGTCCGACCATGGCCATCAGCGGCGTCGCCACGCGCAGCGGGACCCAAAGGGCGAGCAGGGGCATGGCGACGAGCGCGTCGCCGAACCCGAACGTCGCCCGGGCGAGCGCCGCGGCGAAGATGATGGCCAGGATGGGAAGCAGCGGAATGTTCACGGGATGCTCATCTCTCGAAACCCGAAGGCGAGGGTATTGTAGCCCACGGCCCGGCCGGAGAAAAGGGCCGGCTTTCCATCCCGCGGGGCGGGGCTCCGGCGCGCGGCCGGAGGAGCCTCAGATCCGCTTCTCAGCCTGGTCGCGCAGGCTGAGAAGATAGTCGATCGAGCGGCTCAGCGCGTTCAGGTCCAGGGGCTTGGCGAAGAAATGGCTGATGGAAAGCCGGCTGAGGATGTCGGGTTCGATCATGTCGGAATGGGCGGAGATCAGGATGACGTCCCCGCGGTATCCGTTCTTGCGCAGGGCGGCGACCAGATCGACGCCGTTCATGTCCGGAAGGCGGTAGTCGACGATCATCAGGTCGATGCCCGCGCCTTTAAAGCGCGCCAGCGCCTCGGCCGCGTCCTTCGCCAGGGCGACGCGGTATTTCGGGCTCAAGATGAGGGAAAACGTCTTGCGGATGGTTTCTTCGTCGTCGACGATGACGATCTTGCGGCTTGTCATGGCAATGTCCTTTCGTTTCTCCGCCCTTTCTAAAGCAAATTTTGTGCCAATCCCGAAGTGAAATATCAGGGGAAACCGCGGCCGGGCGGCCGCGTCCGGCCCAAGGATGTTTACAGGAACGTAAAAAAGGGACCTCAGACCTCGAGGCTGAAGTCCTTGATCTTTTTATCCAACGTGGGCCGGCTGATCTTGAGGATCTGGCTGGCCCGGGTCTTGCTTCCCTTGACCGCGGCCAGGACGTGCTGGATGTAGTCCTTCTCCACCTCCTCGAGCGAGACCAGCTCCCGGGCAAAGGGCTTCCGCTCCTCGGATTCGAGGGGCAGGTTCTCCTTGAGGACGACGTCGCCCTTGGCCAGGATGACGGCCCGGATGAGCGCGTTCTCGAGCTCCCGGACATTTCCCCTCCAAGGCGTCTCGGCGAGGATCTTCATGACGTCCGGAGGGACTTTGCGGACGGTCTTGCGGAGCTCGCGGTTGATCTTTTCGAGGAGGTAGGACACAAGCCCGGGGATGTCCTCCCGGCGATCGCGGAGCGCCGGGAGGTTGATCTCCACAACCTTCAGGCGGTAGTACAGGTCCTCGCGGAACTTCCCGGCCTCGATCAGCGCCCGCAGGTTCTGGTTCGTGGCGGCGATGATCCGGGCCTCGGTTTTCAGGACCCGCTCCCCGCCGACCTTCATGAAGTCGCGGGTTTCGATCACCCGGAGAAGCTTCGACTGGAGGTTCGGCGAGACGTCGCCGACCTCGTCCAGAAAAAGCGTCCCCCGGCCGGCGATCTCGAACTTGCCCTTCGTCTCGCAGACGGCGTCGGTAAACGCGCCCTTGACGTGGCCGAAGAGCTCGCTCTCGAGGAGCGTGTCCTGGATGGCCGAGCAGTTGATGACGATGAACGGCTCGTCGCGGTAGGGGCTGTTGTAGTGGATGGCCTTGGCCACGAGCTCCTTGCCCGTCCCGCTCTCGCCCTGGATGAGGACGTTCGTCCGGGTGTTGGCCACGGAGCCGATGAGCTTGAAGACCGACCGCATCGGGGCCGAGCGGCCGACGATGGCGTCGATGGTGTATTCCTTCTGCTTCTCCTCGACGAGGTAGCTGATCTTCTCCTCGAGGGCCCGGACCTGGAAGGCCGTGGCCACGGTCAGGTCGAGGGCGACATAGTCGAGCGGCTTGACCAGGTACTCGAACGCCCCGAGCTTGATGGCCTCGACCGTGGTCTTCATGTCGTCGTAGGCGGTCATCATGACCACCGTCGCCCGGCCGGCCTTCTCCCGGATGCGGCGCAGGACGTCGAGGCCGTCGGTGTCGGGCAGGCGGATGTCGAGCAGGACGAGGTCGGGGCTCATCTCGCCGTGCATCCGGAGGCCGGACTCCCCGTCCTCGGCCGTCTGAACGTCGAAGCCCTGCCGGGCCAAGTGGGCCGAGAGCGTCTTACGGATGAGCGCGTCGTCGTCGATGATGAGAATGGATTTCATGTCGTCTCCTCGCCGGGAATGAGGATCTCGAAGGCCGTGCCCGGCCCCCGCTTCCGGATGACCCGGACGAGTCCTTTGTGCTGTTCGATGATCTTGCGGGCGTTGGCCAGGCCGAGCCCGAAGCCCGTGGATTTCGTGCTGTAGAACGGTTCGAAAATGTTCTCCCAATCCTTTTCGGGGATGCCGCAGCCGTTGTCCGAGACCCGGACGCGGATCATCCCCGCCGCGGCGCCCTCGGCCCGGGCGACGGTCACCTTGACCCGGCCCCCGGAGGGGGTCGCCTCGAGCGCGTTGCGCAGGACGTTGAGAAAGACCTGGCGCATCTTGTCGCCGTCGACCGGGACGTCGGGCAGGCCGTCCTCGACCCGGCGCTCGAGGGCGATCCGCTTCTCCCGGAACGCGTCGGCCAGCACCTTGATCGACTCGTCGAGGATGAGGGCCACGGGGAAGCGGTCCCGCTGCAGCTCGGAGACGCGGGTGAAGTTCAGCAGCTCCTTGATGAACTTCTCGATCAGGGCGATGCCCTCCTGGGAGATGGCCAGGTGCTCGGTCTCCGGAGAACCCAGCCGGCCGTCCTCCACGATCTTCTGGATGTTGAGCTTGACCGAGGTCAGCGGGTTCCGGATCTCATGGGCGATCGTGGCCGCGAGACGGCCGATCGAGGCGAGCTTCTCGGCCTGGATGAGCTTCTTGTGGGCGTCTTCCATCTTGTCGCGCGCGTCGAGCAGGCGGTCGGTCATGTCGTTGAAGCTGCGGGCCAAGTTCCCGATCTCGTCCAGGGAGCCGATCCCGATCCGGTGCGAAAAGTCGCCCTTCGAGATCCGGACCGTCCCCTCGACGAGCTTTTCGATGGGGCGGGAGATGCGCCGGGCGAGGCCGGTCGCCCCGGCGAGTCCGAGGAGGAAGCCGACCGCCCCCATGAGGATCAGGACGTTCCGCGTCCGCCGGACATCGGCCCGCATGTCCTCGAGCGACAGGCCGACCTTGACCGACCCCCACTTGTCGGCCGACCCCCGGATGAAGATCGGGATCTCGATCTCGAGCACCGGCCGGCGCTTTCCGGCGAGGAGCGCCTCCTTGGCCTCGGCGGACACGCTCTCGGGCCGGTTGTCCCCCTGGAGGCGGCTGCAGCAGGTGATCTTCGACTGGTCGGCGATCTCCTTGTTGTAGGCGATCGGGGTGGCAAACTTGTCGTAGAAGACAACGTAGAGCAGCTTGTCGTCGAGCTGCTCCCGGATGCCGGACTGGATTCCCTCGTCGTCGTAATTCAGGAGGTAGCGAAGATTGTGGTCGATCAGGTTCTTGGCGATGAGGACGCCCTTGTTCTTCGTCTCCTCGTAGATCGTGCTGACCTCGCGCTTCTCGGTCACCCATAAAATCGCCCCGACGAGAATGACCACGAGAATCGCGATCCACAGGGTGAACCGCGTATGGAGGGTCATCTTGAGCCTCACTGGGGCAGGTCCTTCCGGGCCAGCCAGATGTCCCGGGCATCCAGGTAGCTGAACCCCGACAGCGGGATCTTGAGGCCGCGGACGTAGGGCTGGGCGACGATCAGCGGATCGTTGGAGAAGAGGGGGATCGCGGGGATCTCCTCGCCCAGGAACCGCTCGATCCGGACGAACAGCTCGTTCCGGCGGCTCAGGCTCGTCTCCCGGGCGGCCTCCTCGAGGAGGCGGTCGACCCGGACGCCGGCATAGCGATGATTGGCGAGGTTGATCTCGGCCCGGGAGTGAAAAAGCGGCTGGACGAGGCTCTCTGGATCGGGGAAGTCCATGGCCCAATCGACCAGCATCAGGAAGGGCTGGCGGTAGTCCTTGACCTCGCGCAGCGACTGATAATACCGCACGGCCAGCGGGATCTCGATCTTCCCGAGCTGGCTTTCAAGCTCGTCGGCGAACTTGGGGCCCGCGCCCGACATCCGCATCGCCGCCGGCAGCAAGAGGAGCAGCCGGGGAAACGGCTTGTCGAAGAAATAGCCCATGTCCTCGAGCATCTGGCGCGCCCGGGCGCGGTCGAAGAGCGCCGGGTCGTCGATGGGATAAAAATCCGGCCAGCGGGGCGGGATGAAGTTGTTCGTCGGCCGCCGGATGAACTCGCCGTCGCGAACCGCGGCCGCGAGCTTTTCCTTGTCAACGGCCAAGGCCAGGGCCTTCCGGACGAGCGGCCGGTCGAAGGGGGGATTCGCGCAGCTCAGGAGGAGGTAGCTGATCGTCCAGGGGCCGCCTTCCAGGACCTGGTTGTTCCCCAGCCGGAGGCGGTCGGACAGGCAGGGGATGATGTCGATCTCCCTGTTCATGAAATGGTCGACGGTGTAATGCGGGCTGAATTCGATCGCGTCGAGGTAGGGTTTCCGGCCGAAATAGCCGGAGTTGCGCTCCACGCGGACGCCGAGGATCTCGCCCATGGGACTCCGGACCCAGGAGTCGAACCTGAACGCCCCCGTCCCGACGGGCCGGTAGAAGAATTCCCGCCCGCCGGCGAGGAGGGCGTCGCGAGGGAGGATCTTGCAGTAGCTCATGCTCAGCAAGGCGAGGGCCGACACTTCGGGGTTCAGCCACTGGATCTCGAACGTGGAGGCGTTCGGGCAGCGGAACCCGGCCACGTCCTTGGCCTTCCCCTCGTCGAATTCCCGGGCCCCGGCGATCTTGGACAGGAAGTAGTCGCGGACCGGCGAGTTCGTCTCGCGGCGGACAAGCCGTTCGAGCGAGAACTTGACGTCCCGGGACGTGAGCTCGCGGTCGTCGTGGAACTTGACGCCCTTCCGGAGAAAGAAGTCGTAGGTCCGGCCGTCCTTGGAGATCGTCCAGTACTCGGCGAGCGACGTCACGGGCTGGAGCGTGTCGTCGAGCCGGGTCAGGCCGTCATAGATCTGCTCGGTGATGAAGGCCCATTTCCCAGACGCGGGATCGAGGTCGGGCTTGGGCGATTCGGCGAAACCGCGCACGCGGAGCGTCCCGCCGGGGCGCGGGACGTCCTGGGGCGCACGCACCGCCGAAAGAAGGATCGCGCCGGACGCGAGGACTGCAGCAAGAGCTGCGGCGAAAAAAAACCCGGCGGGGATACCACGGCGGCCTTTTCGCCGCCAGATCTTTCCCGACATGACCGTCTAATCCTCCTCCGCGCACGATGGCGGGGCAGATAAAAGAGCAATCTTTATGCCAAGCGAACGTATCTCTATCTCCATTGATTTCAGTTTAATGGGGGCGATGAGAGTATATTCCGAAAATGAAATTATGTAAATTATATTTACAAGAGAATGGCCGAGACAGACCCGTCTGTCGCTTGGGACGGCCCTAAGGCCCTCATAGCGGAGGGGGGGTGCCGTTCTATGCCCAGGGGGCATAGAACGGTAGCGAACCGAGGGGGACCGGCGAAGCGCCGGAGGGCCGTGGGCCGCCCCTAGCGACAGACTGCCTTCGCCCGCCAGATTCGCGTGAAGACAAACTTACTTTGGATTCGCAGAAAGGTCGATGGTTTTCTGGAGGACGCGCATGACGTTGCCGCCCCAGATCTTGCCGATGGTCTTCTCGGAATACCCGCGCCGCAGCATCTCCATGGTCACATGGAACATCTGGCTCACGTCCGAGCAGCCCGCCACGCCGCCGCCGCCGTCGAAGTCCGTGCCGATGCCGGCGTAGTCGTCGCCGACGAGTTTGATGATGTGGTCGAGATGGTCCACCACGTCCTTGACGTTGGCCCGCTCGCCGGGGAACTTCTGCATGACCGCCTGATACTCCTGTTGGGCCTTGGCCCGCAGCGCTTCGTCCGAGATCGAGGCGACGGCCCGGCGGGGGCCGTATTTGGCCTCGAGCTCCTTGAGCGCCTTCTCCCGCTCCGGGTTGGGCTTCGGCGCCTTGAGGTAGCTCGAGAGGAAGCACATCTGGAGCACGCCGCCGTTCCCGGCCAGGGCCCGGATCATGTCGTCGGTCAGGTTCCGGGGATTGTCGCACAGCGCCCGGCAGCAGGAGTGCGAGGCGAAGATGGGCGCCTTGCTGGCCTCCAGCACATCGTAAAACGATTTGTCCGACATGTGCGAGACGTCGACCATGACGCCCAGCCGGTTGCACGCGGCCACGACCTCGCGGCCAAAATCGGTCAGGCCGCGCTCCTGCCCGGGCTTGCGCTGCCGGTCGGTGGACGAATCGCAGATGTCGTTGTCGGAGGAATGGACGAGGGTCAGGTAGCGGATGCCGCGCTTGGCGTAGAGCTCGAGGAGCGACAAGTCCTTGCCGATCGGGTAACCGTTCTCCATGCCGATGAAGGCCGCCCGTTTGCCCTCGGCCTTCAGGCGGTAGGCATCCGCCGGCGTCCGGGCCGGCCCGACAAGGTTGGGATATTTCTGGCACATCTTGTCCACGGCGTCGAGCTCCAGGAGCGCCCGCTCCTTGGCCTTGGCGTAGCCTTCGGAGGTCAGGGGGCCCTGACCGACGAAGCAGCCGAAGAAGAGAGCGTCGAGTCCGCCTTCCTTCATTCGCGGCAGGTCGATCAGGCCGCTCCCCGGCTTTCCGGGCTCGTGGCGCTCGCCGACGTCCCAGTTCGACCGGGTCATGCTCATGGCCGTGTCGCAGTGCGTGTCGACGGTTAGGACCTTGGCGTGGACCGCCAAGGCGCGGGCTTCGAGGCTTTTGTCGTCGAGGGCGACGTTGGTCGGCCCGCAGGCGGCCGCTCCCACCAGGACGACGGCAAGGGTCAGGGCGAGGCTGAGGGAGGATGTCTTCTTCATAGGCGGGCTCCTTTCCGGTTTCGCGTTCGAAGCGCGGTGAAAAACGTATTATAGCAAAAACGCGGCCGCGGCTCCGAAGACTATTCGTGCCGCAGGGCGACGACGGGATCGACGCGCGCCGCCCGGCGCGCCGGGTAGAGCCCCGATACCAGGCTGACCGCGACGGCGAAGGCGATCGCCCCCAGGCACAGCCAAAGCGGGTAGCTGAAATACTCGATGTGGGGGATCCCCTGTTTCGCCAGGAAGAAATTCACCACCCGGTTGATGATCCGGCTGACGGCCCAGCCGAGCGCCAGGCCTCCCGCGCCGCCCATCAGGCCGATCGCGCCCGATTCTACGAGGAAGATCCGCTTGATGACACCCGGACTCGCGCCCACGGCCTTCATCACGCCGATCTCGGCATAGCGCTCCAGGATCGACATGGTCATGGTGTTGATGATGCCCAGGGCGGCGACGAAGATGGCGATCATCCCCACGGCAGCCAGGGCCATGTCCATAAAGACGAAGCTCGTCTTCACCTGGGCGAACTGGTCGGCGAGAGCGAACGTCGAGAACCCCAGGGCCTGGACTTCGGCCTTGACCGCGTCGGCGTAGGCCGGGGACGACAACCGGAGGTTGACTGCGGAATAGCCCGCGCCGCCGGCCCCGGCCCGGAAAAGGTCCCAGATGTTGGTAAAGGGCAGCTTCTTGATCCGGTCGGCCGCGCCCGGCGGAATATAGACGTCACTCAGAAGGGGCGTCGGCCCGCCGAAGCTCAGGCTCTCTGTCACGCCGACGATCGGGAACTCGCGGGTCTCCTTGCTGAACGGAAGTTTGTCCCCCTTGAGCATCGCCCCGATGTCGGCCGGATTGAACCGGCCGAGGTCGATGGCGATCGACGAGAGACGGAGCGTGCGCCCGACGGCCGTTGCGGGATCGTCGAGGCCGAGCGACCGGAGGAGCGACCGGCCGACGATGACCGCGTCCTCGTCGTCCCGGGCGAACGGCGCCCCCGCAGCGAGCTTGACGAGCTTCGAACCGGCGATCCGGGCCGGGATGACCTGGACCAGCCGGAATTCCTCGGCCTCTCCGATCCCGACGACGGCCGGGAACCGGACTTCGGGGAAAGCCATCTCGACCCCCTTCAGGCCCTGAAGCTTGTGGACCGCGGCATCGTCGAGCGCCGGCCCGGTCGAAGCCGAGGGCCGGCCGCGACCCGCTCTCGCCCGGCCCCCGAAGGGGGTTCCGGAAAGGCCGCCCGAGGGGAGGACGGTGATGGAATTGAGCAAATCCAGCTTTTCGAAGCTCTCGGCGACATTGCGCTGGAGCCCCTGTCCGAAGCCGACCATGGCCACGAGCGCC
Organism: Candidatus Aminicenantota bacterium; assembly: GCA_017883285.1. GTDB lineage: Bacteria > Acidobacteriota > Aminicenantia > Aminicenantales > UBA4085 > FEN-413. The sequence goes on along the minus strand of JADGNV010000123.1, from coordinate 12,574 downwards.
CCGATGCCGACCATGACGCCGAAGGCCGTCAGAATGGTCCGGAGCTTCATCTCCCGGAGGTTGGCAGCCGCGAAATCAAGATATTCGGAAAATCTCATCGGTCACGTCGCAGGATGTAGAACGGCGAAGGCCGCGGCCGGCCGGCGAGCCCGAAGTCGGCCACCCGGTATCCCTTGGCCGACAGGTCCTGAAAGACCGTCCGGGTGTGCGCCCGCCATGCGATCGGGATCCGCCGGACGTCCGGATCGTCGACGTCCGTTTCACGAAGCATGGCGGTGAAGTCCCTCGGGATTCGGACCAGGACGACCTCCCGTCCCCCGTCCGGCTTGATCTCCCGGATTCTCTCCATCTCCACCGGCCCCGAGCGGCCCCGGACCGTCTCGTCCCCGGCGTCGACGAGGCCCGCCCCGGATGCGAGCAGATCGTCGAGCGGAAGCGCGGAATGCCGGACGGCGCGCCGGAGGTCCCAGCTCATGAAGAACCGGTCGGTCGGCACATCGGTCCGGTTCAAGCGACCGCCAAATTCGCCGTAGGTGGCGGGCCGGTATTCGACGACGTCCATCCCGAACCGGTGGACGTTCCGATAGGCGTTGACCGCGGTCAGGGGATCGTAGGTGCATACGACCGTGAAGATCCCGAGCATTTCCATCAGAACATCGCGCTGGAATTCCTTGAACGGGATGCCGAGTCCGTAACCCCAAAAATCCGGGAGGACGGCCGTGTATTGGGAATAGAACCAGAGGTTCTCGGGAGACCGGTACCCCTCCGCCTTGTCCTTGAGCCCGACGAACCCGTAGGAAAAGCCGACGAGGTGGGCGGCGTCTTCGGCGAGCCCGCCCGCCGCGTCTTCGACGTAGGCGGCGAGAAAGAGACTGCTGCCTTCATGGAGGAAATTCTCGCAGGCCATGTTCCGGGGCCCGGCCAGGGTGTCCTCGGGAAACCCCCAGACGGCGTTGCGCAGGTGTTCGTATTTCAGATAATCGGCGGCCGAGGCCGAGTCCTCGACCTTGAGCAGGAACCGGCGGCCGCGGAGGGTGAGGGAGCGGGCGGGGACCTTCATGAGGACCCGATTTTAGTCCAAGCCCGGGGCCAAAGCAAACGCCGAGCGCGGCCGTCGGTGGGCTTTTTTTCGCGCTCGGCCAGGGAACCGGAGCCGCCTGTGTCTAAAAGGGTGGGGAGGAATCTTTGACTTGATGCCGGGAACGTGCTAATTTTCCTCCTTCAGCCGCACATGTCGAGAAAAAGTCCCCGCCCCATTCTCGCCCACAAGCGCGTGGCCGTCCTGGTCAATCCCATGTCCGCCCGCGGAAAATGGCAGCGCTACGCGAAGATCCGCCGCTACATCCGGCGGAAATTCCAGGGCCGCATCTACGACGAAGCCCGGGACAAGCCGGGGATGATCGAGCTGGCCCGGCGGCTCAGCCTCGAGAACGACGTTCTCGTCATCGTCGGCGGCGACGGCACGCTCGCCGACGTCATGCAGGGCATCGTCGAGGCCGGACGGGCCAAGGACGTCATGATCGGGATCGTTCCGCTGGGCAGCGGGAACGCCATCCGGCACTCGCTCGGCATTCCGAAGAACATCGCCAAGGCCATGCGGATCGTCAAATTCGGGACTCCCCGGCTCATCGATCTGATCGAATTCGAGGGCCGGGTGGCGAGCATGGTCAGCATCGGCGCGACGGCGATCGCGTCCCACAAGACCGCCCACTCCCGGATCCGGGGGTTCCTGGGGCACATCCTCGCCTCCCGGATCCTGCTCACGCACGCCCGGGACGAGATGGAGATCGAGCTCTTCGATGGGATCGAGGACAAGGGCGGGCGGTTCGCCCGCAAGACGCTCGCCCTGAAGGTGTTCGACTGCGTGGTCAACAAGACGAACCACTTCGGATACAACTGGCTCGTCGCCCCCAAGGCCAAGATCGACGACGGCTATCTCGACGTGACCCTGTTCGACAACCGGGCCGCCAGCTACCTCTTCTACTTCCCCCTGATCTATTTCGGCCGCTACCAGCGGTTTCTCAAGCACTACAAGGTGGAGCGGATCATCATCCGGGGCCGGGGCCTCCATATCCAATACAACGGCGAAGCGCTCGGCCCCCGGGACCGGGTGGAGCTCAAAGTCCTGCCTCAGGCCCTCCGGGTCATCGGCCCCTGAGGGTGGTCCCCTAGGTCCGGATTCCGGCCGTGATTTCGAACGCGGGCGGGGCCAGGAGGTGGCGTTTCACCGTGCACTGATCGGCCGCCTTGATCACGGCCGTCTTGTATTTCTCGGGAAAGCCCGGCGGCAAGGAAATGTCGATCGCGACCTTGGCGATCATCCGCGTTTTCGGGTCGCGCTCCGTCCGCATCGTCACGTCCAGCCCTTCGGTCGGGATCTTCCGCTCCGCGCAGAACAACACGACGAAATAGCCCGCGCACGTAGCGAGCGAGGCCAGGAACAGGTCGAACGGCGACGGGGCCGCGCCCGTCCCGCCGGCATAGGCCGGCTGGTCGGTTTTGAAGGTGAAGCCTTTGAAGGCCGCGTCCACCCGGACGCCTCCGGGAAACGTCACTTTGATCAGTTCATCCACGGGTTCGGGACTCCTTTCGGACAGTTTGAAGTTCGGGCAGGGCAGCCCGGGACGGACCGCCCCCCGCGCCCTTGTGGAAGACCGCCAGCAGGAGATTGCGGTCCTTGGCGGTCATGGCCAGGCGGCCGAAGAGCTCGAAGACCACGTCCGCGACGTGGCGGCGGTTGGTGTCGTGCACGAACCCCCGCTCCTCCAGGATCGCCAGGACCCGGCCGATGGCCGCCTCCTGGTCCGCGCGGGGCAGAGGAGCCTCGCGGATCGCGCCGGGCGAGGGACGGCCGGCGGCGAAGAGCGGATACAGGGTCAGCAGCACGGCCGCGGCGAGATTGAAGGACGGCTGCCGGACCGCCTGGGGGATCGTGAACCGGAAATTCGAGTGCCGCATCTCCTCCGAGGTCAGGCCCGTCCGTTCGTTGCCGAACAGGAGGCCGATCCGGGTCGCCGCGGGATAGCTGCGGATTTTTTCCACGGCTTCGTCCAGACTCAACGCGGGGAAATTCGATCGGGGCCGGGCCGTGGCCGCGAAGACGACCTGGAGGTCGGCCGTCGCGGCGGCCGGGTTGGGGCAGAGCCGGGCGCTCTCGAGGATGTCCGCGGCGTGGACCGCGGCGGCGAAGGCCTTGACCCGGATGCGCCGGACGCCGGCCAGGCGAAGGTCGCGCACCCCCGTATTCTTCATCGCCCGGGCGGCCAGGCCGATGTTCTCGGGGTTCTCGGGCCGGACGAGGATCACGGACAGCATGCGGGCATTATAGCCCATTTCTCCGCGGGTTGGCGACCGGGGCGCGAGGGCGGGGGCCGACCCCACCGCCGGACGGGCACACGTCGGAAAGGGTCTTCCTCTCTGAGTTGACTTTCGCCTCGTTCCGAATAAGATGAAAGGCAATCCGGATGGAAAGACAGGAAAGGACGTCCCATGACCGACATCAAGAAGCTTGAAGCGCTGTTCCATGAGCACAAATTCACCGATTTCCGTTGGATCGACCCGAAGGACATCGTCGTCGCCCAATGGGTGCGGATGAAATGCCGGTTCGGCTGCGACGAATACGGCCGGAACGCCTGCTGCCCGCCCCATACGCCCTCGATCGAGGAATGCGAACGGTTTTTCCGCGACTATCGGACCGCGGCCATCTTCCACTTCGCCAAATCGGTCGACAAGCCCGAGGACCGGCACGCCTGGACCCGCGGTATCAACGCGGCGCTTTCCAAGCTCGAGCAGGCCGTCTTCCTGGCCGGCCGGGTCAAGGCCTTCATGCTCTTCATGGACAGCTGCACCCTTTGCGCCAAGTGCGTCAGCTCGCGCGCCGAGTGCAAGAAGCCGAAGCTCGCCCGCCCGGCGCCCGAGGCCATGGGCATCGACGTCTTCTCGACGGTCCTCAAGGCAGGCTACCCGATCGAGGTCCTCAACGACTACAGCCAGCAGATGAACCGCTACGCGATTCTCCTGGTCGAATAGCGGGTCCGGTTTCCCAAGGAACGCACGGAAGGGCTCGCCCGGGACGACCTGTCCGGATATTTCGACTAGGATTTGTTATAATATTCGTTCGGATTCCTCAAAGGAGCATTCCCATGCAGGCAGTCATCCTCGCCGCCGGCGTCGGCAAGCGCCTGGGGCATCTCACCAAGAATTCCACCAAATGCATGGTGGAGCTCAACGGACGTCGTCTGATCGAATACATGTTCGAATCGCTCGCCGTCGCGGGCGTCGGCCATGTGGTCATGGTCGTCGGCCACGGAGCCGACGAGGTCCGCCGCTTCCTGGGATCCTCGTACGGCGGGCTCCGGATCAGCTACGTCGAGAACTCCGTCTACGCCAAGACCAACAACATCTACTCGCTCTACTTGGCCAAGGACTACATGGAGGAGGACGACACGCTCCTCCTCGAGAGCGACATCATCTTCGAACCTCAGCTCCTGAAGGAGATCCTCGCCCACGAGGCCGAGAACCTGGCCGTCGTGGCCAAGTTCCAGTCCTGGATGGACGGGACCGTGGCCACCATGGACGCCGAGGACAACATCACGGGCTTCATCTCCAAAAAGAAACTGGACTGGACCGACCTCGGCAAATACTACAAGACGGTCAACATCTACAAGCTGTCGCGGACGTTCTGCCGGACCCATTTCCTCCCCTTCCTCAAGACCTACATCGAGGCCAAGGGGGTCAACGAGTATTACGAAGAGGTCCTCAAGATCCTGACGTTCATCGACTCCGGCGCCCTCAAGGCCTTCGAGATGGGCGACCGGCTCTGGTATGAGATCGACGACATCCAGGACCTCGACATCGCCTCGATCCTGTTCTCGGGCGAGAAGGAACGGCTGGCGCTGCTCAAGAAGCGCTTCGGCGGATACTGGCGCTTCCCCTTCCTCAAGGACTTCTGCTACCTCGTCAATCCCTACTTCCCTTCCCGGCGGATGCTCCTCGAGCTCGGCCAGAACTTCCCCATCCTCCTGACGAGCTACCCGTCCGGCCAGAACGTCCAGAACCTGCTCGCGGCCAAGATGCACAACGGGAACGTCGACCACTTCCTGGTCGGCAACGGTGCCTCGGAGCTGATCAAGGCGCTCCTCCGCGAGCTCGAAGGCAAGGTGGGCATCCACACGCCGACGTTCGACGAGTACACGGCCTGCGTCCGGCCGGGACAGCTCGTCGAGTTCCCGCCGGCGCGGCCGGACTTCCGGTACACGGTCGACGACATCCACGACTTCGCCGTCGCGAACGGCGTCGCGACCTATATCCTCATCAACCCCGACAATCCCACCGGGCATTTCCTGCCCCGGGCGGAAATCCTGGGCCTCCTGGACCGGTTCCAGGACAAGAACATCCGTCTCATCCTCGACGAGTCATTCGCCGATTTCGTGGACGGCACGGCCGACCACAGCTTCCTCGACAACGCCCTCCTCGAGAAATACAGGAACCTGGTCGTGGTGAAAAGCATCAGCAAGTCCTACGGCATCCCGGGCGCCCGCCTGGGCTTCATCGCGAGCTCGGACGCCGAGGCCATCGGCCTCGCCCGGAAGAATGTCTCGATCTGGAACGTCAATTCGTTCGGCGAGAATTTTCTCCAGATCATCGACAAGTACACGGGCAAGTTCCAGACCGCCTGCCGCCGGATCGAGGAGGAGCGCGAGCGCTTCTTCGCCGAGCTGCAAAAGATCGCGTTTCTCCGCCCCCTGCCGTCGAAGGCCAACTACATCCTCTGCGAAGTCAAGGCCCCCTGGACGTCGGGCCGGCTGGCCGAGGCGCTCATCGGGAAGCGCTGGATCTTCATCAAGGACCTGGCCGGGAAAAAGGGCTTCGGAGGAGGGTCCTGGATCCGGCTCACGGTCCGAGACAAGGCGGACGACAACGCCCTGCTGGATGCGCTCAAGCAAATCCGCTGACCCGTCCGCTAGTTAGGGGCTGAGATCGGCCCCGGCCCCATATAGGCCTTTGTCGGAGGGAGGACTCCTTTTCGAGCTGACTATTCGACGGTCCGGGTGGCGATGACGTCCACTCCCGTCCCCAACACGTCGGCGATCAGCACCTGACCGCGCCGCACGGGGAGCGGCGGCCGGAGCTTCGCGATCTCGGCCAGGATGGGGAAGATCGCGTCGCGCGGGACGCGCTCGCTCAACCGGACTGAAATCATCCGGGATGTAGTGCCCCGGGCGGGGACCGAAGTGGCCAGGTTCCGCTTCGGGTGGAGGACCTCGTCCTGGGCGAACCCCACGCCTTTGTCGCATTGGTGCCCGCGCACCTCCACGGCGTCGCCCTCCCGCTGAACCTCGAGTTCGCAGCCGACGGGGCACAGGAGGCAGGTCAGCCGGTCATCCATGGCACCGGACCTCCACGTCCTCCTCGACGGCCCGTTTGATCCTGATTTTCAGCATCTCGGAGGGGACCAGCCGCGCGAATTTCTTCCGGAAATAGAGCGCCCCGGACGCGGCGCCCCGGACGGTCACCCACCGGTCGCGGCCGGGGACCGTGACCCGGAAATTCAGCTCGAGTCCCTCCGTCCCGGCCTGCGCAGCCTGGGGAAGGACATAGCGGATGTTCTCGCCGGGCGCGATGCGGACCCGCCGGCTTTCTGCGGCCCCCGCCCCGCGGGCGAGGAACTCGGCCGCGCGGCGGCCCGCCGCAAATCCCTCGAACGACGCCCCATCGGCGATGTCGTGGATATGGAGGACGTTGCCGCAGGAAAAGATCCCCGGGACCGAAGTCGTCAGCGTCTCGTCCACGAGCGCGCCGCCGGTGAGGGGCGAGAGCTCGATGCCCGCCCTCCGGGAGAGCTCGTTTTCCGGAATAAGCCCGACCGATAGAAGCAACGTGTCGCAGGGCACCTCGCGTTCGGTGCCGGGGATGGGGCGGAATGTTTCGTCCACCCGGGCTACGACCACGCTCGAAACGCGGTCCCGGCCCCGGACCTCGACGACCGTGCTCGAGAGCTCCAGGGGGATGTCGAAATCCCGAAGGCACTGCCGGACGTTCCGCTCCAAGCCGTTCGCCCAGGGCATGAGCTCGAATACGCCCCGGACGCGCATCCCCTCGAAGGTCAGCCGCCGGGCCATGATCAGGCCGATGTCGCCCGAGCCGAGGATGACCGCGTCGTGTCCGATCCGAAGGTTCTGGAGATTGACCATGTGCTGGGCGCTTCCCGCGGTGAGGACGCCCGCCGGCCGCGTGCCCGGGATCTCGATCATCTCCCGCGTCCGCTCCCGGCAGCCCATGGCCAGGACGACCGCCCCGGCCCGGATCAGACGGTAGCCGTCGGCCGAATTCACCCGCAGGAGCCGGTCCGCGGTCAGATCCAGGACCATGGCCCCGGTCCGGGTGCGGACGCCTTCGCGCCAAGCGTCTTCGGCCAGGCGCTCGGCGTATTCGGGCCCCGAGATCGACTCCTTATAGAGGAAGAGGCCGAAGCCGTCGTGAACGCATTGGCGGAGGATTCCGCCGAGCTCGCGCTCGCGCTCGAGGATGAGGACGTCCTCCGCGCCCGCGCGCCGGGCGCCGAGGGCCGCAGCCAGGCCGGCCGGCCCCCCGCCGATGACCACGACGTCGTGCGTTTCGGGCCCGGCCGTCATGGCTTGTTCCGTCCGTAGAACATTTCCGAGCCGCTCCCCCGCTTGCTGATTTTCTCCGGCGGCACGCCCTCGGCCTGCAGGATGTCCGCAAGCCGCGGACCGCAAAATCCGCCCTGGCAGCGTCCCATGCCGCAGCGCGTCCGGCGCTTGACCGCGTCCAAGCTTCTGGCCCCGGAGGGATTGCGGACCGCCGCCGTCACCTCCGCCCGCGTCACATGCTCGCAGCGGCAGACCATCTCGCCCCAGGCCCGATCCGCGGCGACGCGGCGGGCCCTTTCGCCGTCGTCGAGAGTGGCGAATTTAGGGACGGCCGGCCGATCGGGCCGAAAATCGGGCCGGAGCGCGAGGTCCTCCCGCGCGCCGATGATGTCGATCACCCGGGCCGCGAGCGCCGGCGCGGCGGTCAGCCCGGGCGATTCGATGCCGACCAAGTTCACCCAGCGGGGCCGGAGCCGGCTTTCCTCCACGATGAAATCGGCCAGCTTGACCCGACCCTGGGGGTCAGTGAGCTTGGGTCGCAGACCGGCGTATGCGTGGATGAACAGAAGCCGCCGCAGTTCGGGGACAAGGAGGAAGGCTTCCGCCTTGAGCCGGTCCATGACCGGACGGGTCGTGGCCGCGTCCCGCTTGTCCTCGACGTAGGCCGAGCTCGGGCCGAGGAGGATATGTCCCTCGAGAGTGGGCGTGAGGTGCGCGCCGAGAAAGGAGTCGTCCCGGGGCGGCACCGGATAGACGGGGATATCGAGGACGGCCGCCGCCTCCTTGTCCGTGATCAGGTATTCGCCGCGATAGGGATAGATCCGGTAGTCCTCGATGCCGGCCAGCGCCGCCACCTCATCCGAGTACAGTCCGGCGCAGTTGACGACCCAGCGCGCCGAAAACCGGCCGCGCGGGGTCTCGAGGAGAAAGCCCTCGGGCCGGATGCCGACGGCCGTCAGGGGCGTTTCGAGGAGGACCCGGGCGCCGTTCTGGAGGGCGCATTCGGCCAGGGCGATCGTGAATTCGTAGGGAGAGATGATGCCCGAGTGGGGCGAGGACAGCGCCCAGCGGCCCCGGACGTGGGGGGCGAGGGCCCGGATGCCGCTTTCGTCCACGATCTCGAGGCCGGGCGTGCCGTTCCGGTCGCCTTGGGCCTTGAGCTCCTCCAGGTGCGGCCGGTCTTCGTCGGCCAGGGCCACGACGAGCTTCCCCGTCCGGCGATGGGGAACGCCGAGCTCCCGGGCCAGGCGGTAGATCCGGGACAGGCCTTCGACGTTCGTCCGGGCCTTCAGCGTTCCCGAGGGGACGTTGAAGCCGGCGTGGATAACGCCGCTGTTGCCTTTGCTGATGCCCTCGGCCAGGTCGGACTCGCGCTCGAGGAGGAGCAGTCGGAGGCCGTATCGGGAGAGCTCGCGGAGGACGGCACAGCCGACGACCCCGCCCCCGACGACCACGACATCGAAGGCGGACGGGAGCGGTTCGGACTTGGCGGAAACGGGTATCTTCGGGCGCATAGCGGTACGGAATGATAGCAGAACGGGACAAGGACTTCCAGGCGGGCTGCGGGGGGGCTGCGGGGTCAGGTCTTAACATTTAACAAATTTGACTCGGCCTGACCCCGTAGTGCCAGGTCTCGCTAAAAATATCAAAAGTTAAGACCTGACCCCCATCTATGGCGCGGCGCGAGCCCCGGTCGCTCGAAGCGGCGGGGACCCGCGGTTTGTGGGTGAGCCGCGAGAGCGACTGGGGCGGGAGCCGCGCAGAGCCGACGTCCCTCTGCCCCTTCACCCCACCCGCCTTGCGTTGGGATTTTGGGCCGTGATAAAGTAGCCTACCTTGGCCATGAAAAAAAAGATCCTCCTCACCGCGTCGCTCTTCCATATGTTGAACGACGCCGCCTCGGTCATCACCCCAACCATCTTTCCCATTCTCTATAGCCAGGCGTTCCTCATCACCCGCTATTCCCAGATCGGACTCCTGTCGAACATCGGCCTATTCACGACGCTCATCGTCCAGTTCCTCGCCGTCCGCCTCTCCTACAAGTACGAATACCGAACCCTCCTCCTCGCGAGCGGAGCCGGCATTTGCGCCGCGACGGCCCTCGTTCCGTTGTCCCGGACGTTCGGGATGCTGGTCCTCTTTTTCGTCCTCATCCGGGTCTTCACGAGCTTCTATCATCCGGTCATCATCGCCTGGGTCTCGAAATCGATGGCCGGCTCGGGCAAGGGGCTGGACGACGCCATGGGAATCCAGAGCGGCTCGGGCAATGTGGGAGTCATGCTCGCTTACCTGACCGTCGGCTATATGGCCCAGCGCTGGACGTGGAAGATGCCTCTCTACGCCTGGAGCCTGTTCGGGATCGTGATCATCATCCTCGGCCTCATGGCCGTGCGGGGGGTCTCTTCGCGGAACGCGGACCAGGCGCCCAAGCTCGGCGTCCGTTCCTGGTGGCAGTCTTTGCTCTCTGTTAAACGCTACATCCCGGGATTTTTCTTCGGCGGCATGGGCTGGTCGGTCACGGTCTTCTACGCGCCTTCGCTCCTCAACCACAGGTTCGCAATCCCGATGGGCCGGACAGGCCTTTTCCTCGCCCTCTGGATCGGTTTGGGCACGATCACCGGCTACGGCTACGGGACCTGGAGCCGGCGCTTCGGAAGAAAAAAGATATTTCTATTAAGCCTGGGGGGCGCGGCGGTCTGCCTGTTCGTCCTCGGGTTCGCCCCGGTCAAGGGCCTGGCCGTGGCGGCCCTAGTCCTGTTCGGCGGATTTCTCCTGATGACCTATCCCTCGCTCCACACCTTCGTCGGCTCGACCGTCCCGGCCGAGGGTCAGACCCAGGCCTTCAGCTGGGTCTCGAACATCCAGCTGATCTCGGGGGCCCTGGTGTCGCTCGTCTCCGGATTTCTATCAGACGCCCTCGGCATCCAGTTCCCGTTCATCCTCACGGGCATCCTGACGCTTGGGATCTTCGCCTTCTACGCGGGCCGGGGCCCGGAGTTCTTCGGCGGCGGGGCCGCGGAACCCGATCCCACCGCCCGCCTGGAGCCCGAACAGCCCTGACCGGCCGTCGAAGAGATTATCGGGCCTTCTTTTTATAGCTGACGGCCAGGCTGCTGCGGTCGGCCGCCATGCTCGTATCGAAATCCGAGAGATTTTTCATGTAATCGAAATAGCCGCCGTTCCCGCCGCCGAAGCCTCCCCGCCGCGGCGAGATGTTGTGCGCGGCGAGGCAGCCGCCCGGCAGGAGCTTCGGGATCACGGCCTTGGCGTAATTGACGTACCACGCCTTGTCCGCATCGCTGAAGACGAAGTCGAAGGGGCCGGGGAGCTCTTCGACCAGCTTGTGGGCGTCGGCCAACCGGGCGTCGATGTATTCGGCCAGGCCCGCCTCCCGGAAATGGGCCAGGGCTTCCTTATGGCGGCTCTCGTCGATTTCGATCGTGATCAGCTTGCCGCCCGTCTTGCTCAGGGCCCAGGCGATCCAGATGCCGGAATGGCCGGTGGACGTTCCGATCTCCAAGGCCTTTTTATAATTGTTCTTCAGGACGATATCGTAGAGGAGCTGTCCGTCCCCCTCGGGGACGTTGAGGTCGGCCCACCGGGATTTCATCTTTTCGAGGAAGGCCTTCACTTGGATGTCGAGGGCAGACGCCTTGTCCGCCGCCTGGGGCATGGAGCCCGTGACCGCGATGGCGGTCGCGAGGCCGAGCAGGGAAGCCAGGACGATCATCGCCTTTTTCCTCATGCGTTCTCCTTGATCTATCCGAAAATGGAATAGCGGCCCGCGCTCATGATGGTCTCCGTGCGCCCATCCGGATAGGCGAGCGTCACGGATCGGACGGCGACGCGCGGCATCGACTCGGGGATGTAAATCCGGTCGAGGTGGACGACTTCCGCGGGGGACGAGAAATCCTTCGGGCCCACGGCCCCACCGAAGTGTTCGCTCCGGCCGAAGGCGACGTGCAGGCCGAGCTTCTCGTCGAGCAGGATCTCGCCGACCGGCGCCAGCCCGAAGGCGCCCAGCACGCCGAAGCCCAGCTCGGCCATGTTGCCGTACGCCGGCTCGCGGCGCAGGTGCTCGCGCTCCGCCGCCGCGGCCGGGCCGTCCCCCTCGACGCGCACGGCCTTGTTGGCCTCGACGGTGAAGAGGACGACCTCGCCCTCGATTTCGACCGGAAGGACGCCGGCCGTGCCGCTCGTCTCGCCCTTCTCCCCTTCATAAGGGACGATGTAGGCTTCCCCGCTGGGGAGATTGCCGGCGGTCCCGGCTTCGGGGAAGCGGCCCGTGCTTGCGTGGGCCGTCCGGTGGCGGAGGTCGAACCTGACGGCATATTCGAGGCGGCCGGCAACGAGGAACCGGATGTCGGCCCGGACCGCCTCGTCGAGGCGCGATTTCAGGGCGTCCACGCGGCGGGCCACCTCGCCGTAGTCGATCCGGAGCGCCGGGACCATGGACGGGGCGAACCCGGGCATGGTCGCCGCCCGGAAGCCGAACCGTTTGGCCGCCACCTTGAGCGGCGCGGTGGTCGAGAACTCCGTCGGGGCAAAGAAGAGCTGGGTTTCGGCGAAGACGTGGGTGAAGGTCACGCGCAGGCCGGCCCGGACGAGGCCCGACGCCTCGTCGGGCACTGGTGTCTCCAGCAGAAACGCCTCAGCGGGGAGGTCGGCGTTGTTCGAGCCCGCGTCCGGGTAGGCGACCAGACGGATATCGTCGAGGGGGATGGCGACCCGACCGGCCTTCAGGGCGGCGAACCACTCGAAGGCGAGCGCCCGGCGCGCCTTCCAGGGAGGATTGTCCCGGCCGGGGTCGCGCGGGATGTCCACGAGAACGGCCAGCGCACGGTCGCCGGCGAAACGGGGGAAGACCGAGCGGACGAGCTCGACGAGATCCTGCGGGGACAAAGTCGCCATCAAAGGCCTCCGCCCCAGCACCCTGCCGCGGGTACGAGGGACGGGAATTT
>JADGNV010000122.1 GCA_017883285.1 Candidatus Aminicenantota bacterium | reverse complement strand
GACGATGATGACGTCGGGGTCGTCTTGCAACAGCTGCTCCCGGCTGTACTCCAGCCAGTCCCGCTTCATGCGGCCGGCGATGTTGGCCCCGCCGACCCGCTCGAGGAGGTCGTTGAGGTAGCTCTCTCCGCCGCAGGTCGAGAGGCCCAAGCCTTGGAGTTGGATGAACACCTTGGGCTTCCCGGCCGCCCCCCTGGCAAGGAGGCCGGCGAGCGTCCGGGCCTTGGCCTCGAGCGAGCGGATGAGGGCCCCGGCCGCCTCCTCCCGGAGCGTGACCCGGCCGATGAGGCCGATCGTCCGGGGGACGGATTCGAGCGTTCTCCCGATATCGAGGACGAAGACCTTCAATCCGAGGCCCCGGAGCCGGTCGACGGCGCTCCAGGGGTTTCCGCGGAAGGCGATGACGAGGTCGGGCCGGAGGGCCCGGATCTTTTCAAGGTCGGGGTCGAGGAGGCCGCCGACCTTCTCCCGCTCGAGGGCGTCCGGCGGATAATCGCAATAGCGGGTGACGCCCACGACCCGGTCCCCGAGGCCGAGGGCGAACAAGATCTCGGTGATGTTCGGGGCGAGCGAAACGATGCGCCGCGGCGTTTCCGCGGGCGCGAAGACCGTTCCCGCGTCGTCGCAGACAACTCGGTCTTGTCCGCCGGACGCGGCCAAGGCGGCGGCGAGCGCGAGGGCGATGAAGGGGCGGATGCGGGTCTCCTTGGCCCCCGATTATATAATCAACAGCGTCTTGGGGTCGAGTTTCAACGGGAGGAGCCCGGCCGCCGGATGGCCGTGGTCCTTGACGACCTTGAGTTCGACGTGGTCACCCGTGGCGTGGAGGGTGATGAGGACGTCGATCGATGCGCAGAGAGGGGTCAGGACGACCGGGATTCCGGCCGCGTCGTAGAGGCCGGCCTCGGCCTCGGCCTCCTTGAGCGAGGCGCTGAACCAGACCTCGAGGCCGAGCTTCGCCGCGAACTCCTTGAATTTCGCCAGGTCCCCGCACGTCCCCTGAGTGAAATCGTATCCGTCGACGATGACGGATTGGGCGGCGAACTTGCCGAAGGTGACCATGGCCTCCACGCTCTTGAGGACCTGCTCGGTGCGTGCGCCCTCCTGCTTGAAGTTCATGATGACCCGGTTCTTGATGATCTCGTCATGGATGTCCACCGCCGCCCGGAGCCTCCGGTTTTTGGCGATCTCCTTGAAGATGTCCTCGTACCAGGTGATGATGTAGTCCACCCGGCTCGAATACGAGACGTGAATGACGGGTTTGCCCTGGAAGAGCTTGTCCGTGGCGATGTGGACCAGACAGGCCGTCTTCCCCACGCCCTTCGGCGAGGCGAGGACCCCGATGTTGCCCGGGCCCAGCCCGCCGTGGATGGATTTCTCGAAGACCCGCAGCGGGCTCCGCTTGATCAGCTCGGCTTTGACCATCGTTCGATCCTCCTCGGTTATTTCGCGCCGGCGTCGCGGTTCCGGCCCTGGTGCTCGGCGATGAGCGCCTCGGCGACCGCGGCCGGCACCCGCCCGTATTTCAGGAATTCCATCGTGAACTCGGCCTTGCCCTGGGTCAGGGACCGGAGCACCATCGAATATCCGAACATCTCGCTCAGCGGCACCTCGGCGTCCACCCGGGAGAAGCTGCCGTCTTCGACGGAGCTGACGATGATCCCCCGGCGCTGGTTGATGGTGCCGAAAATGTTGCCCGCGAACTCGGACGGCCCTTCGACCGAGACCTTCATGATCGGTTCGAGGATCTGGGGCTTGGCCTTGCGGTAGGCCTGACGGAAGGCGCCGATGGCCGCCGCCTGGAAGGCGTGGTCCGAGGAGTCGACGTCGTGGGAAGCGCCGTCGGACAGCCGGACCCTGACGCCGGTGATGGGGAACCCGATCAGATCGCCCTTCCGGACCGCCGCCCGGAAGCCCTTGTCGCAGGCGAGGATGAACTCCCGCGGGATGCGGCCGCCCTTGACCTCGTTCACGAATTCGTACGTCCCTTCGGCCAGGGGTTCGATCGTCCCGATGACCCGGCCGTACTGGCCGGCGCCGCCGGTCTGCTTCTTGTGGGTGTAGTCGAACTCGACCGCCTGGGAAATGGCCTCGCGGTAGGCGACCTGGGGCTTGCCCGTCTCGACCTCGGCGTCGTATTCGCGCTTCATCCGCTCGACGTAGACTTCGAGGTGGAGCTCGCCCATGCCCTGGATGATCGTCTCGTGCGACTCCGGATCCACGAACGTCCGGAAGGTCGGGTCCTCCTTGGTGAACCGGTTCAGGGCCTTGGCCATCCGGTCGAGGGCCTTATTATCCACGGGCCTGATGGCCAGGGAGATGACCGGCTCGGGGACGTAGATCGAGGTCATGGCCACGGCCAGGCCGGGGGCGGCGAACGTGTCGCCCGAGGCGCAGTCGATGCCGAAGAGAGCGACGATGTCGCCCGCGCCTGCGAAGGCGATGTCCTCCATGCTGTCGGCGTGCATCCGCACCAGGCGTCCGATCTTGACCTTCTGCCGGGAGCGGGTGTTCGTGATCTCATCGCCTTTTTTCAGGCTGCCCTGGTAGATGCGGATATAAGAGAGCTGGCCGTAGGGCCCGTCTTCCAGCTTGAAGGCCAGGAGGACGGCCGGGGCCGCGTCGTCGGCCGTGAGCTTGACCTCCGCGCCCTCGGTCTCGAGGCTGAGGGCGGTGTTCTCGACATCGGCCGGGCTGGGCAGGTAGCGGACGACGCCGTCAAGCAGGGGCTGGACGCCCTTGTTCTTGTAGGCCGACCCCAAGAAGACGGGTGTCAGCTTGCGGGCGATCGTCCCCTTCCGGAGGGCGGCGTGGATGAGGGCCTCGGTGGCGCGGTCCTCGAGGAGAGCCTCGGTCAGCTCGTCCGAGAACATCGAGGCCGCGTCGAGCAGCGCTTCGCGCCGGACCCGGGCCTCGTCGGCGAGCTCGGCCGGGATCTCTTCGACCCGGAGATTCTCTCCGTCCCGGCCGTCGAAGTAGATGGCCTTCTGAGTCACCAGATCGACCACGCCCCGGAACTTGTCCTCGAGGCCGATCGGGATCTGCATCAGCACGGCGTTGTGCCGGAGCTTGTCCTCGAGCTGGTCGCGGACCTTGAGGGGATTGGCCCCGATCCGGTCGCACTTGTTGATGAAGGCGATCCGGGGGACGTTGTAGCGCTTGAGCTGGCGGTCCACGGTGATGGTCTGCGACTGGACGCCGCCGACCGCGCAGAGGACGAGGACCGCCCCGTCGAGGACGCGCAGGGAGCGCTCGACCTCGATCGTGAAGTCCACGTGCCCTGGGGTATCGATGATGTTGATCGAGCAGCCTTCCCACTCGACATAGGTCGCGGCCGAAGTGATGGTGATGCCGCGCTCGCGCTCGAGCTCCATATGGTCCATGGTCGCCCCCACGCCGTCCTTGCCCTTGACCTCGTGGGTCCGGTGGATCTTCTTGCAATAGAAGAGGATCCGCTCGGTCAGCGTGGTCTTGCCGGAGTCGATGTGGGCGCTGATACCGATATTCCGCATTTTAGCGTTGTTTGTGCTCATGGCGGTCTACACCTTTGCGATCATCCTCAAAAATCCTTGCCGGGAACCGATGATGGGGTGAGGGGCGTTGAGGCTCTATTCGATCAGGGGATCGGCAAGTGAGGTCGTATTATAGCCGAATCGGGGCCGAAATTCAAGGTGGAGAAGTCATTGCGAGGAGGCACGCTCTTGCGTAACGACGAAGCAATCGCGTTCGGCCTGAGGCGGTTGCTTCGCTTCGCTCGCAACGACAACTTGCCGTCATCCCGAGGCTTTGCGAGGGATCTCCTCTGATGGAACCCGGGGTCCTCCGCTCGGACGGCGGGGGGATCCCTCACCGCGTCCGGGATGACGCAGGAGGGCGCGGCTTCCGTCCCAGTCGCTCTTGCGGCTCACCCACTTTGGGCGGGTCCCCGCCGCTTCGAGCGACCGGGGCTCGCGCCGCGCCATTTCGATTAAAACATTCGGAGCGGACTACCGTTTTTGACCCCGTTAGATATAGACGTGGGAGGCTTGCTGTTTTCTCGCACAAGTGGCGTTCTTTTAGTCTTAGGTGTTCGAGATTGCCGTAGCTTCTTCAGGGGGGTGGAGCGAGGGACTGAAAATCCCTGCATCGGCATTTCAATTCCGTAAGAATTGAACGTTCTTGCTGTTCCGGATACATAATATCGTAGGTGATCTCGATTGAATGATTTAAGGGAGTCCATACAAAAAGGGGATCAGGATACTTTTCGCATGCTCGCCGACCAATATGGTGAGCGGCTTTATAACGCGGGACTGGCTCTTTGCCGGGATCATTTCGACGCCCAAGACCTCGTACAGGAAACGTTCGCCGAAGCGCTTCGGTCGGCTTCGCGATTCGAGGGACGGTCAGCCCCCTATACGTGGCTTTATGGGATCCTGCGCCGGCGTTTTCTTCTCTCGTACAGAAAAAAACGGCGATTTCTTCGTATCCTTCCCTTGGTAGGCCGAGAGACGCGGACGTCGAAATCGGAGGAGATCAGCGAAGCGTTTCATTCGCTAGATCCGTTGATGGCTGCCGTGATGAGGCTCCCGGCAAAATATCGGGAAGTCCTGTTTCTCCGATATATAGAAATCCAAAGCGTGGCTGAAATCGCCGCGCTGACAGCCGTTCCCGAAGGAACCGTAAAATCGCGGCTTCACTATGCGCGTCGTCGCCTGAAGACGATCATCGGATCCGAGCCCGATCGCGCGGGGCTTCCGGCCGTGGAGAAAATCGATGAATTGTAAAGACATCCATTCTATCATTTTCGATTTCCATGATGGATCACTCTCGGCACAGAATCGAAAAGACATCGAATGTCATTTGGCGACATGCGTATCCTGCCGTGAATTTCTTGAGGACGAAGCAAGATTCGCAGAGATGTACAGGGCGGCCTTCGCGGAAAGAAGGCGGGCCCATCGTTTCCAAGCCGAGGCGATACGCTTCCCGTCCTCCGAGAATCAAGCGGATCAAGCTATCCCCACAGTTAACAGGAAACGATTCCTCCGTGTTCTTGTGCCGATCTCGCTGGGCATAGCGCTTGTTCTCGCGTCCATTTTGTTATTTCGGCCGTTCAGGCATGCACAAGATCCTCATGACCTGAAAGCCTCTTTTGTTTCAGATGACCTTCCGGATCCTTTCCGCGATTGGATCGAGAGGCGAATGATCATTATCATCGAAGACAAGGCGACAGGATCATTCGAGAGAATCGAGACGAACCGGCACGGTATTATCGCCCGGTCCACCGAAACAAGGGGAAATCGATGAGAAATAAGAAGTCAGCTATTGGAGTTTTGATGCTGGCGTTGATTTGGCCGATCCTTCGCGCCGATCTCGAAAAAACGATGGTCAAGCTCACCGTCGCGCCCAATTTTGGGGTCGGCGTGGATTGGGGGGAAGTTTTTTCCGGATACCAAGGCCGCGGGACCTACAAGAATCTCGTAAGAATGTCGGACGGCCGATGGATCGTAGCAGACTCCCGCACCTATAATTTTCTCGTTTTCGATGAGAACGGTCGTTTCCTGAAAATGCTCTGGAAAACCGGATTGCGCAAAGCCGAATCGTCCTCGACCGTGAACCGGCCGGAATGGATTTCCCTCCTGGCGGACAAATACCTCTTTGTCTCCGAGCCGGGTCGAATCCGGGTATTCGATCTGGAAGGAAAGGAGATCCGTTCGACGGCGATAGGTCACCCCGTCCAGTGCTTCGAAGCGTTGGACGAGCGAACGGTGGCTATCGCCGGTTCCATGGAGAGGACCAACCTTCCGAAAAGATACGTCGCAGGGCTTATTGATCTCGAAACGGGGAAAGAGACCATCGTCATGGATAGCATCGAGAGCCGCCCTCGGAAGAAGGCCGTTCCCATGACAGCGGATGGGAATAAAACGATGTCTGTCGATTACCCCTATGCCGAAATACGAGGTTTTGTCCGCAAGACTCCGGAGGGAGGCTTCCTGGCCGGATTCTCCAATTGGCCGGAAATCGAGATCTATGACAAAGCCGGGAAACAGCTTCGCATCATCATGCTCAAGACGGAGCGGGCCGTTTTCGAAAAGAGGGTCATAGACGCCTACAAGACCATGGAAGATATCGGGAAGCCTAAATTCCTATATAAGGGGGTCATTATTAGCTCCCGATTTCCTATCTTCTCCCAAAATAATCCTTATTACTACA
Organism: Candidatus Aminicenantota bacterium; assembly: GCA_017883285.1. Taxonomy (GTDB): domain Bacteria; phylum Acidobacteriota; class Aminicenantia; order Aminicenantales; family UBA4085; genus FEN-413. Next base: position 83,962 of record JADGNV010000122.1, on the reverse strand, counting down.
ATCTCATTATCAATGACGAAAGGAAAATGCTGGTTTTCTATTTTCCCGCCGAAGGCGATAATCCGGTTTATCAAACCTATTCGCTGGACGGCAATCTCGCCCAGGAAGTCGTTCTCGATTCGGGTGAGCTCGAACTCCTTCTTACGCCTGCCGCCGAGGGGATCGTTTTCTACAAAGGCGATTTGTATGCGCTTGCAGAAAAGAAAGACGCTTCAGGAATTCGCCTTCGGTTTGTTAAATGTTTCTTGAAATTGGGATCATCGAGCGAAAAGAACTAGACAATGAAGTAATCGATTCTAAACGACTCTGATTGCCGGCTAAACCTTAACAAGGAGATTAAATCATGCGTAAAGGGATGCTGCTCTTTGTAACTTTCCTTTTCATTGGCGGAGCGACGCTCTTGGCCCAAGCCAAAATCGGCGTCGTCAATTCTCCAGCTCTCTTGGAGAAGTCGGTTGAAGGCAAACGAGTCATCGCCCAGATTCAGGATCGCGATAAGCAATATCAGGCGAGCATCGCTAAATTGGACGAGGACATCCGGCAGATTCAGACCAAACTCAATCTGCAGCGTTTGACATTGACAGAGGAAACTATCGCTCAGATGACTTCAGACTCGGATAAGAAGCAGACCGAGCGCAAGCGATTAGCCGAGGATGCATACTCCTATATGGATGAGCTCCAGAAAAGGCTTCTTAAGAAAGCTACAGACGAACTTGCTCCCCTCATTGAACAAATCGGCAAGGAAAAAGGATTGGATATCATTCTTGAACTTCCGAGAGCAGGGGTCGCCTGGTTTAGCCCGACGATCGATTTAACAGTTGACGTCATAAAGCGTTACGACGCGGTTAAGTCCGGCCAAATTAAATAGCTTAATAGCAGCCCGTGTTGAGGGAAGATTCAATCTGATTAACAATCAGAATCCGCGCTCCGAGTAAGCCATGCTGTTCAAGCCTGCAAAGTCGCCTGGTCAGGACTTCGCTTTCAACAATTTTTTTAGGAATTTCAGATCCTCGCGATCTTTCGACCGTCCGGCGGCTCTTTTCATCCGGATCATATCCTCGAGCGACGGGAAAAAAACGGGTGCTTTTCCAATCCTGCCCGAGATCTTGTTTTACTAGTCGAATATCGCCCTATTTTCGTTTAGAAATTGAAGGAGCTGTTCCGTGGCCATGTTGTCGGAGCAAAATCCGCATCTCCCGGCTCTTCCGATTCATGGGAATAAAACGCTGGCGCGGAGTCAAAGCGCGCAAATAATTCAATTCGAATTCGATCTCGCGGTTCTCATCCGATTTCTTGAGAAGGAGGATTCCCCGAGAGCTTTCTCCGCGATTCATGAAATTATTATACTACGCCTCCCGCCCCTCATCAAATTGACTTTTTCCCGTGTTCCCCCTATCATTGAGCCTGATTTAAGCCTGTTCGTCCGCCTCCAACCAGGGTCACGGAAAAACGAGGATCGGTCGACCCATGAGCCAAGACCACGCCGAGTACAATTTCGCGGAGATCGAGGAAAAGTGGCAGAAGGTCTGGGCCGCGCAGAAGACGTTCGAAGTGCGCGAGGAACCCGGCCGGCCGAAATTCTACTGCCTGGAGATGTACCCCTACCCCTCAGGCCGCATCCATATGGGTCACGTCCGCAACTATTCCATCGGCGACGTCATCGCCCGCTATCAGGCCATGCGGGGCCTCAACGTCCTCCACCCCATCGGCTGGGACGCCCTCGGGATGCCGGCCGAGAACGCGGCCATCAAGTTCGGCATCCATCCCCAGAAATGGACGCTCGACAACATCGCCCACATGAAGACCCAGCTCCGGAGGATGGGCTTCGCCTACGACTGGTCGCGGGAGGTCAATTCCTGCCGGCCGGACTACTACAAGTGGAATCAGTGGATCTTCCTGAAGATGTACGAGCGCGGGCTGGCCTACCGCCGTGAGAGCTGGGTCAACTGGTGCCCGACCTGCCGCACCGTCCTGGCCAACGAGCAGGCGGCCGACGGCGCATGCTGGCGGTGCTCGAACAGCGTCGAGCAGAAGAAGATGGAGCAATGGTTCCTCAAGATCACCGATTACGCCGAGGAGCTTCTGGCCGGCCACAGCCAGCTCGCGAAATGGCCCGAGCACGTCCTGCTCATGCAGAAGAACTGGATCGGCCGGAGCGAAGGGGCCTATGTCGATTTTCCCGTCCCCGCGCTCGGCCGGTCCGTCCGGGTCTTCACCACCCGCATCGACACGATCTACGGGGCGACGTTCCTCGTGCTCTCGCCCGAGCATCCCTTCAGTCCGGACCTCATCCGGGGCGGGCGCGAGGCCGAGCTCCGGGCCTGGATCGTCCGAACCGCGGCCGCCGCCCGCCTGAAGCGCGAAATCGGCGAGGCCGAGAAGGAAGGCGTGGACACCGGCGCCACTGCGATCAATCCCTTCACCGGCCGCCCGATCCCCATCTTTCTGGCCAACTATGTTCTCATGGAATACGGGACCGGGGCCATCATGGCCGTCCCGGCCCACGACGCCCGCGACCACGAATTCGCCCGCAAGTACGGCCTGCCCATCCCCGAGGTGATCGTCCCGGCGGAGGGCGCCGCCCCCGCACCCGACAAGGGTGACGGCCCGGCGCTCTTCGAAGACCTCGGCGTCCTGGTCCATTCCGGTCCGTTCACCGGCCTGACCTCGGAAGAGGCCATGGACAAAATGGCCGCCCACGCCCGGGCCAACGGCTTCGGCGAGAAGGCGGTCACGTTCCGCCTCCGCGACTGGGGCATCTCCCGCCAGCGCTACTGGGGCACGCCCATTCCCATGATCCACTGCCCGAAATGCGGGATCGTGCCGGTGCCGTACGAGGACCTGCCGGTGCGCATCCCCTATGAGGCCGAGTTCACCGGGGAGGCCGGCTCGCCGCTCGAAAAGATCCCGGCCTTCGTCAACGTCGCCTGCCCGAAATGCGGCGGCCCGGCGCGGCGCGAGACCGACACCATGGACACGTTCGTCGATTCGTCCTGGTATTTCTTCCGCTACACGTCGCCCGGGAACGACGCTCTGCCCTTCGCGCGCGACGCGGCCGACTACTGGCTGCCGGTCGACCTGTACATCGGCGGCGTCGAGCACGCCATCCTGCACCTCATCTACGCCCGCTTCTTCACCAAGCTCCTCCGCGACCTCGGACTGACCGGGCTCGACGAGCCGTTTCCGCACTACCTGGCCCAGGGCATGGTCACCAAGGACGGCTCGGCCATGTCCAAGTCGAAGGGCAACGCCGTCGACCCGGACGAGATGATCAAGTCCTACGGCGCGGACGCCCTGCGCCTCTTTATCCTCTTCGCCGCCCCGCCCGAGAAGGAGTTCGCCTGGAACGAGGACGGCATCGAAGGCAGCTACCGGTTCCTCGGCCGCGTCTGGCAGGCCGTCGAGGAGGAGTGGGGAACACCCGCCGGCCTGGTTGTCGCAGAGAGCTTCGCCCGCCTCCAGAAGAAGATGCACCAGACCGTCCGGAAGGTCGGCGAGGACATCGGGAAGAGGTTCCACCTCAACACGGCCATCAGCTCGATCATGGAGCTTACGAACGCCCTCCGGCGGGAGCGGGACGCCCTCAAAATGTCCGCGGCGGGCCGGGCCCTGCTCCGGGAGACCCAGCGGAACCTCGTCCTCCTGCTCGCGCCGTTCACCCCCCACGTCTGCGAAGAGATGTGGAGCCGGATGGGGGAGACGGGGCTGGTCTGCCGAGCCCCCTGGCCGGCATTCGATCCCGCCCTCGCCCAGGAGGAGAAGGCGACGATCGTCGTCGAGATCAACGGCAAGATCCGGGACAAGTTCGAGGCCGCGCTCGACATCGCCGTGGACGAGATGAAGGCCCAGGCGCTGGCCTTGCCCCGCATCCAGGCCCTCATCGGGGAAAAGGCCGTCCGCAAAGTGGTCTGCATCAAGAACAAGATCGTGAATATCGTCATGGGGCAAGAGGAGGTGCGATGAGATCGGTGAAATACTTCGGCCTCGTCCTCGCGGTCCTCGCCCTCGCCGCCTGCGGCTATCGGCTGCGCGGGACGGGTAATCTCCGGGACGTCCTCCCGGCCTACGTCAAGAAGATCGCCATCCCCCTGTTCAAGAACCTGACGACGCGCTTCGAGCTCGACAAGAACCTCACCGCGGGGGTCATCGACGAGTTCGTGGCCCGCGGCAAGGTCGAAATCACGACGACCGCGGCGGCTGACGCCGTCCTCACGGGCGAGATCACGGCCTTCACCGCCTCCCCTACGGCGTTCACGCCCGGGAAGGGAACGGCCGACCGCTATACGATCACGGTCGTGGTCAAGATCGAGCTCAAGGATTCCAAGTCCCAGGCGGTCATCTACGCCAACCCTTCGTTCGCCTATACGGAAGACTATGAGGTCCCGCAGGGGAAGGATTTCGATTCCGTGCAGACCGAGGCGATCAAAAAGATCGCCGGCAAGTTCGCCCGGCAACTGGTCATCACGATCCTCGAGGGCTTCTAGGCGTGCGCAGCCTCTTGCTCGGCCGCGAGATCCGGGAGGAGAGCCTGCCCGCCGGGTTCCTCCTCTTCGGGGAGGACGGCTCCCTGGCCCGCGAGTTCCTGCGCGAGCTCCGCGTCGCCCTCTCGCCTCCTGACTCTCCCGGCGTCACCCTCGAGCGGTTCGACCTTGACGAAACCCCGTGGCGGGACATCCTCGACGTCGCCCGGACGATGCCATTTATCTTTTCTCCCTGGCGGCTCCTCGTCGTCGAGATCGACAGCGCAGAGCACGAAGACCTGACCAAGGTCGAGGCCCGGATGCTCGGCGAATACTTCGCCGCGCCGACGGACCGGACCCTCGTGATCGTCATTGCCGCGGGCAAGGTCCGCAAGACCTCGGCTCTCTATAAGACCTTCTCCGCCCTGCCGGGATCCGCCGTCCTCATCAAGGAGACGGAGGCCCTCACGGGCAAGAATCTCGGCGCATGGCTGGACGAAAGACTGGCCGTCCTCGGAAAACGGGCCGGCACGGACGTGGTAAAGCGTCTCCTCGAATCCGCGGGCGGCGACCGGGCGGGACTGGCGAACGAGATCGAGAAGCTGGCGACTTATGTCGGGGACAAGAAGGCGATCGATATGGCCGACGTCGAGGCCGTCACGGTCGGCGCCAAGGAATTCAAGTTCTGGGCGCTTTCGAACGCGTTGGAGAAGGGCGATCTAGCAACAGCGCTCGAAGTGATCGCCGCAGATTTCGCTGAAGGGGCGGAAGCCCCGATGGTGCTGGGTTCCGTCGCCGCGGTCCTGAAAAACCTGCTCCTGGCCAAAGCGTTGCTCCGCGAGAACCAGGACCGGAGGGAGATCTTCAAGATCGCCAAGCCCACGATCCACCAAAATTACAATTTTTTCCAGGAGACATTCCGTGAATTCTTCGCCGCGGTCGACAGCCTGTCGTCCCGCGACCTCAGCCAGCTGATCGCGGAGCTGCGAAGCGCCGATTTGAAGATCAAGACGACGGACGTCTCCGGACGGATTCTCATCGAATCCTTCGTCGCGGAATACTGCCGACTGCGAAAAGCGGGGGGGATTATTTCGCCGGGGCGGGGGCGATCTGTTCGATCTGGCGGCTGAGCCGGGACTTGGCGCGCGACCCCTTGTTCTTGTGGATCGTGCCCTTCTTGACGGTCCGGTCTATGGACGAAAACACCTCGGGGAGCAGCTTCTTGGCGCCGTCCTTGTCCTTGGCCTCGATGATTTCCTTCAGCTTCTTGACCTGGGAGCGGAGGGCGGACTTGTTCTTCTTGTTGATCGCGTTTCTGCGCACGCTGCGGTGTTCCTGCCGGATCGCGGATTGATGATGAGCCATAAATATTCTCCTCTAACGCCGTGATATGATAGATTATCGCGCCCGCAAAGTCAAACGGGGGGGGCTCGGGGCAGCCGCTCAAAAACGCGCGGAATTTCCCCGGCGAGGAAATTCCGCTCTTCTTCGTCCGTCGCTCTCGCCGCCCTGTCGGGCGGCGAACCCTGCCCGCTCCGTCCGAAGACCGGTTTTTGAGCGGCATGCCCCTCGCCCGGCTAAAGGATTAACCGATGCATAGTGTTCTAGTTTGAGTAGGGCAGCGCGGCGCGAGCCCCGGTCGCTCGAAGCGGCGGGGACCCTTCGAAGATGGGTGAGCCGCGAGAGCGATTGGGGCGGGAGCCGCGCCAATCAATATGAATTAGAAGGAAGAACATGAAGATCGTATTGCAGCGCGTTAAAAAGGCGTCCGTGGAGACAGGCGGCCGGACCGTCGGGGAGATCGGGCGCGGGATTTGCCTCCTGATCGGAATCGAGAAAGGCGACACGCCGGCCGACGCCGAGGCGCTAGCCCGGAAAGCCCTCGAGCTGCGGATCTTTCCGGATTCCGAAGGGAAAATGAACCTGTCGCTGGCCGACGTCGCGGGGGGTGTCCTGGCCGTGTCCCAGTTCACCTTGGCCGCTTCGGTCAAGAAAGGGCGCCGGCCGAGCTTCGACACGGCCGAGGCCCCGGACCGCGCGGCCGAGCTGTTTGAGGACTTCGTTCGCCGTCTCACCGAAGCGGGCGCCCGGGTCGCGACCGGCGTCTTCCAGGCCCATATGGACGTCCACATCCTGAACGACGGCCCGGTGACGTTCATCCTCGATTCGCGGGCCTAACTGAATTTGAACTCGCAGAGCTTGTCGAGCGCGTCCGTCGCCGCCTGTTTCACGTAGGCGTTCTTGTCCTTCGCCAACCGGAGGAGAAGCGCACGCGCTTCTTCCCCCCCGATCCGGCCCAGGGCCAGGGCGGCCCAGCGCCGCACTTCGACGTTCGGGTCCTCGATGACGCCCTTGATGGCGTCCACCGCCGCTGCGTCCTTGCGAAGGCAGAGGATGCGGAGGATGGAGCTCTTGACGTACCAGGGCGGCCGCTTGAGGCGCTCGTAGAGCTTCCCGCAGGGGCAGTCGTCGCGGTGCGCGAGCTCGCGGACCGCGGCGTCCCGGGCGTCTTCGCTGGGGTCGGAGAGGAGCTCGAAGAGGACGGCGCAGGCCCAGGCGGAATCGAGCCGCCCGATGCTCCGGAGCATCTTCATTTTCTTGTCGCGGCTCTGGAGAATGTTCAGCTTTCGCAGGACGGCCCGGGCGATGGCTTCGACGCCGGGCGCGGGCCCCGCGGCGGGCGCGAGGCCCGCGATGAGATCCATCGCCTGCTCATCGAGCGCCGCGGCGTCGTCCCGCGAAGTGCGCCGTAAGAATTTGACCACGTGCGTCAAACCATCTCGAGGATATGCCCCATCTTCTCTTTCTTCGTCTTCAGGTATTGGAAGTTGGCCGTGTTGGGCGGGACTTCGATCGCCACCCGTTCGACGATCTCGAGGCCGTAGCCCGTGAGGCCGATGAACTTCCGGGGATTGTTGGTCAGGAGCCGGATCTTCTTGATCCCGAGCGAGACGAGGATCTGCGCCCCGATCCCGTAATCCCGCTGGTCGGGCTTGAAGCCGAGCCGGAGGTTGGCCTCGACCGTGTCGACGCCCTGCTCCTGGATGGCGTAGGCCCGGATCTTGTTCGTCAGGCCGATGCCCCGTCCCTCGTGGTTTTGGATGTAAAGGACCACCCCCGTCCCCGCCTGCTCGACCATCTCGAGCGCCCGGTGGAGCTGTTCGCCGCAGTCGCAGCGGCACGACCCGAATGTGTCGCCGGTCAGGCATTGGGAGTGGGCCCGGACGAGGGTCGGCTCGTCCCCGCGGATCTCCCCCTTGATCAGGGCGACGTGGTCCTCGTGGTGGATGACGTCCTCGAAGATCGCGATCCGGAAATGGCCGAAGCGCGTCGGGAGGTCGGCCTCCTCGATCTTTCGGACGAAGCACTCGTTGTGCATCCGGTATTTGATCAGCTCTTCGATGGTCAGGATCGGAATGCCGTGCTCCCGGCCGATCTTCTCGAGCTCGGGCATGCGGGCCATGGTCCCATCCTCGTTCATGATCTCGCAGATCACGCCCGCGGCCTCGAGGCCCGCGAGGCGCGCCAGGTCCACGGCCGCCTCGGTCTGGCCCACCCGGGCGAGCACGCCGCCCTCCTTGGCCTGCAGGGGAAAGATGTGGCCCGGCCGGGCGAGGTCCGCGGGACTTGTCTTGGGGTCGATGGCGGCGAGGACCGTCCGGGCCCGGTCATAAGCGGAAATGCCGGTCGAGATCCCGTCCTTGGCATCGATCGAGACCGTGAACGCGGTCTGGAACCGGGCCGTGTTGTCGGAGACCATGAGCGGGAGCTGGAGCTCTTCGAGGCGCTTCCCGGTGAGCGGCAGGCAGATGAGCCCCCGCCCGTATTTGGCCATGAAATTGATGATCTCGGGGGTCGTCTTCTCGGCGGCGACCATGAAGTCGCCCTCGTTTTCGCGGTCCTCGTCGTCGACGATGATGATCAACTGTCCGTTCCGGACGGCCCGGATCGCGTCTTCCGCCGGGGCTGTCGCGCGCTTCGTTTCCATGCAGGCTTATCCTTCTAATCCTCGTTGTTTCTTGAAGTTATCCAATTATACACGTATTTCCCGACCATGTCACACTCGACGTTCGCCGCGCCCCCGGGCTTGAGCCGGCCGAGGTTCGTCTTCTCGAGGGTGACCGGGATGACCTCCACTTCGAAGGACGATGGGCCGAGGGCGGCCACGGTCAGGCTGACGCCGTTCACGGCCGCCGAGCCTTTCGAGATGAAATAGGGCCGGAATTCGCGGGCGAGGGAGAATTCCAGGCGCCGGCCCGGCTTCCGGGGCGTCGACTTGAGGAGCTTCGCCCTGAAGTCGACGTGCCCCGAGACGAGATGCCCGCCGAGGGGCGCGGCCAGGGTCAGGGGAAGCTCCAGGTTCACGGCGCTGCCCGCCCGGAGCGTGCCCAGGGTCGAACAGTCGAGGGTCTCCCGGGAGAGATTGAAGAAGACCAGGCGGGCGTCCCGGCGGATGACGGTCAGGCAGACGCCGTCGACGGCGACGCTGTCTCCGATCGCCACGCGCCCGACGAGGCCGGGCGCTTCGAGCGCCAGCTCGGCCCGCCCCTTGCGGTATCCCCGGAACAGCCCCTTGTGGGTGATGATGCCTGTGAACATCAGAAATATCCTTCCAGGACGGTGTCCGGCCCGATCCGGAACGCGGAAACCGACCTCAGGGCGAAGGCGTCCTTGACCTTGGCCGCGCCCTCGCCTCCGAACACCGAGACGGCCTCCCGGCCGCCGATGAGGAGCGGCGAGAGGGTGAAAAACGCCTTGTCCGCGAGACGCGCTTCGAGGAGCGACGTGGCGACCCGCCCGCCGCCCTCGACCAGGACGCTCGCGATTCCGCGCTCCCCCAGGCGGGCGAGGACCCGGGCCAGATCGAGATCCGGACCATGCCCCGGGATGGTGATGATCTCCACGCCTTTCCGTAGCAGGGCGTCCCGTTTGCCGCCCCGGGCGCCCGCGCGGGCGAACACCAGCACCGGCCCCCGGTCGAGGGTCGAGAGAAGACGCGCCCGGAGCGGAAGGCGGAGGTTCGCGTCGAGGACGACGCGGGTCAGCGCCTTGCGCGGCCAGAGCGCATGGCGGACGGTGAGCCGGGGATCGTCCGCCAGGACCGTGCCGATGCCCACGAGCAGGGCGTCGTGCTCGGCCCGGAGGAGATGGATATAGTCCCGGGCCGCGGCCGAGGAGATCCAGCGCGCGTCCCGCGACCGGGTGGCCATCCTCCCGTCGAGGCTCAAAGCCGCCTTCAGCGTGACGAAGGGAATCCCGCGGGTGACATATTTGGATGGGGCCTCGTTCAGGCGGCGGTTGCGTTCGGCGAGGAGGCCGACCGAGACGTCCAGGCCGGCGCGGCGGAGGCGGCGGACGCCCTTCCCGAAGACGAGGGGATTGGGGTCGAGGGCCGAGATCACGATCCGCCGGAAGCCGGCCGTAAGAACGGCGTCCGCGCAGGGCGGGGTCCGGCCCCAGTGGACGCAGGGCTCGAGCGTCACGTAGAGCGTGGCCCCCTTCGCCCGGGCGCCGGCGCGCCGCAGGGCGACGATCTCGGCGTGCGGCTCCCCCGCCGCCTCGTGGTGGCCGTGGCCGACAATCCTCCCGCCGCGGACGATCACCGCCCCGACGCACGGGTTCGGGCTGGCCCGGCCGACGGCCTTTTCGGCGAGGCCATAGGCCATTTCCATGTAGGCGGCGTCGGTCCGGTCGATCATGCGAACAGCGCGTCCACGAACGAGGAGGCGGAGAACTCGAGGAGGTCGTCCTCGCCCTCGCCCGTGCCGACGAACTTGATGGGCAGGCCGAGTTCGTCGGCGATGGTGACGACGGAACCGCCCTTGGCCGTCCCGTCGAGCTTGCTCAGGAAGACGCCGGTCAGGCCGGCGAATTTCAGGAACTCCCGGGCCTGGGGGAGCGAGTTCTGGCCGATGCTCGCGTCGAGGACGAGGAGAATTTCCTGCGGCGCGCCGGGGATCTCCCGGGCGATGACCCGCTTCACCTTCTCGAGCTCGTTCATCAGGTTGGAGTTCGTGTGGATGCGGCCGGCGGTGTCGACGAGCATGGTGTCGAAGCCCTGCGTCTTGAGGGAACGGGCCGCATCGAAGGCCACGGCCGCGGGATCGGCCCCGTACGGGCCCTTGATCACCGGCATCCCGAGCTTCCGGCCCCAGACCGCGAGTTGCTCCTGGGCGGCGGCCCGGAACGTGTCGCCCGCCACGAGGAGGCAGTTCCGGCCTTCGCCCTGGAGCCGGCGGGCGAGCTTGGCCAGCGAGGTCGTCTTGCCGCCGCCGTTCACGCCGACCATCATCAGCACCCCGGTCTTCGGGTCGAGGTTCAGGCGGCCGGGGTGGCGGCCGAGGATGGCCAGGATCTCGCCTTTCAGCGCCTCGCGGACCGCGTCGAAGCCGTCGCTTTTCCGGACGATTCGGCCGACGGCTTCCATGATCTTTTCGGCCGTCGGGACCCCGACGTCGGCGAGGATCAGGGTCTCGGTCAGCTCTTCGAGGATCTCCTCGCGGCTTCGGCCGCTCTTCAGAATATCCTCGAATCTCTGCCGGAACACCTGCCGCGTCCGACTCAGTTTTTCGCGCAAGGATGCTATCACCATGAATCGATTATATTTTCCCCTTCCCCGCCTGTCAACGAACAGGGACACCCCCGCGGCGGAGAGTCCGTATTTTTTTCAGGGCGAATGTGATAAATTTGGGACCGTCATGGAAGAATACGCTTGGCACCTGCTCGAGCCGCGGCCCGAGGCCGCCGGCCTGGCCGCCGCGCTGGGCCTCCCCCTGCCCATCGCCCAGGTGCTCGCCAATCGGAACATCCTCGATCCGGCGGGCGCCGAGCGGTTCCTGCGCGGGTCGCTCGCCGACCTCCACGACCCGTTCCTCATGACCGGCATGGCCGCGGCCGTGGACCGGATCGTCCGGGCGGTGGAGCGCGGGGAGAAGATCCTGATCTTCGGCGACTACGATGTGGACGGCATCCTGTCGATGGTGATGCTCCACCGGGCGCTCTCCTCGATGGGGGGCCAGGTCGACTATTTCATCCCCGAGCGCCTCAAAGAGGGGTACGGCATCAAGGACGAGCACATCGGCGTCGTCGCGGAGCGGGGCGCCAAACTCGTCATCAGCGTCGACTGCGGCATCAAGGCGGTCGGGTTCGTCCGCCGGGCCAAGGACCTCGGGATCGACGTCATCATCACCGATCATCACCTGCCCGGGCCCGAGCTTCCCGACGCCCTGGCCGTCCTCGACCCGGTGGCCCCCGGGGCCAATTACCCTGAGCGGAACCTGGCCGGTGTGGGGGTCGTTCTCAAGCTCGTCCAGGCCCTGCTCGCCCGGAACGGCCGGGCCTCCCTTCTCCGGCACTATCTCAAGCTCGTGTCCATCGGCACCATCGCCGACATTGCCGAGCTCAAGGGTGAAAACCGGATCTTCGTCAAGTTCGGGCTGCGGGAGCTCGACGACGTGGCGAACCCCGGCCTGAAAAGCCTCATCGAGGTCTGCGGCCTCCAGGGGAAGCGGATCACGGAAGGCGACGTCGGGTTCCGGATCGGCCCCCGGATCAACGCCGCCGGCCGGATGGGCCATACCGAGCTCGCCGTCCGCCTCTTTTTCGCCACCGCGCCCGACGAGACGAGGGCCTTGGCCAAGCGCCTCGACGAGCTCAATGCCGCGCGGCAGGCGATGGAGGCGCGGATCTTCGAGCAGGCGGCCGAGCGGGTCAAGGCCGGCGCCTTGGCCGAGAAGTACAAGCTCCTCATCCTCGGCAGCGACGATTGGCACCGGGGCATCATCGGGATCGTGGCCTCGCGTCTCAAGGACGCGTTCTGCCGGCCGGTCCTCCTCTTCGCCACCGCCGACGGCAAGGCCTTCGGCTCGGGGCGGAGCATCTCCGACGTGTCGCTCATCGAATGCCTGGACGAATGCCGGCAATTCTTCCTGTCCTACGGCGGGCATCCCTACGCCGTCGGCTGCACGCTCCGCTGCGAGGACCTTCCGGACCTCAAGCGGGCGCTGAACGCGGCGGCCGCCAGCCGGATCCCGGACGAGCAGCTCAAGCGGAAGATCAAGATCGACGCCGACCTCGTCTTCTCCGAAATCACCACTGCCTTCCTCGAATGCCACGCCCAGCTCGATCCGTTCGGCGTCGGGAACCCCCGGCCGATCTTCCTGACGCGGGGCGCCGAGGTGATCGCGCCGCCGCAGAGCCTTCAAGGCAAGCACACGAAGATGCTCCTCCGCCGGGACGGCCGGACGTTCGAGGCGATCGGCTGGGGCCAGGCCGCCTGGGCGCGGGAGATCCGGAAAGGGGACCGGCTCGATGCGGCCTACTCGCTCCAGACCTCGACCTACCTCGGCGAGGAGCGGATGTATCTCTCCCTGGAGGGCGTGCGGCGATGAGCCTGGCCGACCGGCGGGGCGGCGCCAAATTCCGCGCGGCCAACGCGCTCCGGCCGCTCGTCGCCGTCCTGTTCGCCGGCCTCGTCCTGATCATCGTCGTCTACCTCGCCCGCCACATCCGGCCGTCCGACCGCCTCGTGCCCGAACAGAAGACCGGCGCGCCGGAGACGGCGAACGTCAGGGAGAACGTCAGCATCGTCCGGTTCAACTTCGCCGTGGGCCGGATGGAGGCCCGGGCCGACCGGAACGTCGAGGTCGACGACAAGACCGGCCGCCTGGAAGGCCACGTGGCCATCGTCGACCACGGGAAGCGGGGCGGCCGCGAGATCCGGTTCTTCGGCGATTCGGTCACCTATGCCAAGGACTGGTCGCGCTTCGTCCTCAAAGGCCACGTCCGCATCCGGAACGGGGAGATCACGGTCGAAGCGTCGGACTTCGTCTACGAAAAAAAGGACGACGTCGTCCGGACCTCGAACGGAATCACGATCACCGCTCCCCGCTTCTCCGGATCCTCGCGGAGCGGATCGTATTCTCTGCGCGACGAGGACCTCGTCCTCGAGGGCGATCTGCGGCTCAACGTCCTCCCCCGCGAGTCGACCGTGCCCCTCGTCCTCGGCGGGACCCGGGCCCGGCTCAAATACAGCCCTCCGCGGCGGCAGGGGATCGTCGAAGGGGGGGTCGATTTCGGCCACGGCCGGAGCCGCGGGGCCGCCGGCCGGATGGGCTTTGACCAGTTCGAGAAGGTCGACGACATCGCCCTTCTCTGGTTCGACGGCGGTGTTAAGATCTCCGTGGATGGGGAGGTCGGCCCCCGGGCGAAGCCCGCGGTCGGCAAGTCCGGAGCCGCGGCCCTGCCCGAGGATATGACGATCAGACGCGACTTCCTGTTCGACATGAGCATTCGCCAGGAGATCGAGGCCGACGAGATCCGGTTCCGGGCCTACCAGGACGATCCCGTCATCCGGACGGTCGAGGGCCGGGGCCGCTGCGCCTTCAAATTCTTCTACGAATCCGGGACCTCGACCGAGGTCGGCGGGGAGTCGGTCGAGGTCAACTTCAACAAGAACGGGACGTTCCGCGACATGGCCGCGTCGGGATACGCCCGTGTGGCCAGCCTCGACAAGGGCCGGACGGTCGTCCGGCTGATCGAGGGGCCGTCGATGTTCCTCCAGGCCGAGACCAACATCCTCAAGGTCACGGGCGAAGGCCCGGAAAGAGCGCGGATCAAGGCGGGGACGGGCGAGCTTTCGGGCGACGAGGTCACGGTCCTGATCAAGATGGACGACTTCGAGGTCAAGGGCGGCGTGCGGATGATCTACCATCCCGCTCCCCAAGCCGGCGCCCGCCGGGGGTTTTTCGCCCCGGGCGAGCCGGTTTTCATCGACGCCCAGACCGTGAGATATTCGAGCGAGCACAAGCGTTTCTTGTTATGGAACGAGACGGGATCGGCCCGGGCCTGGCAGGGCAAGCGGGTCTTGTCCGCCCAGGAGATCGGGGTCGGCGAGGAGTCGGGCGACGTCGCCTGCCAGGGCCGGGTGCGGTCGTCGTTTCCCCATCAGCCCAAGGACGGCAGAGCGGAGCGGCGGGTCGAGATCGGAGCGGACAAGATGAGCTACGACGCCAAGGCCAACCAGATCCTCTACGAGAACGGGGTTTCCTTGAAGACCGGGGCGGCCGACCTGACCTGCCGGTCGATCACCGTGGACTCCGGCGAGGCCGGCGGGGAGCCCCGGTCGATGCGAGCGTCGGGTAAAGTCGCGATCGTCTTCCCGCCCCGGGAGGCGACGGGCGAAATTGCCGACTACGACGTCGGAAAAGACACGATCGCCCTCACCGGACGGCCCGTCCTGAAGGACAAGGACAAGGGGACCATCCAGGGGGACAAATTGACATTCCGTCTGGCCGATGGTAGTATCCTCGTGGAAAGCCGGGATCAAAATCGGCCCGTGACTTCCGTCATCAAGTGAGCCATGAGATCGTGCCTGAAGGCCGTCCACCTCGCCAAAAGCTACCACCGGAAGAAGGTCGTGGATGATGTCTCCGTTGAGATCCGGAGGGGCGAGATTGTGGGGTTGCTGGGGCCGAACGGCGCCGGCAAGACGACCACGTTCTCTCTGATCCTGGGGCTCATCGCCCGGGACTCGGGCCGCATCTTCCTCGACGACGAGGACATTACCGATTACCCCATGTACCTCCGGGCCCAGAAGGGTATCTGCCTCCTTCCGCAGGACCCGTCGGCCTTCCGGAAGCTGAGCGTCGAGGACAACCTCATGGCCATCCTGGAGACCCTCCCTGCCGGCGCGGGAGGCGGGCCGGCGGCGGTCGCCGATACGCTCGACGAGTTCGGCCTGGCCCGGCTCGCCCGGGCCAAGGCTTACACCCTCTCGGGAGGGGAGCGGCGGCGGCTCGAGATTGCCCGGGCCATGATCTCCGGCCCGGAGTTCATCCTCCTCGACGAGCCGTTCACCGGCATCGACCCGCTCGCCGTCCAGGACCTGCAGAAGATCATCCGCGGCCTGAAAGCCCGCGGCCTCGGCGTCCTCATCACCGACCACAGCGTCCGCGAGACCCTGCGCATCGTCGACCGGGCGTATATCATCGACAAGGGCAAGATCCTCGACCAGGGCGCGCCCCGGGACCTCGTCGCCTCCGAAGACGTGCGGCGGAGCTATCTCGGTGCGGATTTCCGCCTGTGAAGCCGTCCGGGAGAAGAGGACTCCGACCATTCCCATGATCATGAAACAGCGCCTCGACCAGCGGCAGGTCCAGAGGCTCATCCTCGCCCCCGCCCTGCAGCAGGCCATTAAGCTCCTTCCCCTGACGAGCCTGGAGCTCATCGAGGTCATCGACGAGGAGCTGTCCGGGAACCCCCTCCTCGAAGTCGAGGAGGAGACGGCCGAAAAGAAGCCCGAATCCGAAATCGAGCCCGAGGCGGGCGCGGTCGAACCCGCGGCCGAAGCGGCCAAGGCCGAGCCCGCGGAAGCGGGCCCGTCCGACATGGAGGACGGGGGCGAGAACCCCGAGGACCGGGACTTCGAATCCTATTTCCAGGAATACATTGACGACGGCTTCCGGGCGTTCCCCCAGGAGCGGCGCGAGGTTCCCTCTCTCGAAAACACCCTGGCCCAGGCCGCGTCCCTGGGGGACCACCTGTCCTGGCAGGCCAACCTGACCTTCTTTGAGCCCTTCGAGCGGGACATCGCCGAGCGGATCATCGGGAACATCAACAAGGACGGATACCTGGCCTCGCCGCCCGAGGAGATCGCGGAGGTTTGCGGGGCGCCGCTCGAGGCGGTGGAGGCGGTCCGGGCCAAAATCAGGATTTTCGACCCGGTCGGCTGCGGGAGCCTCGATCTCAAGGAATGCCTGCTCGTCCAGATGGACCAGCTTCAGGTCAAGGACGAGATCGCCCGGGCGATCATCCAGGAACACCTCCCACTCCTGGAGAAATCGGATTATGCCCAGCTGGCCCGGGCGCTCAACGTGGCGCCGGCCTCGATCCGGATCCACATCGAGATCATCAAGCGGCTCGATCCCGCGCCCGGCCGGAAGTACGGCGAGGACCGGACGACCTACGTCGTGCCCGACATCATCGTCACGAAGGAAGGCTCCGACCTCAAGATCTCGCTCAACGACGAGGGCCTGCCCCGGCTGCGGATCAACGCCTATTACAAGACGCTCCTGGCCAAGGCCTTCAAGGAAAACCCCGAGGCCTACCGCTACCTCAAGGACAAGTTGAAGAAGGCCCTCTGGTTCCTGCGGAGCCTCGACCAGCGCGACCAGACGATCTACAAGGTCGCGAAGTACATCGTCGACAAGCAGGGCGAGTACCTCGAGAAGGGGATCGACTTCATCAAGCCCCTGACCCTCATGGAAATCGCCCAGGCCGTCGGTGTCCACGAATCGACCGTGGGTCGGGTCGTGGCCAACAAGTACATGCTCACGCCCCGCGGCGTCTATTCTCTGAAATACTTCTTCCACAAGGCCCTCCACGGCGACTTCGGCGAGGACGTCTCCTCGCTTCGGATCAAGGAGCGCCTGAAGAAGCTCGTCGAGTCCGAGGACAAGGCGAACCCGCTGAGCGACATCGAGATCGAGGAGATCCTTGCCCGGGAGAACTTCAAGATCGCCCGGCGGACCGTGGCCAAGTATCGCAAGCAGCTGAAGATCCTGCCGTCGCATATTCGCAAACGGAAATCCGTCATGGAGGGGACCGCATGAGAACGCACTACACGGCCCGTCAGGCCCACCTCACTCCCGAGGTCCGGGAGTACTGCGAGGAGCGGCTCGGCGGCCTGGAGCGGCTGCTCGGCCCGGCGACCGACGTGGATGTCATCCTGTCCCACGAGAAGAACCGCCAGAAGGCCGAGATCCACGTCAAGACCAAGGGCGCGGGCCTGGTCGTGATCGAGGAAAGCGCCGACATGCTCGCTTCCCTGGCCCTGGCCTTCGATGCCCTCGAAAAGAAGGTCAAGAAGGAAAAGGAGAAATTCCGCGAGAAGAAGCGGCGCGGGGGGCGCGAGCGCAAGAAGCTCGCCCTGCCGGCCGAACCCGGCGAGACCGGGCCGAAAATCCTCCGGGCCGACTACTTCGGCTCCAAACCGATGTCGGTCGAGGAGGCCATGATCCAGCTCGAGATCAAGAAGAAGGAAGTCTTCGTCTTCCGGACGGAGGCGACGGAGAAGTGGGCCGTGCTGTTCCGCCGGAAGGACGGCAACTACGGCCTCGTCCAGCCCGAATGATGTTCCCCGCCCCGCCGCGCAAGCTCCACGGCCTCCTGGCCGTCGTCCGCGAGGAAGAGGAGCGGCTCCCATGAAGGCGGCCCCTCCGCGCCAGGCCGTGATCTCGGGCGGGCTCCTCCACATGTACGGCCTGGGCGTCCTCATCGTCGGCGACAGCGGCATCGGCAAGAGCGAGAGCGCCCTGGAGCTCATCGCCCGCGGCCACCGATTCATCTCGGACGACGTGGTCCACGTCCGCACGTTGGCGGGCGGCCGGGTGATCGGCAAGGCCCCGTCCCTGAGCCGCTACTTCATGGAGCTCCGCGGCCTGGGGATCATCAACATCCGGGAGATCTTCGGACCGAAGTCCATCCGCCTCCAGTCCCCGATCGACCTCGTCATCCGCCTGAAGAAATGGCACCGGAGAAAGGAATTCGACCGGCTCGGCCTCCGATTCCCCGAGGACAGCGTCATCCTGAACAAGCGCATTCCCCAGCTCAACATCCCCGTCGCGCCCGGCCGGAACATCGCCACCCTGATCGAGGTCGCCTGCAAGGTCCACCTCTGCCGGAAGCGCGGCTACCTGGCCTCGCGGGAGATCGCCGGGCGGCTCGACCGGGCGATCGCGGATGGCCGATGACGCGCGAAGACCGGTTCCTGATCATCACCGGGCTGTCCGGGTCGGGGAAAACGGTGGTCAGCCGCTTCCTCGAGGACCTCGGCTACTACTGCGTCGACAACCTCCCGGTCCAGATGATTCCCATCCTGGTCGACCTCTGGCGGCGCCGCGAGGTCGAGATCGACAAGGTCGCCTTGGTCGTGGACATCCGCGAGCGCGACTTCATCGTCAACTTCCCGAAGGTCTGGGACAGCATCCGCAAGACGATCTCGCCGAAGCTCATCTTCCTCGACGCCTCCGACGAGACGCTCGTCAAGCGGTTCAGCGAGACCCGGCGGCCCCATCCGCTCGGGGGGAAGTCCGTCCTCCACGGCGTGCGGCTCGAGCGCCAGCGCCTGGCGCCCATCAAGAAAATGGCCGACGAGGTCATCGACACCTCGGGGACGAACATCTCCCAGCTCAAGGATCTGTTCGCCCAGCGCTTCGTGACCACGGCCCTGCCCCGGCTCCATGTGATCGTCGTCAGCTTCGGCTACAAGTACGGCGTCCCGGTCGACGCCGACCTCATCTTCGACACCCGGTTCCTCCCGAACCCGTTCTACGTCGACGGCCTCCGGACGAAGAGCGGAAAGGCCCGGAGCGTGCGGGAGTTCGTCCTCGGGGCCCCGGAGACGCAGGCCTTCCTGGCTGAACTCTATCGGTTCATCGCCTTCCTGATGCCGCGTTTCGCGGCCGAAGGCAAGAGCCAGCTCGTGATCGCGATCGGCTGCACCGGCGGCCGGCACCGGTCGGTCGTCGTGGCCGACGCCCTCCGGGATTACCTTCGCGGCCTGAAATATGGTATAAAGATTTTCCACAGGGACGTGTACAAATGATCGGAGGGATCATCGTTTCGCATGGCAAGCTCGGCGAGGAGCTCCTCAACGCTCTGACGATCATCCTCGGCGAAGCGCCCAACATCGAGACTATCTCCCTCGGCTGGTACGACGACGTCGAGGAGTCCAAGCGCAAGATCAGCCAGAGCCTGAAGCGGGTCGACCAGAAGAGCGGCGTGGTCATCTTCACCGACATGTTCGGCGGCACGCCCTCCAACCTGAGCTTCACCTTCCAGAAGGACGGCCATGTGGAGATCATCACCGGGGTCAACCTGCCGATGCTCATCAAGTTCGTTTCGCTCCAGCGTTCGAACACCCTGAAGGACGTGGCCAAGAAGGTCGTCGAACAGGGCAGGAAGAACATCCACCTTGCCAGCGCCCTCCTCGGCTCGAAACCCTCCTCCTAGGCGGACCGCATGCTCGAACGGGCCATCACCATCAAGAACAAACTCGGCCTCCACGCCCGGGCGGCCGTCAAGTTCGTCAACATGGCCAACCGCTTCGGGGCGGACGTCCACATCGTCAAGGACGGGAGCGAGATCGACGGCAAGAGCATCCTCGGCATCCTGACCCTGGCCGCGACCCAGGGTTCGGATATCGTCCTCCGGATCGACGGCCCGGACGAGACGGAGGCCTGGGCCGCCCTGTTCGAGCTGATCGACGGGCGGTTCGGCGAGAAAGAATAGACGTTCATGGACTTCACCCGCCTGCGTGGCGTCGGCGTTTCGCCGGGCATCGCCCTGGGCCGGGCGGTCCTCGCCGGCCGGGTCCTGTTTCCATCGCGCAAGGAGTATATCCCGCCCCACCGGGTCGAGGACGAGCTCCGGCGCCTCAATGAGGCGATCGCCGCGACGCGGGCCGATCTCGTCGAGATCAAGGACACGGTCCGCCGGAAGGTCGGCGAGGAGCACGCCTTTATCTTCGACGCCCACCTCCTCATCCTCGACGACCTCGCCCTCTCGGGCGGCTTCGACAAGCTGATCCGCGAGGAGAACGTCCGGGCGGAGAGCGCCCTGGCGGACGTCTACGAGCACTACCGGAAGATCTTCGACGGCCTGGACGACGAGTATTTCAAGCAGCGCCAGGCCGACGTCGCGGACGTGCTGGCCAAGGTCCACCGGAACCTCGCGCCCACGGCGGACGAGGCGGCGGACGACGTCCGGGAGAAGATCCTGGTCGCCCACGACCTCCTGCCCTCCGAGGCCGCGCTCCGCCTCAGCCAGGGCAACATCTTGGCCGTCGCCCTGGACATGGGCGGCCAGACCTCGCACACGGCCATCCTGGCCCGCTCGCTCAACATCCCGACCGTCGTCGGCCTCCACGCGATCACCGAGACGGTCAAGGCCGGCGACCTCCTCATCGTGGACGGGACGGACGGCGAGGTCATCATCAACCCGCCGCCGACGCTCCAGAAGGAGTTCCTGGGCAAGAAGGCAAAATACGAGGCCTACCGCCGCGAGCTGAAAAAGGCCGCCTCCTGGAAGGCCGAGACGCTCGACGGCGTGCGCTTCACCCCGCTGGCCAACATCGAGCTGCCCGAGGAGATCGCCCACGCCCTGTCGTATGGGGCCGAGGGGATCGGGCTCTTCCGCTCGGAATTCATCTACCTCCAGCGGCCGACGCTCCCGAGCGAACAGGACCACTACGAGATCTACGCCCGGCTCGCCCGGGGGGTGCATCCGCGGCCGGTCTACATCCGGACGATCGACATCGGGGGCGAGAAGACGCTTCCGCAGCTCTCGATTCAGAAGGAGCCGAATCCCGCCCTCGGCCTGCGGGCGATCCGCTTCTCCCTCCAGAACCGGGAGCTGTTTCGGACGCAGCTACGAGCCATCCTCCGGGCGAGCGTCCTCAAGAACGTCCGGATCCTGATTCCGATGATCACCGAGGTCGAGGAGATCGGCGAGGTGAAGATCCTCTTGCGCGAGGCCCAGGCCGAGCTTGCCG
This sequence comes from Candidatus Aminicenantota bacterium, assembly GCA_017883285.1. GTDB lineage: Bacteria > Acidobacteriota > Aminicenantia > Aminicenantales > UBA4085 > FEN-413. Next base: position 62,950 of record JADGNV010000122.1, on the reverse strand, counting down.
CGGAGAACATCCCCTTTGATCCGTCCATCCCGCTGGGGATCATGATCGAGGTGCCGGCGGCCGCGGCCCTGGCCAACGTCCTCATCAAAGATGTGGATTATTTCAGCATCGGAACGAACGACCTCATCCAATACTACCTGGCGGTAGACCGGTCGAACGAATTCGTCTCCTATCTCTACAAGCCCCTCCACCCCGCGGTGCTCCGCCTGCTTAAGACGGTCATCGAGGCCGCCCTCAAGGCGGGCAAAGACGTCGCGGTCTGCGGCGAGATGGCGGCCGACCCCCTGTCGGCCATGGTCCTCCTCGGCCTGGGCCTCCGGAAATTCAGCATGAACCCGATCTACATTCCGCGGGTCAAGAACGCCCTCCGGGCCGTGGACCTGCGGACGGTCCGGAAGGCCGTGGCCCGGGTCCTGGACATGCGGTCGGCGCAGGAGGTCGAGGAGTATTTGATCGAAACGCTCATGGCGAAGCATCCCGGGGCGTTTCTCATGGGTCACTGATCCGGGGAACGGTCCCCTTCATCGGCCGTAGTCGTCGGCCAGGCGGACGATGTCGTCCTCGGCTGAATCGCCAAGCCAGATCTCCATCACCCGGGCGGGTTCGGGGCCCGTGCAGCGGAGGCGGTGCGCCGCTTCGCGGGGGATGTAGATCTCCTCGTTCCGGCGCGGCCGCCATGTGCGCTCGCCGACCGTGATTTCCAGGCCTTCGTCCAGCGCAATCCAGAATTCCGCGCGCTTGCGGTGGTATTGGAGGGACAGCGACGCGCCGGGGTTGACGGTGATGATCTTCAGGCCCCCCGCGTTCTCGTGGGGATAGACGCGGAACTTGCCCCAGGGGCGGATGTCTTCGAGGATGCGGGCGCGGAAGTCCTTCTCGTCGTCAGAAGGGGACTTCATCCTCACCCTCGCCCTCGCCGGAGCCGGCGGCGTCGCCTTCGGCCGGGAACTCCGCGATCGGGCCGGTGTCGCGGGGTTGCGGCCGGCCGCCGCCGCCGGAATCGCCCTCGCCCTCGCGACGCGGGCCGCTGCCGACGAGGATGATGTTCTGGGCCTCGACCTCGGTGGTCGAGCGCTTGTTGCCGTCCTTGTCCTGCCAGCTCCGGGTGCGGAGCTTGCCCTCGATGAGGATCTGGCGGCCCTTGTCGAGGTACTTGTCGCAGAATTCGGCGAGCTTGCCCCAGACGACGATCTTGTGCCATTCCGTGCGGTCGCTCGATTCGTTGGTGTTGCGGTTGAACACCTTTTCGTTCGTGGCCAGGGAAAACCGGGCGAGGCTGTTGTCCGTCTGCGGAAGCGCCCGCAGCTCGGGCTTCTGCCCGAGCCGTCCCAGCAGGATGACCCTGTTCAGGCTGTTGACGTCTCTCATTTTTCCTCCAGGAGCTCCTTGATCTTCTGTTGGGCGCTTTTCGCTTCCTCGCCGAATGAGTATTTGGACACCAGGAACCGCAGGACGGCGATCGCCTCGTCCTTGCGCTTGAGCTCGGCCAGGCAATAGCCCTTCTTGAGATAGGTCGCGGCGAGTTTATTGCTGTCGGGGTAATTGATGATGAGCTCGTCGAGCTGCTCAATCGCCCGGGCGAACTTTTTCTGGCTGTAGTAGCATTCCCCGATCATGTACAGGGCGTCGTCGGCCAGGGGGTTGGCGGGGAACTGCTCAATGAACGTCTGGAACCCGTCGATGGCCAGGTCGTAGGTGCCTTTCTGATAGTCCGCGTATGCGGTCTTATAGACGTCCTGAGGGGAGAGGTTGGTTTGAAGGGGAGCCCCCCCCGAGGCGGGTTTCTCCTTGGGGGCGGGTTCCTTCTTGCTCGGGGCCGGCTTCTTGTCGGCCGGGGTCTTTTCGCCCGGTTTGGCCGTATCGGGGGGGGCCTCGCCGGGCGGCCTCGACTTGAGGTCGATGAGGTCCTCGGAGATCTTCTGGATCTGCGATTCGAGCTGGCCGAACTTTTCGAGGAAGACCTGCAGCTGGGCAGGGAGGCTCTTGAGGTTCTCGTCGCTCCGCGCCTGCCCGGCCTGGAAGGACTTGAACTGGGCCGTCAGGTCGCGGAGGACCTCGCGGACGGCTTTGAGGTCGTCCGCGGCGGCGTCGGCCTTCTTCTCGAGGCGCTGGACCTGCAACTTGAGCTGCTGGATGTCGTCGTACATGAGCTCATAGGCCTTCTTGCTCTTGTCCTGCCCGGCCGCGAGGAGCGCCAGGACGACGATCAGCCAAACCCCGAGGGCCTTCTTCATCGGGACCGGCGATTATTTTTCGATGACCAGGAACTGGTCGCGGCGGTTCCTCTGCCAGGCGCCTTCGTCGTGGCCCATGTCGAGCGGCTGGCTCTTGCCGTAGGAGATGGTCTTCATCCGGTCGGCGGAGACGCCGAGCGAGATGAGGTAGTCGTAGGCGGCCTTGGCCCGCTTCTCGCCCAGGGCGAGGTTGTAGTCCTCGGTGCCGCGCTCGTCGCAGTGGCCTTCGATCAAAATCTTGGCCGTGCGGAAGTTCTTCATCCAGGCGGCGTTCGCTTCGAGGATGGACTTGGCGTCTTCGCGGATGGAGAATTTGTCGTAGTCGAAGTTGATGATGCGGAGGGGCTTTTCTTTGTTGATCTGGTCGAGGGCCTTCGCCAGGAAGATCTCTTCTTCGCTGAGCTGCGGCTTCTGGACGGGGGCGGCGGGGGTGACGCGTTCGACCTTGGGCTGTTCCTTGGCCTGCGGCGGTGGGGGCGGGGGGATATCCTTGACCTTCGGCTTGCAGGCTATGGTGAAGGCGAAGGCTAGGAGACAGACGAGCGACAGGACGATGACCTTTTTCATGACTCCTCCTCTTTCTTGGTCTGAAACTCAGCGGACAACAATGGCATTGTCGCCCCTCTTATACATCGAAAGGGGAAACGTGTCAATCGGGAGCGCGCTCGTTTTCTCGGGTGAATTCGCATTTTTCCCGCCCTCCGGCGCATGTCGCGGCCGCGGTCCGACCGCGGCTTTTTTCCTCTCATCACCTCCGGGGGATTGGACGCTCGGGGGAGATGAATTTCTCATTCGAGGAGCGAGGCCGATGGGGTCGGTCGGCGACATGACCCGCCGCGAAGGCTCGTCCCTTGACCAGACCTAATTCGCCCAGGCGGGGAACTTGTTCTGCCCCTTGGTCGTGAGCTGGCGGAGGTTGGCGCCGTCGTAGTCGATGGTGAAGATCTGGAGCTCGCCCTTCATGTTCGAGGTGAAGAGGATGTGCCGGCCGTCGGGCGACCAGGAGGGCGATTCGTTCCGGGCGTTGCTCTCGGTGAGCTTCGAGATCCGCTTCGACATGAGGTCCAGGACATAGAGGTCGAAGATCTCGTCCACGCGGGCGACGTAGACGATCCGGTCCCCCGCCGGCGACCAGGCGGGCGCGTCGTGCCAGGTCGAGCCGCCGAAGCTCACCCGCTGGACGTTCGAGCCTTCGGCGTCCATGGTGTAGATCTGGGGCGTGCCGCCCCGGTCGGAGACGAAGGCGAGCTGACGTCCCGTCGGCGACCAGGTCGGCGAGGTGTCGATGCCCTGATTGAACGTCAGGCGCTTGATCCGAAAGGAGCCGCGCTTTAGGGCGTCTTCATCGGTCTCGGCGACATAGATCTCCTGGTTGCCGTCCATCGACGAGCTGAAGGCCAGCTTCCGGCCGTCGACCGACCAGGCCGGGGAGAAGTTGCCCCCCTTGAGCGACACCGGGATCCGTCGCCCCTCATAGACCTGGAGGATGTACAGCCCGGCGGCCAGGTCCTGGTAAGACGTGTAGGCGATCATCCTGCCGTCGGGCGAGAGGGATGGCGAATAGTCGGTGACGGCGTTGAACGTCAGGCGCGTCTGCCCCGCACCGTCGTAATCCATCAGGTAGAGCTCGTCGTTGCCGTCCCGATTGGAGAGGAACGCGACCTTGGTCGCGAACACGGGCTTGTTGCCGTAGATGGCCGCCAGGTCGTCGGCGATCTTGTGGACCATGAAGCGGAGGTCGTTCCGCTTGGCCTGGTAGCGCTTGCCTTTCATCGGCTGGCCGGGCTTGACGTCATAGAGCTTCCATTCGAAGACGACGTCGCCGTTCGCCGCCTCGGACACGTCGCCTACGAGGAGGACGTTGGCGTTGATGGACTCCCATTCCTTGAAGAGGATGGCGGACGGGTCGAGCGCCCGGATGTAGCTGTAGTAGCTCTCGGGAAGAAGGGAGAAGATCCGGCTGTATTTTATGTCGGCCGAGAGGATCTGGCGGATTTCGTCGGCCGCCGCCTGGGCCGAGGCCGGGGCGGTGAACTTGGGCAGGGCGAGGTTGATGGCCGGCATGCCCTCCCGGATCGTCATGGTGACGTCCTTCTGGGGGGCGGGGGCCGCGGCCGAGGCCAGAGCGGCCGCCGCGCCCAGGATGACGGTCGCGATGATCTGGGATGTTTTCATTTGCTGTGCTCGAAAATCAGGATGATGCCGAGATAGCTCTCGTCGTAGCCGTCCGGCAGGGGTGGGAAGGCGGCCGAGCGCATGATCGCCCGGACCGCGGACTGGTCGAGCGTCTTGAGGCCGCTCGATTCCTTGATGTCGACGGTCGAGATCGACCCGTCCTTGAAGATCCGGAAATAGACCGCCACCTGGAACGTCCCGCTCACGCCGGGGTCGACGAGCGACTGGAACCAGTTGGACGAGATCTTGTCGCGGATGGCCTGGAGGTACCAGTTGAACGGAAAATCGGATTGACCGATCTGGTCGGCCAGGCCGCCCAGGCCCGACCCTCCTCCCTCGCCGAACCCCGGTTTTCCGCCGCCGATCGACAGGCCCGCTCCGGCCCCCGGCGGCCCGGCCGCCGCGTTCGTCTTGGCGGCAGCCCCCTTCGCTGAGGGATCGACCTTGCTGATCTCGGTTTTCTTCGCGGGCTTGGGCTTTACCTCGCGATTGGGCTTGTCGACCGGGTAGCGGAGCGTGGACCCGGGCGTTTCGGGTTGGGCCTTTTGGAGCGCGGCCAGGTCGCGGAGGGTTTGGGGCTTGACCTCGGTCGGGGCGATGTTCGTCTCTACCAAGGCCGGCGCCGTCGTGACGCCGCCCCGTCCGCCGCCTCCGCTCCCGCCGCCCGGCATCCCGCCGAAGTTGATGTAGTAGACCGGGCCGGACTTGCGCGACGTCGGCAGGCTGGGATTGACGATGATGAGGACCAGGAGGACGGAATGGACCACGGCGGAGAAGATCATGGCCCGCTTGAAAGGCCGCTCGTCCATCCCCAGCCGAAAGGTCATTTGTTTTTGGGCTTGTCGTCGGGCGGGGCGGTCCCCAGGCCGACGGTCTCGACGCCGCACTTTTTGGCGATGTCCATGATGCCGACGACGAAACCGTAGGGGACGAGTTCGTCGCCGTTGATGTAAATGACTTTTTTTGTCTTTCCCTGGTAATAGGAACGGATCCGGTTCTCGAGGAGGTTGATATTGATGACCGATATCGTGCCTTTTCCTTCATCGATGTTGATGAACTTGTCCGCCGTGACCGTGAGCTTCATGCCGGTTTCGGCCGGGGCGGTGTCGGTCTCGGCCTGAGGGAGGTTCACGGCCATGCCCGACTGCATCATAGGGGTGGTGACCATGAAGATGACGAGCAGGACGAGCATGACGTCGACGAAGGGCGTGACGTTGATCTCGGACAGCGACGTCCCGATGTCCCGCTTGGACCGGATCGAGGACAGCTTAGGGAGTACCATAGAGCCTCTCGGCGATGCTCAAGAGCTCGAGGGAGAAGTCCTCCATGTCGGTGATGAAATCTTTGATCCGATGGAGGAAGGTGTTGTAGGCGATAACCGCCGGGATGGCGGCGAACAGGCCGACGGCCGTGGCGATGAGGGCCTCGGCGATCCCCCCTGAGACCGAAAGCAGGGAGGCCGATTTCGTCATGTTGATCTTGAAGAAGGCGTCCATGATGCCCCAGACCGTCCCGAACAGGCCGATGAACGGCGAAACGCTCCCGGTCGTGGCCAGGAAGGACATCATCTTCTCCATCTTCGCCACTTCGGCGTTCGAGGCCTTGGTCAGGGCCCGGCTCAGGTTGTCGAGGCTCGCGCCGCCGCTCAGCGCGGCCGGAGGGGTCTCTTTCTTGGCCAAATAGGCCATTTCCTTGTAGCCGGCGAGGAAAATGGACGCTTGAGGGCTCGCCGGGAAAGTCTTGGCCGCATCGAAGACGTCGGTCAGGTTCCGGCTTTTCTTGAAAACGACCAGGAACTTCTGGGACTGGGCCGCGGCCGACTTCAGGGCCTTCCTCTTGAAAATAATGATCGTCCAAGAGAACACGGAGAAAAACAGGAGAATCAGGAGGATGAGCTGGACGACCAGGCTCGCGTCGGTGATCAGCTTGAAAATGTTCATGTTAGTACGTTAAATCTTAGCATAGGGGGGCGGAGGAATTCAAACGAAGCGGCGCGGCTCCCGCCTCGTCACCCTCATTCGATAAAGGAAGGGGGCTCCCGGGCGGGGGGCTCCGAAAGTACGCCGATTTTCCCCGGCGAGGAAAATCGGCTCGTTCCCTCGGCTTGCTCTCGCGATCCGCCTTCGACGGATCGCGGTCCATGCCCGCTGCGCCTCGGTATGCCTTTCTCCGCCCCACCGCCCTCGCGCCCCCGATTAATTTAATGTACAGCCGCGCGGCCCTAATCAAATAACATAAGGGACTTCGGCTAATCTTTTAGCTGGGCGAGGAGGGCACGGTTCGAAAACCGATCTTCGGCCCAGTCTCCTGGCGTGAGCGCGGCGCGAGCCCCGGTCGCTCGAAGCGGCGGGGGCCCACGGTTTGGGGGTGAGCCGCGAGAGCGACTGGGGCGGGAGCCGCGCCGAACCGCCCCTCCGAGCCTGGGGAAAAGAGCGGCCGCGCTAATCAGCTCCCTTTCGCGTTCACGGCCGCTTGATGTCGATGTTCGTCTCGACGGTGAAGAACTTGTAGTCCTCTGAGATTTAAGCGAGAAGACGGGTCAGGATTTCAAGGGCGACGTCCTTGGCCTGCTCCCCGCTCTCCTTGGTCGGGCCGACGCACGATGGGCAGCCCTCCGAGCAGGGGCAGTCGGAGATCGTCTTGAGGCAGGTGGCGAGGAGCGTTTTGTCCAGGTCGAAGAGCGACGGGCTGAGGCCGATGCCGCCCGGGTAGTTGTCGTAGATGAAGATGTTCGGCTCGAAGTCGGCGTCGAGGTAGACCGGACCCTGGAGGGGCTGAATCTTGGCTAGGAGGTCTTTCGGGGGGATGGACTCGCCCGTGGAGTTGTCGCCGAGCGAGACTCCGATGTCGTGAATGTCGCACATGAGGAAGAGCGGGGCGACGCCGTGCATGATGTAGGACAGGCCGTAGAGACCGTTGATCTTCTGCTCCGGGGTGAAGGGCAGGTCCTGGAGGAGGGCCGCCGGGACCGTGACCCAATAGGCCGTGGTGTGCATCTCGTTCGTGGGCAGACTCAGGTCGCCGGCGCCGACGTTCTCCATGGTGTGGAACTTGATCTTCTTGAAGCCCACGACCTGGGTCGCCACGTGGACCTCGCCGTGGCGGGCGTCGTAGCGGTCGAGCCGCTTCGTGTCGAACGTGTCGAGGATCTTGATCTTGGTATAGTCGATGGCGTCGGTGTAATAGTCGATGTCGGTCTTCTTGACGTAGGCCTTGCGCTGCTCGTAGTCGAGGCTCTCGACGTAATACTGCTCGCCCTCGCAGAGGTAGATGGCCTTGGGATGGAGTGTCGTCAGGGCCGCGGTGAAGTCGACCTCGGCGATGACCTTGGCCGGTCCGGTCTGGTCGACGACTACGAAGTTGTCCGAGCTGATGCTCCGCAGGCTGACGCCGTCGGCCGGGTAGGCCTCCGAGGTCCAGTACCACTTTTCCTTGGAATGGTGGAGGATCTTCTCCTCCTCCAAATATTTTAGGATCTCGCCGATGTCCGCCCGGCCGAACGTCTCGCCGTCCTGGAAGGGCAGCTCGAAGGCCGCGCACTCGATGTGGTTGATGAGGATGGTTAGGTTGTCGGGGTTGATGAGCGCCTTCTCGGGCGACTGGGAGAAGAAGTAGTCGGGGTGGTTGACGATGAACTGGTCGAGGGGCGCGCTCGAGCCGACGAGGACCGCGGCCGAGGTGCCGGTCTTGCGGCCGGCCCGGCCGGCGCGCTGCCAGGTGCTGGCGATCGAGCCGGGGTAGCCGGCCAGGACGGCGACGTCGAGGGTGCCGATGTCGATCCCGAGTTCGAGGGCGTTCGTCGAGACGACGCCCAGGATCTTGCCCTCGCGCAGGCCCTTCTCGATCTCGCGGCGCCGGATGGGCAGGTAGCCGCCCCGGTAGCCGCGGATGAGACCCTCGTCCTTGATCGTCTTTTCGATGTCCTCCTTGAGGTAGGTCAGCAGGACCTCGGTGATCAGGCGGCTCTGGGCGAAGACGATGGTCTGGAGGTTGTGCTTGAGGAAGAGCGCGGCGATGCGCCGTGATTCGTTGACGTAGGAGCGGCGGATGCCGAGGAACTTGTTCACGATCGGCGGCGTGGTGAAGACGATGTACTTATCGCCGCGCGGGGCCCCGTTGTCGTCGACGAGGGTTACGGGCGCCTCGATCATCTTCTCGGCCATCTCCGAGGGGTTGGCGATTGTCGCCGTGCAGAGGATGAATTGGGGGTGGGCCCCGTAGAAGGCGGCGATGCGCTTCAGGCGGCGGAGGACATTGGCCAGGTGGCTGCCGAAGATCCCGCGGTAGTTGTGGAGCTCATCGAGGACGATGTAGCGCAGGTTCTCGAAGAGCTTGATCCACTTCGTGTGGTGGGGCAGGATCCCGGCGTGGAGCATATCGGGGTTGGTGAGGACGATATGGCCGCGCGCCCGGATGGCTTTGCGCGCGTCTTGCGGGGTATCGCCGTCGTAGGTGAAGATCCGGATCTCCTCGGGCAGGAGCTTGATCGTCTCGTCGAGCTCGACCCGCTGGTCGTTGGCCAGGGCCTTGGTCGGGAAGAGGTAGAGGGCCCGGGCCGAGGTGTCCTTGAGCATGGCGTCGAGGACGGGGAGATTGTAGCAGAGGGTCTTGCCGGAGGCGGTGGGCGTCACCACGACTGCGTTTTGGCCCTGGCGGACGGCCTCCCAGCACGAGTGCTGGTGGGTGTAGAGGCGCTCGTAGCCTTTTTCGCGGAGGGCCTTCACCAGAGAGGGATGGACGTCGGCGGGATAGTCGACGTAGCGCCCCTCCTGCGCGGGGAGGTGCTTGATCGTCCGAAGCGAGTCGGTTTTCAGGGCGGCGTCCTGGAGGAGGTCGAGCGCTTTGAGTAGATTTTCCTGCCGGCCCATGATCGGCCCCATTCTAACAGATTCGGCGACGGTTCACCAAGGGCTGAACTTGTGTTAAAATATGGGGTTATGTTGAACGAAATTGTCGTCAAGAAGGCGGCGCAGCACAACTTGAAGCGGATCGACGTCCGCCTGCCGCGCAACCGGCTGATCGTCGTCACCGGCCCGAGCGGCTCGGGCAAGTCGTCGTTCGCCTTCGACACGCTCTTCGCCGAGGGCCAGCGCCGCTACATCGAATGCATGTCGGCCTACGCCCGCCAGTACATGGAGATGATGGAGAAGCCCGAGGTCGAGTCCATCGCCGGCCTCTCGCCGGCGATCTCCATCGACCAGAAGACGATCTCCTCGAACCCGCGCTCCACGGTCGGCACGGTCACCGAGATCTACGACCTTCTCCGCCTGCTCTTCGCCCGGCTCGGCGTCCCGCACTGCCCGAGCTGCGGCCGCGAAGTCAGCCAGCAGACGCCCGACCAGATCGTCCGGCGCATCGCCGAGACCGCCCCGGGCGAAAAAGTGAAGGTCCTCGCCCCGGTCGTCAAGGGCCGCAAGGGCGAATACCACAAGCTCTTCGAGCGGCTCCTCCGCAAGGGGTTCATCCAGATCCGGGTCGACGGCCGCTTCCGCGACCTCGACGGCCCGATCGTCCTCGAAAAGACGAAAAAGCACACGGCCGAGGTCCTCGTCGACGAGGTCCGCGTCTCGCCCCACGCCGAAAAGCGCCTCCGGGAGGCCGTGGACAAGGCCCTGGCCCTCGCCGACGGCGAGGCCCTCGTCCTCCGGTCCGGCGGCGCCGAGACCTACTACTCGCTCCGGCTCCTCTGCCCCTTCTGCGACATCAACATCCCCGAGCTGGAACCGCGGAACTTCTCGTTCAACACCCCTTACGGGGCCTGCCCGCGCTGCAACGGCCTGGGCCACGCAACCGCGACCGACGAGGACGGCGACGTCGTCCTGACCGAGGACGTCTGCCCGGCCTGCCGGGGCAGCCGCCTCAAGCCCGAGGTCCTCTCGGTCCGGATCGGTGACCGGAACATCTTCGATCTGAGCTCGCTCCCGGTGAGCCGGCTCCAGACCGAGCTTGCCGCCTTCCGCTACACCGCCGCCCAGGAGCTCGTCGCCTCGAAAATCCGGAAGGAGCTCCTGACCCGCCTGGCGGTCATGGCCGAGCTCGGCCTGGCCTACCTCCATCTCAACCGGACGACCGGGTCGCTCTCGGGCGGCGAGGCCCAGCGCGTCCGGCTGGCCGCCCAGGTCGGGGCGCGGCTGCGCGGCATCCTCTACGTCCTCGACGAGCCGACGATCGGACTCCATCAGCGCGACAACGAGCGGCTCATCGGCCTCCTCCGCAAGATCCGCGACGACGGCAACACGGTCCTGGTCGTCGAGCACGACGAGCAGACCATCCGGGCGGCGGACTTCGTCCTGGACCTCGGCCCCGGGGCGGGCGAGCACGGCGGCTACGTCGTGGCCGAAGGCCCGCCGGCCCGCATCCTCGAGTCGCCCGACTCGCTGACGGCCAAATACCTCCGGCGCGAAATGCGGATCGACCTGCCCGCCGGCCGGCGCCGGCCGCAGGCCTGGCTGACGATCCTCAAGGCCCGGGAGCACAACCTCAAGGAGATCGACGTCCGCGTGCCGCTCGGCTGCATGACGGCGGTCACCGGCGTCTCGGGGTCGGGCAAGAGTACGCTCGTCTACGACATTCTCTTCCGCAGCCTCCAGAACCGGCTCTATGACGCGAAGTTCCGCGTCGGCGCGCACGAGGCCATCCGCGGGGCGGAGGCCCTCGACAAGGTCGTCAGCGTCGACCAGAAGGCGATCGGCCGGACCCCGCGCTCCAACCCGGCCACGTACACGGGCCTCTTCCAGGACCTGCGGACGCTCTTCGCCCGGACGCAGGAGGCCCAGGTCCGGGGCTACACCGCGAGCCGCTTCAGCTTCAACATTGCCGGCGGCCGGTGCGAGCAGTGCCAGGGCGCGGGCGTGACCCGGGTCGAGATGCACTTCCTGCCCGACGTCTTCGTAACCTGCGACCGGTGCGGCGGGATGCGATACAACAAGGAGACGCTCGCCGTCCGCTACAAGGGCAAGTCGATCGCCGATTTCCTGGCCATGACCGTGGACGAGGCCACCAACGACCTGAAGGCCCACCCCCAGCTCAAGCGCAAGCTGGCCACGCTTCGGAAGGTCGGCCTGGGCTACATCCGCCTCGGCCAGCCCGCCCCGACGCTCTCGGGCGGCGAGGCCCAGCGGATCAAGCTGACCAAGGAGCTCGGCCGCCGGGCCACGGGCCGGACGCTCTACCTCCTCGACGAGCCCACGACGGGCCTCCATTTCGACGACGTCCGGAAGCTTCTCGAGCTCCTGACGGAGCTGGTCAAGCTCGGCAACACGGCGGTCATCATCGAGCACAACCTTGAAGTCATCAAGTATTGCGACTATATTATTGACTTGGGCCCCGAGGGCGGCGAGGACGGGGGGCGCATCGTGGCCGCCGGAACGCCCGAGGCCGTGGCCGCCGCGCCGGCCTCGCACACGGGGCGCTATTTGAAAGAGGTCCTGGACTGATCCCATGCCCTTCAGCGATATCCCCGGCAACGGGCGGGTCAAGAAGATCCTCCAGCTCTCCCTGGCCCGGAACCGCGTGCCCAACTCCCTCCTCTTCTGCGGCCCGCGGGGCATCGGAAAGCGCAAGACCGCCCGCGTCTTGGCCAAGGCTCTGAACTGCCTGACGCTTTCGGACGACGCCTGCGACGCCTGCGCCAACTGCGAGGCGGTCAACCGCGGCCTCGAGAACCCGGCCCGCGCCTTCCCCGATTTCATCGAGATCGAGGCCGCAACCGAAGTGATCAAGATCGAGCAGATGCAGGAAGTGAGGGCGATCGCCTATATGAAGCCGATCGTCGGGCGGAAGAGGGTCTTTCTCATCGACGAGGCCGAGCGGATGAACGACGAATCTGGCAATTGCCTGCTCAAAGTCCTTGAGGAGCCGCCCCTCTGGTCGCATTTTGTCCTTGTCACCGACAATCCGTCCCGTATTCTGTCCACCATCCAATCGCGCTGCCAGACCCTGGCCTTCCAGCCGGTGGCCACGGAGGAGATCGAGCAGGCCCTCCGCGACCGGGGGTTCGAGGAGGAGAAGGCCCGCATCCTGGCCCTCCTCGTCCACGGCAACCTGGAGCAGGCCCTGAACCTGGATTGGGACGAGATTCAGGGCCGCCGCGAGGAGACCTGGGACCTGTTCCGGGCGATGGTCTCGGGCGAGGAGGCGTCGCGCTTCCTGCGGCGGTTCGCTTTCCAGAAGAAGGCCGAGGTCAAGGACGACCTCGAGGGCACGCTCGAGCTGTTCGCCTCCTTCTGCCGGGACCTGGTCCTCCTCCGTGACGGCGGCGATCCGCGCCTGCTCCTCAACCCGGACTACGAGCCCCGGATGCGCGAGATCGGCGGCGGGCCCGGCTTCGGCCGGGCGATGCGCTTCCTCGACGCGATCGACACGGCTTTCGCCGACCTCGGCCGGAACCTGAACACCGGGCTGCTCATCACGTCCCTCTATTCCCAAGTCCAAGGATGAACCCATGTCCGATTTCGTTTGTCTGATTTCCGCGCGGACGGGCAAGACGGTCCGCGCCGTGAGGAACGGGGTCGACGTCCAGATGAACGACGTCTGCCTCATCGAGTCCGAGTTCGGCGGCGACCTGGCGACGGTCGTCGACGTGTCGAGCGAGGTCTGCCGCCACGGCCGGGACGCGCAGAACGCGCCCAAGATCCTCCGCCTGGCGACCGAGGACGACAAGAGCAAGTTCAACTGGCTGTGCGACAAGGAGGCCCGGGCCGTCGTGCTCTGCCAGGAGCGGATCAAGGCCCACGGCCTGGCCATGAAGCTGACCGCGGTCCGCTATTTCTTCAACGAGAAGAAGGGCGTCTTCTTATATACGGCCGACGGCCGGATCGACTTCCGCCTGCTGGTCAAGGACCTGGCCAAGGAGCTCAAGATGCGGATCGAGATGCGCCAGGTCGGCGTCCGCGACGAGGCGAAGATCATCGGCGGGCTGGGCGTCTGCGGCCGGCCGCTCTGCTGCGCCTCGTTCATGAAGACGTTCGAGCCCGTGACCATCCAGAAGGCGCGCAAGCAGCAGATCGTCATCAACCCGACCAAGATTTCCGGCCTCTGCGGACGGCTGATGTGCTGCCTGGCTTTCGAAGAGGAAACCGGCGGCCGGATCTACCACGAGGAAGAGTACACGCTCGTCGAGGATTGATGAGGTCACGGGCGGTGCGGCTCCCGCCCCAGTCGCTCTCGCGGCTCAATCCGCCCAAAATTGATAATGGAAGGGGGCTCCCGGGCGGGGGGCTCGGGGAAGAGGCTCGCTCCCCCGGAGATCTTAACGCCCTGTGGGTTTCGGCTTTATGGGCGGCGCGTATCTCGCCGCCTTATCGTCCCTCCGTATTTCAGATCTCGCCTTCTATCGGTTCCTCCCCGCGGCTGATTCAGGCTCGGGTCTTCACGCCGCCCCGCTGCGCGGGGTTCCCCAAAAAGCCGAAACGCAGCGGCGAGATCTCCTCCGGTCCGCTCGCTCTCTTCCCCCTCGCCTGGATAAAAGAGCAGCCGCACGATATTGAGCGAGGGCCGGCGCGGCGGTGCCCTTGTCGCTCGAAGCGGCGGGGACCCTTCGAAGATGGGTGAGCCGCGAGAGCGATGAGGGCAAAAGCCGCGCCGCAAGAAACTTACGCTTGTTCTGAGGGGATTGCTTCGTCGCCCCGCAAGAGCGGGGCTCCTCGCAACGACGTTGAGGCAGCTCTTCAGTTCGCTATTTTAAAGGCGATCTTGTTCGATTTCTCCATCAGCGTCCCGTCCGGGGCGTAGGCCTTGACCTGCCACACGTAAGCGACGCCTGGTCGGAGCTTGGCCCGCACGTCCTCGGGCAGGACGACTCCCGTCTCGGTCGCCGGGCCGGTCCAGCTCATGTCCGGCCCCGAAATCTCGGCCTGGTATTCCCGTCCGGACGCCGCCGGCTTCCAGGCCAGCGCGGCCGGGGCAGACTTAAGGCCGCCCGCGGGCTCCAGAGCGACGATGGCCGTCCCCCGGACGATTTCGTCGCCGGCCGCCGCCGGCCCGGCCTGGGGACCCCGGCCGAGAACGAGAAGGCCCGCGGCGATCACGAGGACGAGTCCCGCCGCCGCGGCGGCCGCCGCCCACGGACGGAGGGCGAAGGCCGCCCGAATTCGGCCGCCGAGCGATGGCGCGGCGCTGTCCGGAGCCAGCAGGTCGTCCTTCTTCCGGACGACCGCCTCGATCGTCGCTTCGCGCTCGCGCATCCTCTCGAAACAGGCGGGGCAGTTGAAATAGTGCTCTTCGAATTCCCGGGTCTCGGCCTCGGAGAACCGACCCAGGATATAGCGGTCAATCCGTCGTTCTTCCCAGCAATTCGTCATGGCTAAACCTCGAATCTCCCCCGATGATTTCATCCGTTTAGTCGGCGCCGCCGCCGCGAGTTGGAATGATCATCCGGCCATAATCCTCCGGAGGGCTTTCTTGGCGTAGTTCGCCCACTCGCTGATCTTGGCCGGCGAGGTCCCCATTCGGCGGGCGACTTCCTCCCGGGACAGCTCCTTGAGATAGAACAGCTCCAACGCCTCGCGGTGGCGCGGCTTGAGCTTCCGGATCGCCTCGAGCAGGAGCCCGACCTGCTCGTTCCGCTCGACCTGCTCGTGCGGATCGGGGAGAAGGGCGGCCTCCGGCGCGTCGCGCAGGACCCGGCTCTTGCGGCGGATGTGGTCGACGATCCGGCGGCTGGTGATGGTGTAGACGAACGTCCCGATCGAGGATTCCCCCCGGAATGCCCCGGAGGCGATCTTTTCGCTGGCCTGCATGAGGACTTCGTTGACGATGTCCTCCCAATCGGGGGTCGCGGCCCCCAGGGCCTTCTTGACTTTATAGCCGACGAGGGGCCGAAGCTTGGCCAGGATCCGGTCGAGCTCGTCGCCCGCCGGGACCGTCCCGCCCGTCCGGTCTGTGGTGTCCCCCATGAGCGGCCGACGTCCCCTACTCGCCCTCGCGCGCTTTCTTCCTCTGCTCGTCCATGTACTGCTTGACGTCGATCAGGATCTCCCGGGGCTTGCTTCCTTCCGACGCGGCGAGGATGCCCTCCTGCTCCATCTGGTCGATGATCCGAGAGGCGCGCGCGTAGCCCAGCTTGAGCTTGCGCTGAAGGTAGGAGGCCGAAGCCTGGCCGGTGTGGAGGATGAGCTCCACCGCCTTGTCATAGTTCTCGTCCTTCTCCCCGTCGTCCTCCCAAGGCAGGTTGCCGCCCGGGCTCTTGATGACGTTGACCAGCCGCTCGTCGTATTCGGGCGCGCCCTGCTCCTTGACGAACTTGACCAGGCGCCGGATCTCCGGGATGGAGACGTAGGAGCAATGGAGGCGGAGCAGGCGCGGGTAGTTCGGCGGCATGAAGAGCATGTCGCCCATGCCGAGCAGCTTGTCGGCGCCGCCCGTGTCGAGGATGACCCGGGAGTCGATTTTGGACGGGACGCGGAAGGCGATCCGGCTGGAGAAGTTGTTCTTGATCGTGCCGGTGATGACGTCGATCGACGGCCGCTGGGTGGCCAGGACGAGATGGATGCCGACCGCGCGCGCGAGCTGGGCCAGCCGGGCGATGGCGTAGTCCACGTCCTGGGCGCTGACCATCATCAGCTCGGCCAGCTCGTCGATGATGATGACGATGTAGGGCAGCGGCTTGAGGGCGGCCCGCTCCTCGTCGGTCAGCTTGCTCTTTTTGTCGGCGAGGTCCTGGGCGACGAGGTGGTTGTACTGGTCGATGTTCCGGACCTTGCGCTGGCTGAGGAGATGGTAGCGGTTCTCCATCTTCTTGACGGCGTCCATGAGGACGACGCCGGCCTTTTTCGAGTCGTTGATGATCGGGCTGAGCAGATGGGGGATGCCCTCGTAGAGGGTGAACTCGAGGCGCTTGGGGTCGATGAGGATGAGCTTGACCTCCCGGGGCGAGGCCTTGTAGAGGATGCTCGCGATCAGGGCGTTCAGGCAGACGCTCTTCCCCGTCCCCGTGGCCCCCGCGATGAGGAGATGGGGCATGATGGCCAGGTCGGTCACGTAGACCTCGTCGTGGACGGTCTTCCCCAGGGCGAAGGTCAGCTTGGAGGGCGACTTCTGGAAAACCTCGGACTCGAGGATGTCGCGGAGCTTGATGATTTCGCGCTTCTTGTTCGGGATCTCGACGCCGAGCGAGGACTTGCCCGGGATGCGCTGGATCCGGACCGACTCCACGCTCAGGGCCAGGGACAGGTCCTCGGCCAGGTTCGCCACTTGGCTGATCTTGACCCCGGGACTGGGATAGTACTCGTAGGTCGTGATGACCGGCCCGGGGTGGTATTCCTTGACCTCGCCGTCGACGTCGAATTCGCGGAGCTTCTCCTCGATGCGGACCTTGTTCTCGGCGAGCTCGGCCTTGTCGATTTTTTCGGCGGGCTTGCCGAGATCGAGCAGGCTGAGCGGCGGGAAATTGTAGCCTTCCGTGACCGGGAAGAGGAGCGGCTCCTCCTCGCCCCGCAGGAGCTTGATCTCGGGCGGCTTGATCGTGCTCCGCTTCAGCTCGGAGGGCCGCGGCCGGCCGGGGATGCCGGCCGGCTCCTTGCGGGCCGGGGACCGCGGCGATTCCTCCTCGTCCTCTTCGCCCCGTCCTGCGGCGGCCGCCGGGACGGGGGCGGCGGGCGCCTTTTTCGGCCGGGACTCCCGGGGCGCGGGTTCGGGCTTGGGCCGTTCCCAGATCTTGATCCGGACCTCCTTGAAGGCGAAGACGAACATCCGGCCCAGGGCTACGAAGAGCTTCCGGAAGGAGAACGCGGTGGCGAAGGCGACGAAGAGCGCCGCGGCGGCGAGGAGGAAGATCAGTGTCCCGGTGCTGTTCAGGACGCCGTTGAGCAGCGAGTTCAGGAGGTCGCCGAAGAGGCCGCCGGCCGGGATCTTCGTCCCCCGCCAGGAGGCGCTCTGGAAGAACAGGATGAGCAGCGGGCAGAGGATGGCGAGCAGCAGGGCGAACGTCCCCGCCTTGCGGAGGATGCGCTTCCGCTCGCCGGTCAGGACCGCGCGCAGGCCGAGGAAGCCGATCATGAACGGCAGGAGGAAAGCCGGAAAGCCGAACGTCTGGAGGGTCATGTCGGAAAGCCAGGCGCCGAGGCGGCCGCCGTAGTTGTGGATCCCGGCGCCGGGCGCGACGGCGCTGAAGAGCGACGGGTCGCGGGCGTCGAACCCGACGAGGCTCACGAGCAGGTAGGCGGCGAGGAACATCAGCAGGACGCCGGCGATCTCGGAGGCGATGATCCGGCTCCGGGCCGGCGCTTTCCTGACCGCGGCGGGCGGGGGCTTCCTTTTAGTCGTAGCCATCGCGCAAAATTATATCACAATCGGCGCGCGTCAGGGGCGGTCAATTTGGAGGGGAAGACCCCTTCCAACGGGCGCCGGGAAGAGCCGGCCGCCCTGCCTCCCCTTCTCGGGCGGGGCATGAAACCCCGCCCTGCGACCAAGGGGGCGACTCCCCCTTGGAACCCTTGACGAGCGGCGCTATGCCCCGGGCCTTGACCCGGGGCATAGCGCCGCTCGTCATTTGACAGCGCCGCGGGCCGGATGTTATAACTTTCGGGGAGCGACATGAGAACGCACGCGCGACGCACGGCGGCGGTGGCGGCCCTGATTCTCGCCACGTCCCTTTCGACGTTCGCCGTCGAGAACGGCCGAAAACAGGGGACGTTCGAGTTTTTCCTCGGGCCTTACACCGTCACCGACACCCTCTTTAAGGCGGTCTATCCCCAGGGATCGAACACCATCCGGGGCATCCTCCTCTCCTCGTCGATCGCCGCCGGGATCGACTTCTACGCCCAGATCAAGGCCTTCTCCAAGACCGGGGCGCTGACCTACACGCAGGAGGTGACGAACTTCCTGATGATCCCCCTCTCGCTCGGCCTGCGCTACGAGCTCCCGACGAACTATATCATTCCGTACTTGGGCGGCGGGGCCGATTTCTATTTCTATTACGAATCCAACCCCATCGGAACGACTTTGAACGTGGCCACGGGGACGCACGTCCTCGGCGGGATCTATATCGAATTCGGCAAGAGCTTCCCCCTCCGCCTCAACGGCATGCTCAAATACACATGGGTCAACGCCACGGAGAGCGGCCAGACGATTCGGCTCGGCGGATTCGAATACGGCGGCGGGATCGCCATCGTTTTCTGATCGGCTGTCCTGCCTCCCCTTCTCGGGCGGGGCACGAAACCCCGCCCTGCGCCCGTCCCGCGGAGTCCGGTCAGTCCGAAAGCACCGAGGTGGTCTTGAGCTCGAGGCCGTCCTTGTTCACGACGCTGGCCAGGAAATTGTATTTCTGGCTGACGGGGATCTTCTTCATGACGTATTCGAGCGTGGCCGTCGGGGCGAAGGTCGAGAGGATAATGTACGCGGTGTCGGGGTCCTCGGCCTTCTTGTAATAAAGACGGTATTCCTGGAGGGTGGCGTCGTCGTTCTCGGGGTTCTTGGCGAAATCGATGGTCAGGGTTTTTTCCGAGGCGAACAGGACCCGGTTGATCTTGGATGCGACCGTGGGCGGCTGGATGCCGCTCAGCCGCGGGGCGAGCTTTTGGGTATGCCAGATCTCACCATCGTTGGCATAGATGAGGTGGATATCGCCTTCCTTGGTCACTCGGATGGCCGACTTCAGGGCCCGCCCGGACGACGTCACCTGGATGTTGTCGGACCAGGCCAGGTTGCCCGTGGCTTTGTTGAGCTCATAGGTCTTTATATAGATATTGCCAAGCCCGCTTCCCGTGAGCTCCGCCCACGAGACAAAGACCTCCTTGGATACCGGGTTGACGGCGATCGAGGGATGTTCCGAGGGGGCCGCGGTCTGGGAGAGGGTGATCGTCGATTGCCAGACGCCGTTTACCTGGTACCTGAGATAGATCTCTTCGTTCCCATTGTGGTCTTCCTGCCAGACGACATAGGCGTCGCCGTCGGCGGCGGCCGCCACCATCGGATACGACCAGTCGAGGCCCGTTCCGCCCGAAAGGGCGATGGGCGTTGTCCAGCCCGTGAGGCTTTTCGGGTTGGCGTTCTTTGTATACCAGATGGCGGCCTCGCCTACGCGGACAATATAGGCACAATGGATCGTTCCCGTGGCGTCGACAAAAATATTCGGAAGATATTGAAGGACCTGGCCGGTCGTCATCAATCCGGGCGAGCTCATCCGGCCCGAGGCGCCGTCCCGGTATTGATAGGCGAGGTTGAAGCCGTTACCCACATCCTGTTGCCAGACGAAACAGAATGTGCTATCGACGGGAGAGGCGGCGATGGTCGGGTACGTGGCCGGTCCCGGAACTTGTGTCGTGATCACTCCAGCCCCACTCCATGTGCTATTGACCAGCTCCTCCCCGAAAACGCTCATGTGTCCGGCCGAGAAATCGCCATCCATC
The DNA here is from genome assembly GCA_017883285.1 of Candidatus Aminicenantota bacterium. GTDB lineage: Bacteria > Acidobacteriota > Aminicenantia > Aminicenantales > UBA4085 > FEN-413. Next base: position 43,194 of record JADGNV010000122.1, on the reverse strand, counting down.
CAGGCGTAGATGGCATTGTTGCCGTCCTGGGTGACGGCGACCTGGGGGAACCCGGAATCGTCGATGGCGGTGTATATCAACTGGTTGGACCGGACCGCATTCCATTGGCCGGGCTTGTTGGTGTTGAACATCATTTCCCGGCCGCCGCCGACGCCGCCGTACCAGTCGACCCAGCTGATATAGACGTTGCCCTTGGCGTCCAGCGCGGCATACGGACCTTCGCTGTAAGCCGAATTGTTCGACACGTTTTCCGGCGTGGACCAGCCGGAGGGCAGGCCGACCGGGGTTCCCGGGACATCCGGGGCTTTAACGACAACGGCCTTGGCCGCCACCGTTGATTTCTTCTGAGGGCCCGCGGACCCTGAGGAGATCAAGGCCAAGGCCAACACGCAGATTATAAACAAAAAAGATGTTCTCTTCATAGCATACTCCTCCATTTTAAAGAAAGATTTTACCCCGACCAAGTCTCCTTGTCAACAAGGCCGGGGGACTCGAGTCCGGCGACAAAGAAGTATAATGACCATCCCGCGTCGCTACGCTCCGGTCGGTGGCCGTTTTGAATCAGTCGAAAAATCTAAACTTAAACAAGGTCCATAAAGCGGCAAAACCATCTTTCCAGGTTATTTTCTTGCCTTCGGAATATTTGCGGCCTTTGTAGTGAATGGGCACTTCTTTCAATTTTAAACCTGATTTTAGTATTTTTGCCGTGATTTCGGGTTCAAAATCGAACCTCGGCGATTTTATCTGAAGCTTTCTGACAAAATCCCCCGGTATAAGTTTATAGCACGTCTCCATATCGGTCAGCATGATCCCAAAAAGCAGATTCGTAATTATCGTTAAGAGTTTATTTCCGAAATATTGAACCGTTGACATATCTTTGCGAGTTCCGGAAAATCTGGATCCGTAAACGACGTCAGCCTTTTCTTCAGTTAAAGCCCGGAGAAGCTTTTTGTAGTCCTGGGGATCGTATTCCAAATCGGCATCCTGGACGATGACATAATCACCGGTCGTATGGCTGAAACCGATGCGCAAAGTATCGCCTTTGCCTACGTTTTTTTCTTTATAATAAAACTTCACATCGGGATGAACTTTTTCAAGATCTTTCAGGATTTTTACGGTTCCATCTTTGCTGCCATCGTCGACGACAATAATTTCCTTATCCAAATCTTCTACGGCTTTGACAAACCCGATAATGTCCGCAATTGTATTCTTCTCGTTATAGACGGGAATGACAACGGATAATTTCATGGTTTAAATTATAGCATTCTTCATATTGAAAAAGAGGCTCGAAGGGATCATTCGTCGTTCTTGGGCCGGACCAGGATATTTCCGGTCGCGGGATAGCTTTTGATCAGGACCATCAGGTCGGGGTTGAACGCCCGTTCCAGATAGTACACGTCGTTCTTTTCCCTCTTCGCGTACGAGCGAACATCCAGCCAGGCCAGATCGGCCTGTTTTTGGTAATACACGAAGGGTGGGAAAAAGATCCAATCGACCCCCAATCGGATCGTTTTGGGGCGAGGAGTGCGTTCGTTTTTCAGATGCTCCAAGTCCGAAATCACCTGCTTGGTATCCGCATTGAACCGCCATTCCACGGTGATGGCCGTGTTTGCCGTCCGGAAAAAGTGATAGGCCGAAAAGAGAGTGATAACAACCAAAAGCGACAGAGAGACGCCTTTGGCCGTCCGGCTCAATTTCCCAAAAGAGGACAGCGAAATGACGAGGAAGAGCGCGGACAGCGGGATGAAGAACAGAGCCGTTCTTCCGATCAGGAAGAGGGTATTGAAGAGAATGTTCTGAAGGATCATGGCTAGGACGGCCAAAACGATGACGGCCGGGATCAACGCTTCCGGCAGGTGTGTCGCCAGCGTTTTTTTCCGAGCGTGAGCGGCCATCGCCCAGGCGAAGAGGACCGTCGCGACCATGCCGACGAGACCGACCCAAAGGTTCTGTCGCGACGAATAGAGCGTTCCGTAAAAAGAGCTGTCGACAAGGGTCGTCCACGTGTCGTGGATGAGCCCCTGGTTTCCGCCCCAATAGAGACTTCCTTCCTCCTTGAGCAGAAAAAGCGGATAGGCGACGAGCCCGCCCAGGACCAAGGTCGGGAGGGCGAGCCTCCAGTAGGCTTCCCGGCCCAGGATCTTCAGTCGAACGCAGAATCGGCCGGCTCCGTAAACGAAGAGGACGGCCAGGGCGAAGACCGCTGCGAGAAGCATAAACCGGAGAGCGATTAGCCGAAGGTGGTTCGCGTCTCCCTTCCAATTGATGGCCGGCTTGAAAAGGGGGAGGACAGACCTCTTCAAGGAGATCATCTCGTCGCCGTTAAAAATGAGGTTTTTCCGGCCGTTCAACCGGGCCCGCAAATCCTGGCTGGTGATGGGGAACGTCCGGCTGCCGATATGGATCTCGAGGCCTTGAACGGCATGGAGAGCGTCCGCCGGGATCTCGAAATGGAGTCCCGCCACGAATTCGGTCTTGCCGCCGATCGTCCACTCGTCGTTCTTAAACAGCGACGGGATTTCGGCCTTTTTCTCGTCCAGGCCGTTGACGACGATCCGGCCGGCGTCTGCCAGGGCCAGGCCGGGGATCCTGATCTTGACCGGTTCGAAGAGCGAATCGGACAGCTCCAGATCCTGGGATATGACGAGCATATTGAAAACGGCGGCAAGAAAAATCAATCCCACGACCGCCTTTCTGCCCGGAAACCGGCTCGGGCCGGCCGGATCGATCTGAAGTCCGTCCCTGCCCTTCCCGCGGCCAAGGATGAGGACAAGGGCGGCCACGACCAGCAGGCTGCAATAGACGTCGAGCAGCGCGAAATTGCATAGGACGGCCACGCCGGCCATCCCTAAACCCCGGGTCAAGGAGCGGAGTCGATCGGCCTCCGATCCCTGTTCGCTCGAGCGGGAGAGGAAGAGGGTGAAGAAATAGAGAGAGGCCATCAGGAAAGCGAGGGACAATCCGTAGCCCCGGCAAAGCGAGAAGAAATCGAGGACATAGGGGTTCGTGTTGAGAAGAACGAATCCGAGGACGGCCGCCGTCCCCCGGACGAATCTTTTGAGGAGGAGCCAGGCGAAGGCGAGATATATGGCATAGCCCAGGAGGTTCGGAAGCCGGAGGACGAAGTCATGGTTCCCGCCGATCATGGTGAAGATCTTCGCCAGGACGGTGTTCAGGAAATGGTTGTTGGCTTCGTTGAAGTTGAACAGGGCCAGGAAACCGCCCTTGATATAGACCAGGAAGGTGGCTGCCTCGTCGAAGGTGATGGAGACGCGGAGGACCCGGGCGACTTCGTAGGAGATAAAGACCAAAGACAGGGCCGCGACGACCGCCGGGGTGGAAACGTCGGCGGTCCGGGAGCTTCTCATCAGCCCTTTCCTTCCCCCCGTTTCACGGCCTCGAGGATGGTCAGCTTCGCGGGGGTATATCGAAGGGGAAACCGGACCTTGGGGAACAAGGCCTGGCTCAGGTCGGTCATCGCTCCCCAGTCGACGGTGACGGGCCTTTCCGCGGCCAGGCCGGATTCGGCGCAAATGCGGACAAGAGAAGGGGCCGACAGGATGAAGACCATCGGCCGGCCGAACCCGCGGAGGATCGCCCGGGACAGGGGATAAAGAGCCCGCTGGATGAGGTCGAGGGGCCGCCAAGTCATCGAATCGACGATAAAGATCCGTCCGCCCGGCTTGAGGATCCGGGCGGATTCGGCGACGGCCGCTCTCACGTTCCGGAGAGTCCCAGCCAAGTGATCGTCCGTGAGGTGATGGACGACGAACTGGATGACGATCCGGTCCACGGAGCCCTTTTTGAAGGGAAGCGCCCGGACGTCTCCCGCGGCGTTGAAAGCGGCCGGGTCTTTGGCGTGTCGGAGGAATTCCAACACGTTGTCGACCGAGACGAGGAGCGTGATGGCCGGGTTCCGGTGTCGTGTGTCCCCGCCCGAACCGATGTCGACGACGATCCCGGCGAGCCGGGGCTCGATCGCCCGTTTGATCCGCTGATGGACGTCCACGACCGGCGCTTTTTCCACCGACGATTGGTAGTTGGCGTAGATTTTCTGAAAATAACGCCGGACGTTGCCGTCCTGGGGAGGATCGCGCTTTTCAGGGGCCATAGCGGTTCCTCCTTGAGAGAGCGGTCACGGTTCGATCGTGACGCCCGACTTGAGTTCCAGCCCGTCCTTGTTCACGACGCTCACCAGATAGGCGTAGCGTTGGCCGGCCGGCAACTTCTTGTCCACATACTGGAACGTCGAGATGTTGAGCGTCGCGATTACGGCGAATGCGGCATCGTTTTCGCCGACCTTTTTCCGGTAGAGGCGATATTCCTGGATCTTCGTGTCGTCGTTGTCCGGGTTCTTGGTGAAGGCGACGGTGTTCCATTTCTCCGCGGCGAAAAGCACCTTATTGAGCTGCGACGTCACCGTCGGCGCCCCGACGGCGTAGAGCCGGGGGGCCATTTTATAGGAATAGAAGATGTCCGCCGCCCCGTCCCCGACGGTGTTGTCGAAGAAGAACAGGTGCAGGTCCCCCTCCTTCGTGATCTTGATCTGCGGTTCGCCCGCGTGGCCGGGGTATCGTGTCAGCCGGTAGATGTCCGACCATTCCTTTTGGCCCGTCGTCTTGTTGATTTCGTAGGTCTTCATGCAGATGTCCCAGTTGATGTTCCCCGTCGAATACCCGAAGGCCGTCTGCCAGACGACGAACATTTCGTTCGTCGCCCCGTTGACGGCGACATAGGCCGTCTCGGAGAGATCGGGGAGGTTCGATAAATTCTGGGCGGTCCCCCATGAGCCGTCGATCATGGTGCGCAGCATGATCGAGTTCACGCCCTTATCGACTCCCTGCCAGGAGACATAAGCGTCGCCGTCCCAATCGGCCGTCACCTTGGGGTAGGTCCAGGCGAGGCCGGAGTCGGCCGCAACCTGGAGGGGCGTCGTCCAGCCGGAATTGTCTCTCGGGTTGGTGTTCTTTGTGTACCAGACCGAGGCGTTGCCGTTACGGACAATGTAGACGAGGTGGGCCGTGCCGTTCTTGTCGATATAGAGGTTCGGGAGATATTGCCCCCCGACCGTCCCGCTGTTGACCAACATCCCGCCGCTCCACTGCCCCGAGCTCGGGTCCCGGAATTTGTACTTCAATTTCATGGGGTCGAAGTCGGCCATCCAGACGGCGAAGATGGTGTTGTCCACCGGATTCGTGGAGAGCGTGACGTAGGATGAGGCCTCGTCCGCGCCCGAGATGTTCTTCACCGCGCTCCAGGTCCCGTTCACCAGTTCCCGTTCCTTGATGGCCATCAGGTTTAGCGACAAGTCGCCGTCATGATAGGCCACGACGGAGGTGTTGCCGTCGGTCGTGACGGCCAGGGCGGGGAATCCGACGTCGTCGATGTCGGGATAGTCGAGCTCCCAGCCGAAGGGCGTGGACCACGTCCCCGACTTGTTCGTGGCGAACGTCATATTCCGCGGCGCGCCTACCCCGCCGAACCATTCCGTCCAGACGCAATAGGCGTTGCCCTTGGCGTCGACGGCCCCGACCGCGACTTCGCTGTCGGTCGCGTTATTCGAGACGTTCTTCAGGGATGCCCAGCCCGCCGGCAGTCCGTCGAGCATCTGGATTTGAACGGGCGTTCCGGCAGCCTTGACCCGGGCCGCCGCCGTCTTTTTCTGCGGCGCGGCCTTCGGGCCCGCCTGCGTTTTTTTCGAATTCTGCGCTCCGGCGGCCAGCATTATGGATACGGATGCCGACAGGACCAGGAACAGCCATTTCTTTTTCATATCCGATCACCTTTCCTTGAATCAATTCAAAAAATAAGCCCCCATTTTACGGATATTTCCGAAGATGTCAAATATAAACTTTCGTTGAGGCCACGTATTAACGTTATAACCTAAGCGTAAAAGTTCAGCAAAAAACATGTTCACGGGATCAAGCCGCGTCGTAATCGGCCATGGTGATGAACCAGGACTTGATGTCGTAGAATCCGGCCGGCTCCGGGCCCGGCATGTTCCAATGGAGCAGGATGGGGAATTCGCGGGGCAGAAGGCCGGGAGGGCAAACGAGGAAGCCGTTGTGCCGAAGGCCGGCGGCGGCCGGGGCGTGCTTGAACATCAGGCCCGCAGCGAGGTCAGCGCCCGCGGCCCGGGAGCGGCGGACATGCTCTTTCGCTAAGGCGGAGGCTGCGGAGCGCCCCTCCCGCGAATCGGCGACGAACATGTCCATGATCATCGCCCATTTCAGCCCTTGGACGGTCGTCGTCGTCGAAACGAGGTATCCGAGGAGGCGGCCGTCCTTGCGCGCGGCGAGGATCTCATAGCGGCGCGTGGGCGGCCGGACGAACCTCCAATCCAGAAAAGCACGGTCCCGGACGATGATGTTGCCGTAGGCGCCTTTCGCGGATTCCCACAGGGCGTCGAATTCGGGGCCGATTTTGGTGAGGCGCTCGACCGTGGTGCCTTTGTGAAGGTGCGGCCGGAGGATGGCCGACCAGGCGCGCGCGCCGGGTTGGGCGAGGCGGGCAGCCGCGCGCCAAATGATCCCCCGTTTGGATTCCCGGGCAGCCATGATGGGCGGCAAGCGGAACGGCAGGATCCAGAGCGGGAATCGGCCGAGCTCCCGGTAGGACAGGTGCCGGAGACAGGCTTTTTCCGAATTCAGGTTGGCGAAACCGAACGAGAACTCGATCCCGACGGAGGCGGAGCGCTTGTTGAGGAGATCGGTGAGGATGATGAAAACGCCCTTGCCCCGGTAGTCGGGGTGGGTGATGGCGTTGACCGCCACGCTGCCGAGCGCCGTCCGGGAGCCCAACTGATATCGCAGCGGGAGAGCGGCGATGTGTCCCGAAACGAGACCTTTGTTCAGCGTGACGTATTCGAGGGCCCTCCCCGAGGGGTTCTGCTCATACATCCAACAAACGAAACGCGGATCCGAAACATCTTCGCCGGGGAAGATGATCTCGGCCAGGGCGGACAGGCCTTCCGGATCGGGCCTCCCTTCCCGGATTTCGCCGCCCAGGATCCGGATGGCGCGCTCCAAGGCCCGCGGCGAAAGGTCTCCCGTCGCGGACCGGCCGGACGTGGGCTCGCTCATGTGCTTATTCTTCAAAGGCGGAAGGCCCCTGTCAAGGCGCAGGCTCGCCGCGGAAAGCGGCGAACAGGGCCGCGAACCCGGCGATGGGCACCTGCTCGGGCCGGGCCCGCTGATCGAGCTCCGCCCGCCGGCAAGCTTCTTCGATGGCCGGCTCTGAACGTCCAGAGGCCAGGAGGTTGTTGGCCAGCGTCTTTCTCCGCTGCCGGAACGCCGCCCGGACGAATTCCCCGAACCGGCGCTGGTCGGCGAAAGCGAACAGGGGGACGGGCCGCCGGTCCAAGGAGACCAGGGCGGATTCGACTCTCGGCGGAGGCGAGAAGGACCCGGGATGGACGGCAAAACGGAGAATCGTCTCGAAATGGAGTTGGAGGAGGATAGAAAGCGGCGCGTAGGCCTTGGAGCCGGGGCCGGCGCAGATGCGCTCCGCGACTTCTCTTTGGACGAGGAAGACGCACCGGTCGAAAGCGGCCCGCTCCTCGAGCACTTTAAAGAGGAGCGGGGTCGAGATCGAATAGGGAAGGTTGCCGGCGAGCGTAGCTTTGCCGAATTCGGCTCCGTGGTCGGCCCGGAGCCGGCCGAAGTCGCAATCGAGGATATCGCCCTCGATGACGGTCAGGTTGGGGATCTCTTTTCCCTGGAGAAAAGGGACCATCGCCGGGTCCTTTTCAACCGCCACCAGTTTTCCCGCTTTCTCGGCCAGGGGGAACGTCAGCACTCCCTTCCCGGGACCGATTTCGATCACGAGTTCGTCCGCCCGGGGGTCTATGACCTCGACGATCTTACGAAGGACCCCGGGACTCGCCAGGAAATGCTGGCCGAGGACCCTTCGTTTGCGGTTTCGATGCTCCTTCATTTTGGGAAGCTAATATATCACATATTACAAAAGAAAATTTACGGAAACCACTCTATTTCAACGGTTTTGCGGCGGTTGCGGGGCCGCTCCTCATTTGACTTTTCGGACACAGGGCTTTATAGTATACGCTTTAATCCGATGAATCGCGAAATGAAAAAAAGCGTCTTGATTTCCCTTCCGGCCAAGGACGAGGAAAAGAAGCTTGGACCGGTCCTGGACCAGATCAAACGCTATTTTCCTGGAACCGATATCCTTATCGTGGATGACGGGAGCTCGGACCGGACATCGGACATCGCCCTGGCCAAGCGCGCGCTTCTGTTAAAGCACGATCGGAACTACGGCTACGCCCGCGCCCTCCAGTCCGCCCGGCAGTACGCCCTCGAGCACGGCTACGCCTACCTCGTTCTCTGCGACGCGGACGGGCAGCACGAGCCCCAGGACATCGGCCGGATCATCGACGCCCTGGCGTCCGGCCCCGATTACGTCATCGCCTCTCGCGTTCTCGGCAGCGCCTCTCACGGCGACCCGTTCCTCCACAAATACGGCCGGCGGCTCTATTCCTTCGTCGTGAGCCTGCTCTTCTACCACAAGTTCCGGACCCGGATCACGGATTCGAGCTCGGGATTCAAAGGCTGGAACCGGCGGGTGATGGACGTCCTGTCGGGCATTTACAAAACATCGACCAAGCTCCATGACGGCCGGATCAACGACCTCGAGGAGCTCTATATCATGGCCAAAAAGGGCTTCCAGGTGGTCGAAGTCCCCGGCCGGTTCTACAAGCGGGCGGACGATGTCTCCCGGATCTACGGCAATTACGGCCTTTCGGGGGGAGCGGTCCGGATCAAGGACTTCGTCTATGTGCTGTCCTGGCCGGTGCTCTTCTTCCGGACCCTGCTCCGGAACATCTTTCGCTGAGGACGGTGCCGTGAAAATCAATTATTACAGCCTCGGCTATTTCCTACTCGCCGTCGTGAGCGGCGTGGTCTATGGGTTCGCCGGCACGGTCCTCAAGAAGGGCGCGGTCGATTTCAAGTTCTCCGGGGGGATCTTCGCCATCGTCAAGGAAATCGTCACCTCGAAATACGTCCTCATCTCGCTTTTCTTCAGCGGGACGGGCTATCTTATCTACATGTTCATCATCCGCAAAGCCGAGATCATCACCACGACGCTCATCATCCAGGGCGTGCTGTTCGTGGCGACCATGGCCTTCGCCGCCCTCCTGTTCAAGGAGGCGATCACGCCGGCCAAGATCGTGGCCCTGCTCCTGATCACGGCCGGGATCGCGGTCCTGGTGACCGGGAAATAGGGCGGCGGCCCCGGGCAAAGGAGAACTCGGCATGAAATTCACGATCGGCTTCGATTTGGACGACCGAAAGAAAGCGCACGAATACTGGGACGAAATCTTCTCCACCCAGCAGTGGACCGAGGGCCGCTTCACGACGCTCTTCGAGGAGAAATGGGCGGCCTGGAACGGCCTGCCCTCTCTCGCCTTCTCGAGCTGGAGCGGCGCCGCCCTGGCCGCTCTCGAATACTTCAAGGTCCAGGGCCGGACCGTGCTCTGCCCTTCGAACACCTTCATGGCCACCCCCCTGAGCGTTGTCAAGGCCGGGGCCCGGCTCGAGTTCGTGGACTGCAACCGCGAGGACCTTTGCCTCTCGTTCGCCGACCTCAAGCGCAAGGCCGAGAAGTTCCGGCCGGCGGCCGTGTGGGTCGTCCATATCGGAGGCCACATCGCCTTCGAGATCGAGGAGATCGCCCGGTTCTGCAAAGAGCGGGACATCGTCCTCCTCGAGGACTGCGCCCACGCCCATGGCGCCTCCTGGAACGGACGCAAGCCCGGCACCTGGGGCGCGGCGGGCGTCTATTCGTTCTACGCGACCAAGACGATCACCACCGGCGAGGGCGGCATCCTCGCCACGGCGGACGTGGGACTCCTGGAATACGCCAAGCGGAGCCGCAACTACGGGAAGCCCGACTACGTCGTCCCCGGCCAGAACCAGCGGATCAACGAGTTCGGCGCGGCCCTGGGCGTCGTCCAGGTGGACCGGATGGCCGATATCGTGGCCTGGAAGAAAGCCTACGCCGAGAAGCACTTCGACCCGAAATTCCCGAACCGGGTGAAGTTCCCGGCCGGGATGGCCTCGGGCTATTACAAATACATCGTCTTCGACCCGATCGAGAAATCGACCGGAAAGGTCTACGACCAGCCCTGCCATCGGATCATGGGCCGGGACGGCGAGCTGCCCAACTCCGACTGGGCGGCCAAGAACCACTGGTGCGTCCCCCTGTATTACAAAGGGGAATGACGAGCGGCGCCGCTGCGCCCAAGGAGATTGAACGTTGGAAACACAGGATAAGCTCCAAGACAAGCTCAAGGTTGCCGTCATCGGCTTGGGGAAGATGGGGATCATCCACACCGCCCTGGTGAACATGATCCCCGAGTCGCGGCTGGCCGCGGTGGCGGACATCAATAAGCAGCTGGCCACCTACGTCCGGCAGGCGGGCCTGAAGGCGCCGTTCTATTCCGATGTGGACAAAATGCTGACGGAGGTCAAGCCCGATGCGGCCCTGATCTGCACCCCGGCCGCCGCGAACCTGCCCGTCGCCGAACAGTGCTTGAAATACGGCCTGCACGTCTTCGCCGAAAAGCCCCTAGCCCACACCCTCGAGGCGGCCCGGCGGATGGTCGCCCTGGCCGCGGAGAAGAAGGTCGTCAACGCCACGGGCTACCTGCTTTCCCAGATGGCCCTCTGCAAGAAGGCCAAAGCCCTGCTGGCCGACGGTGTGGTCGGCCGGCCCTTCCGCTATCGCTCCTCCTTCTACACGACCGAGGTCTTCTCCCGGAAAAAAGGCTGGTACTACGACAAGGCCCAGTCCGGCGGGGGAGTCGTCATCAATGTCGGCTCGCATCTGCTCTATCTCCTCTATGCCTATTTCGGCCTTCCGGCGAGCGTCGTCGCCCGGATCGGCTTTCCCTATTCGATCGTCGAGGACACGGCGACCGCCCTGTTCGAATATCCCGACGGAATGACCGGCACGTTCGATGTCTCTTGGAGCCTGCCAGGCTATCGCCTGCCCTATATGGAGCTCATCGTCGAGGGCGACAACGGCACCCTCGAGCTGAACAACGACTACGTCAAGCTCTACCTCTACAAGGCTGCCAAGGGATACCCCAAGGACTTCACGACGATTCACAAGATCGATATGCCCTCCACATCGCGCTTTGAGCTCGGGGCCGAGGGGCTCTACGAGGAGGACCAGGACTTTGTCCGGGCCTGCCGGGCCGGGACGGCCCCGGCCGTGACCTGGGCCGACGGGTTCGCCGTCCAGCGGATGATCGAGGCGATCTACCGGTCGGCCGAACGGAAGGCGGCGGTCACTCTCGACGAGGTGAAATGACCATGCAACTCGACAAGCTCATCCTCGGTTCGAACGCCTTCGAAGGCGTCAGCTATACTTCGCGGACCCAGGCCCTCCATTTCCAGGAACACTTCGCCAAGGAAGACAACATCGTGGCCGTCCTCGAAGCGGCCCACACGCTGGGCGTCCGGACGTTCGTCTGCTCGAACTGCGACAACATCATGGCCGCCCTGAAGAAATTTCCCAAGGTCGGGGAGCTCAAGGTCATGCCGGTCATTCCGAACGCCTACGAGTATGCCATGGAGGCCTCGGAGCGGGGCGTGCTCGGCGCGGTCCTGTCCAAGGCCAAGGGTTTCAGCATGTATCAGAAGATGCGGCTCGGGCTCCGGGCGCTGACCAAGATCAAGAGCGTCCTCTCCAAGGACGTCATGGACCTCCTCCTGGAGCTCATCCATTTCGAGCTGGCGAGCTTCGAGAAGCTGAACCTCGGCGGCGTGATCCTCCACGGCCAGGTGACCGACCTGGCCCTTGCGTCTCAGAATCCCGATCTCCTTTCGATTTTCCAGGACATGATCAAGGACTCCTACGGCCTCGACACCGTCCTCGCCACGCACAACTTCGGCACGCTCCTGCCGCACCTGATCGAGTGGAAGCTTAAGCTCCCGATCATGGCCCCCATGAATTCCAAGGGGTTCATGATGAAGCCGACCCAGGCGGAGTGCGAGAAGCTCGTGGCGGAGTCCGGCTACCAGATCATCGCCAAGAAGGTGCTGGCAGGGGGGCGGCTGTCGCCCGAAGAGGCGTTCGCGTACGTCGTCGACAAGAAGATCGAGTCCGTGATCGTGGGAGTCGGATCGGTCCCCGAGGCCTACCACACGTTCTCGGTGGCCAAGGCGCTGCTGAAGGGTTGACGCGGTCCGATCGCTACCGTTTCGAATCCGCGGTCCCGGCGGGTGAGCTCTGCGATTTCGGCCGGATTTCGATCTTGTCGAAAAAGAACGATCCCGTTCCCACGGCCCGAACTTCGAGGAGATAGCGCCCGGCTGTTTCGATCCAGGCCTGAAAGGGGAGCCCGATGTAGTCCTGGGAGCTCCCCGATTCCTGCACGACGAACAATTTCTTGAAAACGGTTCGGCCTCTCAAGGCCAGCCGGACGTAGAGGCGCAGGCCCAGGGGGCCGTTTCCCGCCGGCCGGACGAAGAGTCGACCGCGGACGGCCCCGCGGACCGGCAGGGCGATTCGGTCGCGGCCGATGGTCTCCCAATCGGGCGAATCGATGCGGACCGCGAACCGGCCTCCCGCCGGCGGGTCGAAGAGGGGCGTTCCGGCGCTCCGCTCCATCGTCTCGGCCTCGTGGACGGCCGGGTCCTCCGGCGGCAGGTCCTTGGCTATGTCGAAGAGCGTCCACCAGCTCCGCCACATCCGGTAGAGGACGAGGAGCCGGGCCCTCTTCATGACGTCCGGAAACAGATTGTCGTAATGCTGCTGTTCATTGTTGTAGGTCCCCAGGAAGAGATGCGTCACCCGCTCGCGCTCGAGAAAGCCGGGGTCGTCATTGGCGTAGTGGGGGTACATCGTATGGGCCGGGTTCCGGTTTTCGAGCGAAAGGCTCGGCGCAAGCAGTCCCGAGAACACGCCCTGGGGGAACGCCTGGCCCAAATCCCGGCCGATGGTCCGGAGTTCGTAGCTCAGCGTCCGGCGCCAGGTCACGTACTCGACCACATTTTGATAAACGTAAATCCCGATCAGGATGACGACGAGGGGCGCTGCCCAAGCGCGCGGGACGGTCCGGGGCTTGTCGCCGGTATAGCGGAGGGCCAAGCCGAGGATGACGGCCAGGCCGAGCGCCAGGACAAGGGAGAGCTCGAGGACCGTGACGGGGTCCCGGTCGATCCATCCCCAGGGCAGCGGGCCGTTGCGCATGGAGGACAGCGCAACCCAGATCAAGGCGAAGAGCCCGGCGAACAGCTCGGCGCTCCGGCTTTTCGCGAACGACCATTCGAAACCGCGGAGGAATCTTCCGAGAAACAGGCTGACCAGGATGAGCAGGGGGATCGTCAAGTCGATGTAGTGCCGCACGGGCCGGTAGCCGATGAGCGAGTTAATGCCCACGCCGACCACGAACCAGAGCGCGGCGACGATTTCCAGGGGCGAGCAGCGCGCTTTCCATCGCCGGGCGGTCAGGGTCCCCAGCAGGCCGAGGAAATAGAGGAAGAGCGGGACGGCGAGGGCCCGGTTCGCGGGGAAGAACGTGAACGGCGGCCGGACCAGCCAATTTTTCACCAAGGCGCCGATCACTCCGGGAGCGGCCGCCCCGGTATTTATCGCGGCGATGCTTTGGAAGACTTCCGGATAACGGAGGTAAATCAGAAAATACCAGGGAATGAAGACGGCCAGGATTCCGGCCAGCGCATATCCGAGGCGGACGAGATGAAGCCGGACCCGTTTGATCTCGCCCCTCTGGATCGTGATGAGGACGAAGGCCAGCGGGATGACGGCCGCGGCGAAATAGAGAATCTTGACGTTTTTCGAAAGGAAGGAGAATCCGAAGAAGATCGCCGTCAGGAAAAAATACCCCGGCCTGTCCCAGGCTTTGAGGAAGAAGATCAAAGCGACCACCGCGAAAAAGGCCATCGGCATGACCTGGTCGTTGATCCGGGCGTAGCTCCCGAAGGCATAGTTCGCGGTGAGGAGAAGGAAAAACAAAAGCCGGTATTCGGGGAAGAAGTCCGATGCCAGCCGGAAGAGGGCCAGCCAGAGCAGCATGGCGAATAGGAGCGGGACGAGGTTCATCTGTCCGATCCCGGTCCCGAAGATGAGGAAGACAAGGTAGGTCAGGGCATGGGGGATCGGGGAGAAGGCCGCCGCCCCGAGCTCCCCGACTTTCCAATCTCCGAGCGTGACCTTGCTGCGGGCGTTGAAGGCGTAGTTGCCGGGGTCGCCGTATTCGCTGCCGCTGTCCAGGCTGAGATTGTTGGGCGGGTCTGCAGACAGGTTGACGAGGCGCGGTCCGAAAAACAAGGCGAACAGCAGAAAATAGATGGCCCCATTTCGCAGGAGCGGCTTGGCGTCGGGAATGAGCGTCCTCTTTCCGGGATGTCGGTCCCCGGTTCGGGAAAAAATCTTATTATGAACGGCGGCCGGAGTCAACTGACCTGGGGGGCGGGGGCGTGCGCCGCTCATCAAACTTGCGGGCGCGCACGGCGGCGAAGAACAGGCCGACTTTGTGGAGGAAGGCCCGGGGGTTCCGGACGAGCGTCAGGACCGTTCGCGGGCGGAGGTAGAAGGACATCATCCCCCGGCGGAGCATGGCGTCCAGGAATTTCTCGGTATGGGCCTTCCACCGGGCCGGGAAGAACACCGCCCTCTCGGCCGACGGTTCGAAAAGCTCGGCGTTGCACGTCTCGGTGTAGGGGACGGTGATGTTGAAGGCGACATACGTCGGGGCGATCTTCTTGACGAAGCGGATGCTCCGCCGCATGTCCTCCTCGGTCTCGTTCGGCAGGCCGAACATCATGAAGGCCGCGCTCTCCATTCCCAGGCGGCGGATCATCCGCAGGCCTTCGGTGATGGTCCGGGGCGGGATGTACTTGTTCGTTCGGCGGACGATCGTCTCCGTGCCGGATTCGACGCCGACCTCGATCAGTCGGCAGCCGGCCTCGGCCATCTTCGTCAGGATCTCTTCGTCGATGAGGTCGAGGCGCGTCTGGCAGGCCCAGCGGAGCTTGGTGCCCCGCTCGACGATCGCCCCACACAGGTCGGCCACGAGCTTCTTGTTCAGGGTGAAGGACAGGTCGGCGAAGTAGAGGTTCCGCACGCCGAATTTTTCGACGGCGAGATCGAGCTCGACGATGAGCTTGGCGCTCGTCTTCGACCGGAAGGGGCCGTACATGTCCTTGTAGCAGAACGAGCAGCGGTAGGGGCAGCCGCGCGTGCCCTCCAGGACGGCGAACTTTTTCCCGAGGAAATCAAAGAAATACCGGTCCATCGGCAGGAGGTGAAACGCGGGCAGGGGCAGCTCGTTCAGGTTCATGAACTTCGTCTTGGGCCGGACGACGGCCCGGCCGCCGTCGCGGAAGGCCACGCCTTCGAGCTCCTCCGGCGCGCGACCCGCGGCCAGCTCCCGAACCGTGATCTCGGGCTCGCCCAGGATCACGACGTCGGCCGGGGTCTCGGCCAGGATTTTTTCGGGAAGGGTCGTCCCGTGCGGGCCCGTCAGGAAAATGCGGCTTCCCGGCGACGCGGCGCGGACGGCGGAGATGACCTCGTAGACGTTGGCGATGTTGTTCACCGGGCACTGCCAGCGGTCGAGGGGGCTCGTCGAGATGAAGATCGAAGGGACGCCCCGGACCCGGTCCGCGACGCGCTCCGGCCCCAACCGCTCGGCGTGGGCGTCGACGATCATCGCCCGGCGACCGCTCTCTTCCATGAGGGCGGCGCCGTAGGCCAGGGACAGGGGAGGCCATTTCTTGGTATAGAAGACGCCCCTGTCCTTGATGATCGGATAGGCGAAGGCGGGATTGACGAAGGCGGCGTCCGCGCGTCCGATCGTCCCGCTCCGATTTTCGTCTTGGGTCATGGCCGATGAAAAACAAACGCGGAGGAGGCCCCGAGGAGGCCTCCTCCGCGGCTGGTCCCAAATGTGTTTCCGGGGCGTCAGAACAGGAACACGGCCTTCTGGAAGACGTTGAACCCGAAGCTCAGACCTACGCCGTACTCGTTCCCTCCGAGGTCGACGTCGATCCCGTTCGAGCTCGCCGTCACTCTCGTGAACTTGTAGTACGCCTTCACCCGGATCATCCCGTCGAGCACCGGCGGAATCAGATAGATCCCGGCGATGAAGTGGTTGCCGTTCGCGTTCCCCGTCGTATCCGCGATCGTGCTCGTCTCCGCGTAGCTGTACCAGTCGAGCCCGTAGCCCACGAACATCTGGAAGAACTTCGCCTGGTAGTTGAGCCGCGCCGCGAGGGAGATCGGCGTCATCTTGAATGTCGCCGGCTCCTGCGAGAGCGTCGCGGCCCCGGTCTTGGAATAGAACCGGATCCCCCACTCGACGTCGAGGGAAAAGTCCTTATACTGAGCGAACGTCCGGGACAGGCTCAGCCCGAACGTCGGGGTCGCGTCCCCGCCGTAGATCTCCTTGAACCGGTCCGAAGGGATCTGATAGGTTCCGATATTGAACCCGATCATCGTGTTCATAAACCCCTTGCGGGTTTCGCCGGGCTCGGTCTCGGCGGGCGTTTCGATCGGCTTCACGATCTGCACGGGCTGTTCCCGGACGGGCGGCGCAATGACGACCGGCTTTTCGGCGGGCTTCGCATCTCCGCCGAAGCGGATGACGAGCCCCGTATCGGTCCTGGCGATCTCGTAGCCGGGCATGGCCCCGCTGAAATCGATGACGACCCGGGCGATGAGCGGCGTGAACTGTCCGGTGCGGATGCTGCTCAGGCCGGCCTGGTTGACCTCGGTTAGCGGCTGGGCGTCGATCTTCGAGAGGGACGAGAGGTCGATCGCCAGGCGGGTCGGGTTCGAGAGGGCCTGGACTTGATAGAGAAATTCGCCTTCGACGGCGATCGTCACGTCGAGCCCCCTGCCGGTCTTCTGGAACGCGACGGCCTTGAGCGAGTTCACGGCCTGCCCGGCCCCCAGGGCCGGCGCGAGGGCCGCCAGAAGCGCGAGAAGAACGCCGAGAGCGGCGATTTGTTTTTTCATGAGATGTCCTCCTTACGGGATATCAAACACCATGACCGAGGCGGGGCCTTCGATTCCGTCCTTCCGCAGCGCGGTGATGACATAGGAATAAGTCCGTCCCGGGACGATATTCGCGTCGAGAAAACGATAGTCCGTAACCGGCGCCAGGAAAGAGAACGTCGCCGCGAGCTGATAGGCCGCCGCGCTATCCAACCGCTCCTTCCGGTAGATCCTGAACCCTGCGATCTGGTCCGTCTCGCATTTCGGATTGTTCCGCCAGCGTAGGACATTGTACGTCCGCTCCGCGAACAAGACCTTGTCGAGCTCCCGGGCGAGCCGAAGCTCGGAGGGAGGAAACGGCAGGATCTTGATCCCGTCGAGCCAAGCCGCGGCCATGACGTCGAAGCCCTTGGGGTTTGGATGTACCCCATCGGGCAGGATCAGAGACTGCCAGCCGCCGTCCGTCGTGGGATAATAATAGAAAACGTTGAATTGGTCAACCAGGGGAATTTTCTGGCTGGCGGCCCGGGTCCGGATCTTGGCGTTGAGATCGAAGATCCGGGCCTGGAAGACGGGCGTCGTCCAGTACCAGTCCTTGCGGGGGATAATCGTGGCCAGGAGCGGAAGAACGCCCGCCTGGACCGCCCGCCTGGACATCTCCCCCAGGTCGAAGGCCGTGGTGTCCATGGAGATGTCACCGAAGATGACGTCGTTCGTCCCTTCCATGAGCATCAGGTAGCGCGAGGCGTGGGCGGCCACGGCGGCGTCGAATCGGGCCAGGCCCTCGACGGTCGTTTCGCCCCCGATCCCCTCGTTCCAGAGCGTGGAGGTGCCGTAGCGCTGGCGGAGCATGACTTCCAGCCGGGGGAGGTAGCCTTGGTTTTCGGCAAAGGTGATGCTGTCCCCAAAGCCGGTGTAGTGGTTTTCGTCGCGGGCCGGGTCGAGGACGGGCGGCGGCGCCAAGGGGAGGGCGTACCATGGCGTCCCGGCCACGAGTTCCCCGAACGAGAGCCGTCGCGACCGGCTGTTCTCGCCTGCCTCCCAGGCCAAGCCAATCGTCTCCCCGGAAACGGAGAGCCGCGGCGAGCGGGCGACGAAGTCGGTATCGGGAGTCAGTCTGATCTCGGGGCCCCAGACGCCGTTCTTCTTGAATCGGCCGACGAGGGCGGTCGATCCCCGCCCGGCCCGGCTCCAGACGACGAGCGGCGTCGTGCCCGCGACCAGGGCCGCGGCGGGGGACGCGTCGGATCCGTCGCCATCCGAGATCGTCTCCGGGGTCGTCCAGGCTTCCCCGTTCCAGCAGGCCGTATAGATTCGATAGACGCGGCCGTCGTATGCCGACCAGGCGACCCAGGGAAAGCCGTTCGCCTCGAGCGCCGGGGCTGCTCCCAGATGGGGGACGGCGTCGTCTTTGTTCAGACGCATCGGTCCGGACCAGGCGCCGTTCCGGTATGCGGAGGCGAAGATCTCGTCGCGGCCCTTGTCGCGGCCCGTCCAGAAGACCCAGATCCCCTGGGCCGGCGTGGCCAGCACCCGGGGCTGGAGGGCGGACGCGGTGAGCCGTCCGTTGACGACCCATGTTTTTCCCTCGGCCAGGCCGGCGACGCAGACGAACGATTTGCCATTCACTGTGCGGACCCAGGCGATCCAGGCGCCCGCCGCGGCGTCATAGTCGAGGTCGGGCGACGAAAGGGGGTCGGCTCCCCCGGCGATCGTCCGGATGGAAGCCGGTGCTTCCCCGTCGAATCGTCCATATACGATGGTCCCGCCTTCGCGCCCCGACCGTTCCCATACGGCGCCCATCGATCCGGCAGGGTCCATCTTGAGGACGGGCGCGGCAACCGAGGGGGACGCGTCGAGGATCGCCTCTCCGGCCGGCGCTCCCGGCTTGGTAGAGGAGATGCTCAGGGCGAGACCGCGGTCCGGGCTCCGATACAGGAGCACGAGCCCGCCGTCGGGCCGGACGAGCGGATAAGCCGACTTCCCCGCGATTTCCCCCTGTCGTTCCGCAGCCCCCAGGAGACAGGCTGCCCAAATCAGAAGAGGAAAAATCCAGACCGACGGCTTGCGTCCTGACATACTCATCTGGTTTCTGTTATCACGTTACTATACTCAGGCCCGATGCGTAAAGCAAATTTCCGTTGAAATCAGGCCTCGGGAGAGGTTTTTCTTCTCCGTATGAGGGGGACCGGCCGCGAACTTATCCAGGAAATCGGAATTTTAATGTTGAAATGGAGGGAAAATCTTATTATAATGAGTTCTCATGAGCGCCGAAAAGAAGTCGAATCCGGGAGGACGGCCCCCGAAATTCGGTGAACCTCGCCGTCCTGTGACCATGACCTTGCCGGTTCGCATTCTCGAACAGTTGGCCGTCATCAACCCGGACCGGACTCTGGCCGTGGTCAAAGCCACGGAAGCCGTAATGGGGAGCAGCGGGAAGCAGTTCAAGCTCGTGGAGCTCGTCCAAATGGCCCCCGGCAAGTCTCTCATCGTCGTCGGCTCAAGCCTCGCCTTGCGGCAGATTTCCTGGTTGAGATTGATCGAAATCGCACCCGCCCGGTATTTGCTGACCATTCCCTCCGGGACTCCGATCGAAGCCCTGGAAGTGGCCCTGCGCGATCTCGCCCACGACCCGGAACAGGCGAAGAATCAACGTGAAACGCAGGTTTTGGACGACCTCCTGCAACTGATCGGCCAGCATCGGCGCTCCATGCGGCTCTCCAAAGCGGAACTTCTGATCATCGACACGGACTGAGCGGTTGGCGCCCGCCGGAAGGGGTCTTTCCCGCCGAGTTGACATTCCCCCGGGATCTTCCCATAATGATTTCCAATGGCCATGATAGAGAACAAGAAGAAAATCAAGGGTTTGCCGGTCATTTTCGCCGTGGCCCTCCTGGCCGTCGCACTTTTTCCTTTGCAGAGCGCGCGCGGGTTTTTGTCGCAAAGCGCTGACTCCGCGGCCGCGACACCGGTCAACATCTCCCACTCGGGCAGCGATTCCGGGAACCCGCTCATCGGCGTCGACAGCAATAACGCGGCTTATGTCGTCTGGATGGAATTCCTGGGAAAGAGGACGTTCGCCTTCGCCACGAACAAATCCGGCTCCTGGTCCACGCCCTCGGCCTTCGAGCAAGTGGTCTACGAGGCCGAGGAGGCGGGTTTCCCGGATTTCGCCGTCTCCTCGGGGGGGCAGGCCCATCTGAGCTGGCAGGACGGCCGGGTCACCTCTTACGACATCTTCCATATTTCCTATAACAACGGCTGGAGCGCGACGACGAACGTTTCCGACGCGAACGAAGGCGGATCGGCCTATTCCGGGTGCGCCGTCAATCCCGTCGACAATTTCGCCTATGTGGTCTGGCAGGACGGCACGGGCCGGGAAACCGACTGGGACATTTTACTGAGGTACCGGAGCCCCTCCGGCGCTTGGTCGGCCATGCAGGCCCTTCCCGTCGGGACGGGCTACATGCCCAAGATCGCGTTCGACGCGACCGGCACGGCCCAACTGACCTGGATGACGCGCGGCAGCGACACATCCACCGTCTGGTATTCCAAGAACCGAACCCCTCAGAATCTGAGCGGCTGGACGCAGCCGATCATCATCGAAAGCAATACTGGCCAGGATTGGTGCTATCCTCGGGTCGATGCCGACAAAGCGGGCAACGCCTATTTCATCTGGCTGAGCCGGGCGCAAGGCGCCGACGCCATCGCCTTCCGCAAGATCAGCGCGGCCGGGGTCCTCTCGGACAAATCCCTGGCCTCGACGGCGGGCGTGACCGCCGCGGACGGCGCCCTGGCCGTCAACAAGACCAGCGGTCAGGCCTATGTCGCCTGGGCCCAGGGCGGAGAGATTTTCGTCAATTCGTACGGGACGACCTGGTCGGGCGCCCAGAACATGACCAACACGGCCGCCTCCGATGCCCAGCCGAGCATCGCCGTCGACGCTTCGGGCAATCTCCACCTCGTGTATGCCGAGCTGGTCGGCGGCAATTGGGACATCATGTATCTCGGAACATCCGGAGGGGCCCCGCCTCCCGTGGTCAAGCCCAAGCCGCCGCTCGCGCCCGCCCTGGACACCTCGCTCGACGACACCCAGACCTTGAAGATCAATGCGCTGTCCTGGGCGCGGAACCCCGACAACAGCAGCCTCACCATCCAGAACTATAAGATCTTCCGCAAGACTGGCAGCCAAAACTTCGCTTTGGTCGCCACGGTTTCCGGGAGCACGTTCACGTACCAGGACACCGGCCTGTCCTTGTCTCAAAAATATTCCTATGCCCTCACGACCGTCGCCTCGGATACCCAGGAAAGCGAACTGTCCGATACGGCGGTGGAAGCGAGCACTTTCCAGCCCCTGAGCCCGGCCTGCAAGACCGTGACCAACAGCGCCTTATTCCGCAAGGAGAAGATCAACGTCATATCCTGGGCGCGGAACCCCTTGAACGGCGCGATCACCGTCTTGCAGTACAATATCTACCGGAAGCTCCCGACGCAGAGCGATTCCCAGTATCAGAAGATCGCGTCGGTCGGGGCCGGCGTCCTGGAATACATGGACCGCAAGCTGTCGGCCTCCGACACGTTCTATTACTACACCACGACGGTCGACACGGGGAATACGGAGAGCAAGCCGTCCGCCGTCGTCAAGGAAGGCGCTTGATTCCGAGCGCGGCCGTGCCCCGGAGCGCGGGAACGCGGAAAGGGGCACTCGGTTTTCTCTTCGCGATCGCGGCTCTCGCCGCCCTGTCCCTTTTCGTCCCGGCGGGCCAGAACGGGGAAGGGTCGCAGACGGCGAAGATCACGGCGGCCCTCGCGAACCCGGTGAACATCTCCCGCTCTTCGACTCCCTCGGGCAATCCGCTCGTGGGTGTCGACAGCAACGGGTCCGCCTACGCGGTCTGGTACGAATATCAGCCGAACCGCGCGTTCTATTTCGCGACGAACCGGAGCGGCGCCTGGTCGACCCCTTACCAATTCGAGAGGCTGTATTATGATGTGGAGGAGGCCGGGTTTCCCGCCCTGGCCGTGTCCTTGTCCGGAGTCTGCCATCTGATCTTCCAGGATGGCCGCGAGACGTCCTACGACATCTATCATCTCGCCTACGACAACGACTGGAGTTCGGCCGTGAACGTCTCGTCCAACGAAGGCGGATCGGCCTATGGCGGAGTCGCCGTCAATCCCCTCGACAATGCCGCCTATGTCGTCTGGCAGGACGGCACGGGGCGGACGCAGGGTTGGGACAACGATTTCCGGGCCCGCAGCGCCTCGGGGTCCTGGGGCGCGAGGGAGTCCCTTCCCATCGGCGACGGATATATGCCGAAGATCGCCGTCGACGGCTCCGGCACGGCGCACATGGTCTGGGGGACGGGCTGGGGGACGACCCTCTGGTACGCGAAGAACCGGACGCCCCTGAACGGGGCGTCCTGGACCCAGCCGACCCTCATCAAGTGGGACGTCGGAGAGGATTGGAGCTACCCCAAGATCGCCTGCGATTCCGCGGGCAACGCTTACATTATCTGGATGGACGGGACCCGAGGGAACGACGAAATTTTTTTCATCAAGGTCATGTCCGACGGGACGGTGTCGAGCGAAGTGAACGTTTCCCAATCCGCGGCCTCGTCCACGGACGCCGCCCTGGCGGTGGACCGGTCGAACGGGAACATCTATGTGGCTTGGGTGGAAAACGGCGACATCTACTTCAACACGTACAACGGGAGCTGGATCGGGGATCAGAACCTGACGTCCTCCGCGGCGCCCTCCGGAATGCCCAGCCTGGCCGTGGACCCTTCGGGCACGGTCCATCTCGTCTACCAGGAGGAATCCGGCGGGAACTACGAAATCTTCTACGCGTCCGTTTCCTCGGGTCCGGTGCAGCCCTCGGTCCGGGTCCTGTCCCCGAACGGCGGGGAAAAGTGGGAGCCCGGTTCGACGCACGAGATCACCTGGACGACGCGGGGAACGCAGACGGCCAATGTCCGGATCGAACTCTCGACGAACGGCGGGGCGAACTATGCGGATATCGCCGCGTCCACGCCCAACGACGGCTCCCACTCCTGGACGGCGCCCAATTCGCTCAGCACGACCTGCCTCGTCCGGATCACCGACACCGGGAATGCGGGCCTGACCGATACCAGCGATTCTTATTTTTCGATCGCGGCCCCGCCGCCGCCCCCGACCCAGATCACCGTCGTTGCGCCTAGGGGGGGCGAGGTCTGGCAGGCCCTCACGACCCAGCAGATCGCCTGGACGACGCAGGGCACGGTCGGTCCGGTCCGGATCGAGCTGACAACGGACGGCGGGGCGAGCTTTTCGGACATCGTCGCCTCGACGCCCAACAGCGGGTCGTACGTCTGGGTGGTCCCCAATACTCCCAGCCCCGCCTGCGGGGTCCGGATCAGCCAGGCCTCGACGGGGAACCCCTCGGACACGAGCAACGCCGTGTTCACCATCTCTCCGCCGCCAAAGGCCTCTCCGCCGATCGGGCTGAGCCTCGACACGCGCCTCGGGGCCGGCGCGGCGTCCAAGATCAACACCCTCGCCTGGTTGGACAACCCGGACAACCGGAACATCGAGCTGCAGAGCTACCGGATCTTCCGGAGGCCGGACGATGCGCCGGACAGCGCTTTTGCGCTTATCGCCTCCGTCTCTCCGCAGATCCACATCTTCGAGGACGCCAACCTGCCGCTCTCCCGGAAATTCACCTACGGGATGACCGCGCTCGGCCGGAACGGGATAGAAAGCGACGTCTCCGATTTAGTGACCGAGATCCCCGTCTTCCCGCCGCTCAATGCCGCCGTTACGACCGTCGTCAACAGTTCGCTCTTCAAGAAGGAGACGCTCAACGTCGTCTCCTGGCAGGACGACCCTCTGAACATCCCCGTGGCCGTGGTCCGGTACAACATCTACCGCAAGAAAGCCGATCAGGACGATTCGAAATTCTCGAAGATCGCCTGGGTGATCAGCTCGGTTTTCGAATACCGGGACCGGAAGCTCGCGGCCGGGACGGATTTTGTCTATCGCGTTACGGCCGTGGACGCATCGGGGTCGGAGAGCGCACCGGTCACGGCCGTCAAAATCGGCAACTAATAAGCCCTGCGGCGGCGCGAGCCCCGGTCGCTCGAAGCGGCGGGGACCCGCGGTTTGTGGGTGAGCCGCGAGAGCGACTGGGGCGGGAGCCGCGCCGAACCGCCCCTCTGAGCCCCTCCGGATTGCCTTCCGCCCCGATTTGTGGCATAAATAGGGCCTCGTTTTTTGCGAAAACCGACCATGATCCGCGCCGATTGTGTTCATTTTAAAGGCGAAACGCCCTGCGTCTTCAAGCGCCTCTGCGACGGCTGCCCGCACGTCCGTCCCTTCGGACGGAAGGTCCTCCTGATCAAGAGGGCGGCCATGGGAGACGTCCTGCGGACGACCACCCTCCTGCCCGGCCTCAAGCGGAAATACCCCGATTGCTCGATCTTCTGGGCGGTCGATGAGGAGAGCGTGGACCTCCTCCGCAACAATCCCCTGGTGGACCGCGTCATCCCCTTCTCCGCCGAACATCTTCTCCAACTGGCGGTCGAGCGGTTCGACGTCCTCATCTGCCTGGACAAGGACCACGGGGCCACCGCCCTGGCCGCGAAAGTCGACGCCGCCCGGAAATTCGGCTTCGGAATGAACGAGCACGGCAACCTCGAGATCTTCAATCCGGCCGCGGAATACAGTCTCCGGCTCGGAATCGACGACGACCTGAAGTTCCGCCGCAACACCAAGACCTACCAGGAGATCATCGCCGAGGCGGCGGAGGTCGGATACCGCGACGATCCTTATATTCTGGCCCTCACGGACGACGACCGCCGGGAGGCGGTCGATTTCTTCCGGCGCCACGCCCGCGGCAAGCGCCCTCGGATCGGATTGAACACCGGCGCGGGCACGAAATTCGAGACCAAGCAGTGGCCGGCGGCCCATTACCGGACGCTCATCCGGCGGCTTGTCCGCGACCTCGGAGCCGACGTGTATCTCCTCGGTGGCGGCCGGGAGCGGGCCTTGAACAAGTCCCTCGAAAAGGCCGCGCCGGCCCATGTCCACAATACCGGAAACGGCCATTCCCTGCGGCAGTTCGCCGGCTTCATCGAGGCCATGGACTTGGTGGTGAGTTCGGACACGCTGGGGATGCATATCGCCATCGCCCTGGGAAGACCCGTCATCGCCCTGTTCGGACCGACCTGTCCCCAGGAGATCGCGGTCTATGGCCGCGGGGCGAAGCTCTTCGCCGGTGTCGCCTGCGCGCCCTGCTACAAATCCACCTGCCCGGACATGACCTGCATGAGCGACATCACCGCCGAGCAAGTCTTCGCCGAGGTCCGGAAGGCCCTCTGACCGTCCTATGACCGAGCCCGCCGTCCGTCCGCGCCTGGTGGCCATGGTCCCGACCTACAACGAGGCCGGAAACATCGAAGCCCTCGTCAAGGAGCTCCTGGCCCTCGCCGTCCCCGCGGACGTCCATGTCCTGGTCGCGGACGACAACTCTCCCGACGGGACGGGACGCCTCGTCCAGGCCCTGGCCGCCGCGGACCCTCGGGTCCACGCCCTCATCCGGACGAAGCGCCGCGGGCGAGGCGCGGCCGGGATCGACGGCTTCAAGGCCGCCCTCGCCCTCGGGGCCGAATACGTGGTCGAGATGGACGGCGATTTCTCGCACCAGCCCCGGTTCATCCCCGCCCTTTTCGCCGCAGCCGCCGGTGGGGCTGACGCCGCGATCGGGTCGCGGTTCGTCCCGGGCGGCTCGGATTCCGACCGGAGTGTCGTCCGACGGGCGATCACCTGGTGCGTCCGGCGCTTCATCCGCCGGAAGTTCCGCACGTCCGTCCGCGACGTCTCCTCCGGCTTCCGGCTCTTCCGGCGGGGGATCCTGGAGCGGATCGACCTCGACGACCTCATCTCCGTGGGTCCCTCGATCGTCCTGGAGATCCTCTACAAGCTCGAGCTCCTGCGGGCAACCGTCGTCGAAGTGCCCATCGAGTTCGTCGACCGCCGCGCCGGCACGACGAAGCTCGGTGCGCTGACCTTGTTCGAAACGCTCCTGATGGCCGTCAAGTTCCCGAAGTTTTACGGACCCGTCCCTCCGAAGGGAGGGGCGGCTTGAAGCGGGTCCTCCTCGTCTATCCGGGATACATCGTCCGCGAACAGCCCCTGAACATCCTGTATATCGCCGCGGCGGTGAAGGCCGCGGGCCACGCGGCCGCGTTCTTCGAGGTCACGCCCTACCGCAAGCGGCCCCTGACCGGCGACCCGTTCCGGGTGATGAAGGCCGCCTTCGCGGCGAAGGTCGAATCGTTCCGGCCCGACGTCGTCGGATTTTCGGTCATGTCGGTCAACTACACCATCTCGGCCGTCCTGGCCGGCGTCGTCCGGGAGAAGGCGCCCGGGGCGCTGACGATCTTCGGCGGCATCCATCCGACGATCGCCCCCGAGGAGACGATCGGGGACCCGCGGGTCGACATCCTGTGCCGGGGCGAGGGCGAGGGGGCGATGATCGAGCTCCTGGCGGCCCTCGACGCCGGCGCGGGTTATGCGTCGATCGGCGGCCTCTGGGTCAAGCGCGGTCCGGAGATCACCCGGAATCCGCTCCGGCCCCTGCTCCAGGACATCGACACGCTGCCGTTCCCCGACCGGGGGATCATGGACCCCGGCCGCCTCCAGGCCGAGCTCTACGGCATCAACATGCTCACCTCGCGGGGCTGCCCGTTTCCCTGCTCCTATTGCCAGAACGAATTCCTCATGGGCATCTACGACGGCCTGGGGAAGTTCGTCCGCTACCGGTCGATCGACAACGTCTTCGCCGAGATCGACGAGGTCATCGCCCGGTTCAAGCCCTCGCGGATTTCGTTCTCGGACGAGTCGTTCACCCTGAACAAGAAGCGGCTCCGGGAGTTCTGCGAGCGCTACGCCCGCCGCTTCTCGATCCCGTTCCTCTGCCAGACCCGGCCCGACCTCGTCGACGCGGAGACGGTCCGGGTCCTCCGCGACGGCGGCTGCGATTTCATGAACATGGCCATCGAGGCCGGCAATCCCAAGATCCGGAACGCCGTCCTGCAACGGAACATCTCCACGGAGCAGATCGTCACGGCCTTCACGGAGGCCCACCGCCACGGGATCCGGACGGGCAGCTTCAACATGATCGGCCTGCCGGGCGAGACGATGGCCACGGTCCGGGACACCATCGACCTCAACAGGCGGCTCCAGCCCGATCGCATCATGTGCACGGTCTACATGCCCTTCCACGGGACCAAGCTCGGCGAGGAGTGCCTTGCCGAGGGCTGGCTCGAGCACCCGATCGACGACGCCGAGATCTACTACACCAACATCACCACCCGGCACCCGACCATTCCGGGCCGCCGGCTCTTCGGCTACCAGGGCTTCTTCGACTATTACGTCCGTCTGCCCAAGGCGTTCCATCCCCTCATCCACGTCGTGCGATGGATCTATGAGCTCCTGCCCCGGACGTCCTACAGCCTCCCCCCGTTGATTCGGGCGGCCCGGGAAGGTATCATAAGCTTCGTTTACAACATGAAACGCTTCCTGCCCAGCCGGGGATTCTTTATGAAGACGCGCTGAGGAACATCGCCCGAAAGGATCCAGGACGACGCGAACTAAGGAGGTTCGACCATGAAAATCCTCGTCACCGGCGGCTCCGGCTTCATCGGCAGCCATCTCGTCCAGAAGCTCCTCGACCGGGGCTACGATGTCTCCGTGCTCGACCTGCGCCCGCCCGTCCAGGACGTTCCCTGGATCCAGAAGGACATCCGCGAGGACCTGGGCAACGCTTTCGAAAAGTTCAACATTATCTATCACCTGGCCGCCCTGGCCAACGCCCGCAAGTCCTCCGAATCGCCGAACCTGTGCTTCGACATGAACGTCAAGGGGACGCTGAACGTCCTCAACGCCGCCCTCAAGGCCGACGTCGAGCGCGTTCTCCTCGCCTCGAGCTCCTGGGTCTGCGGCGCCCAGGACGGGGACATGGTCAACGAGAAGAGCCCGTTCCATCTGGAGCACATCAACACCATCTACGGGGCGAGCAAGATCAGCCAGGAGATGCTCTGCTTCTCGTTCTTCAGCGAGTACAGGGGGCCGCGCTACACCGTCTTCCGCTACGGGATTCCCTACGGCGAGCGGATGTGGCGGGGCCTGGTCGTCCGGGCGTTCATGGAGATGGCCGAGCGGATGAACATGCTGAGCATCATGGGCGACGGCAAGCAGTTCCGCGAGTTCATGTACGTCGGCGACCTGGCCGAGGGCCAGGTCCACGCCCTGAAGCCCGTCGCCGAGAACAAGGTTTACAACCTGACCGGCGGCCGCCCGATCACGATCGAGGAGATCGCCAAGGAGGTCGTCAAGCACTTCCCGGCCAAGATCGACTACATCCCCCAGGCGCGGGTCGAGCCCAAGATCAAGCGCGTCCACAACTGGCTGGCCGAGAACGAGCTCGGCTGGCTGCCGAAGACGACGCTCGAGGAGGGCATCCGCCTCTGCGCCGAATGGTGGCGCTCCCTCACGAACGAGCAGAAGCTCGAAGAGTACTGGTGTTGAGTGCTCCATTTCGTCGTTCCGTTCTATAACTGCGCGGCGCAGCTCCCGGGCAACGTTCTCGCCGTCCGCGCGTATCTCGAACGGGAGATGCCGGGCGAATACGAGATCATCCTCTGCGACGACGGGAGCACGGACGGCTCGCGCGCGGCCGCGGAAAAGCTGGCCGGCGGCGCGCCGGAAATCCGGGTCATCGGCTACGGGCGGAACAGCGGGCGCGGCCATGCGGTCCGGTTCGCCGCCGGGACGTGTCCCCCCGGCCCCGGCCGCGTCTTGATCTTCGCCGACCTCGACCTTCCCCAGACGACCGACCTGGCCCATATCCGGGAGATGGTCGACCGCCTGGCGGACGTCCCGATCGTCATCGGCTCCCGCTTCCTTCGCGAGTCGCAGGTCAAGCGGATCTGGCGGCGGGCCCTCATGGGCCGGCTTCACCACCTGGCCGTCCGGACGATGCTGCCCCGGCTCAAGGTCAAGGACCCGGACGCCGGATTTAAAGGGTTCGAACTGGATGCGCTCCGCGCGATCGCCCGGGTGAGCCGGGAGGACCGCTGGTCCTGGGATATGGAAGCGCTGACGATTGCCCGGACTCGCGGGGTCGCGATCGCCGAGATCCCGATCGACTGGAACGAACGGCACGATGCCTACGCGACATCGGTCAAGCTGCTGCGGGATGCCTGGGAGGAATTCACGGGGATCCTGCGCATCCGGCGGGCCCTCCGGAAAGGGCTCTACGAGCTCTAGTCGATTCGCAGGGAGGCCAGATAGGCCGCCGTTTTCCAGTGGTCCCTGACGATCGAGACCACCATCGCATATCGGAATTTCAGCTCAATGAGGGCCGACCCCTCCGCGCGCCGGGGGGCGATCTCGGCGAGCGTGATCGTGTTGAATCCGTCCTTCAGCGTTTGTCGGGCGAAGGGCTTGCCGTCAACCAGGATTTCGACGGCCTGGGCGAAGTCGCCGTGCCACCAGATGTCCTCGAACAGGAAGGGGGAGAACAGGTGGAGGGTGATCTTCTCGGATGGGCCGAGGGGGCGGTTGAGCCGGAACCGGACCTCCCGTTCCAGGGCTTGCCAGTCGTTCCCCGTGGCGTGCTCCCGGGGGCCGAATCCCGACAAGTACTCGATGTCGTCCCGCCGCGATCCCGCCGGCGGCGGGGGCAGCTCCGATTCGATCTCCCGGGCCGTGGAATCGAGCACGAGCCCCTGATAGTCGACGAAATACCGGAGGCGGACCCGGCGGTCCTCCGGATACGGGATGCTGACCGTGAACGCGGTTCCCGGCTCCATGGGCGCGAACAGCGCACAGAAGCCGGGGATCTCGACATTCATCCGGTAGCCGCCGACCAGGACGGGCGCCTTGGCCGTGAAGCGGACCGCCAGGCCGGCCGGCTCCGCCCCGATCCCGGCAAGTGCAACGTCGGGGACGTCGTCGGGCGGGAAAAAGAGGTTCTTCTCGTAGACTTCCCCCCGGATGCCGTACACGAGCAGCCAGTCCTTGATCGCGACCGATTCGAACGTCTTGCCCAGCCGCCGCAGGAGCTCGGTGAATTCCACGGCCTTCTGCATCTCCTTGGGCGTATCCCGGAGGAAGATGCGGTTGGCCCCCGGGGCTTCCGTGTCGTAGAGGAGCTGGTAATAGGGGTAGCGCTCGACCGTCGTCGAGGCGACCATGAGCCGCTCCTTGGAAAGGGCGGTGAGCAGGTAGGAGTGCCAGTAGTCCCCCTTCCAAAATTTCTGGCCGGTGGAATCCGCCGCGGCCAGAACGGCCCTGGCGTCGCCGTCGTGCTTAACGACCGACCGAAAATCCTCGAGGCTTGCCTTGGCCTGGCTCGCGGCGAACAGAAGCAGGATGAAGGCGGCCGTGGCCGCGAGGCGGAGCCTCTCGGGCTTGATCCAGAGGAACGCCGCGGCGAAGAGGACGGGCAGGACGAGATAAAGGATGAAAAGATACCGGATGATGCCCGTGGAACTGGAGCTGGAGAGGAAGTAGACGCCGGCGTAGGCGGCGGTGTAAACGGCGAACAGGGCGGAGGCCTCGATCTTCCGGGCCTTGACGGACCGGGCGGCGATCAGGACCAGGCCGGAGCCGAGGACGAGGAGATAGATCACGTTGGCGAATCCGGGACCCGCGGAGAAGAGCTCGAGGGTGAGCCGAGTCCCGTTGGCCAGCTTGGCCTTGGTCAGAGCCCCGGTCGATTCCCCCTCGAACAACATCCGGACGATGGGGAAATCCCAATAGATCTCGCTCACGAGCGCGGGAAGGAACCCGAGGGCGAAGGCGAAGGCGAGGTGGAGGTATTTCCCGATCCGGAATTTATAGCGCAGAAGGAGGAAGACGCCGGACGTGAGGATGAAAATGATCGCGATCTGGTGGGTCCAGAAGGTGAGCCCCAACAGGAACCCGAGCGTCCCGAGAAGATGGTCTTTCCCCTGCGCATAGATACGTTGGGTCAGGGTGAAGATCAGGCTCCCAAGGAGGAAGACGACGGCGAACCCCGAACCGACATCGAAGCCGGCCAGGATGAGGTTTTTGAACGGCAGGACGTAGAACAGCCCCGCGGCCAGCGCGAATCCCCGGGAGAAGAGGCGCTTGAGGAGCAGGTATTGGACGGCCAGAAACGCGGCGTAGGCCAGAAAGGCGGCGAGCTTGGTGAGGAAGGCCGAATAGCCGAAGATCTTGAAGAACAGGGCGTAGTAATGCTGCGGTAAGCTGCCCTGGAAGCGGGCGCCGTAATAGAAGACCGTCGGCGTCTTACCCTCGGCGATATGCTTGCCCTGGAGGGCGGGGATGGCCTCGTCGCTGTCCATAAGGCCGAAGCTGTGGACGAGATAGGGGACATGGACGGCTGCTGCCGCGAGGATGAGGACGGCCACGATGGCCGCGTCCTTGGTGAAGCGGATTCTCGCCCTCGGGCGGGCGGCCTTCCATTTGACGAAGGCCCGGACGGCCGTGGCCGCCAGCAGGCCGAGCAGGGGAACTACCGGCGAGACCGGGATGTTCCGCATCAGGGGGTAATTGCCCTTGAACCAGAGGATGACGAGGGCCGCGTAGAAAAAAACCTGGAGGCCGCGGAGAATTCGCGTGGCGGTCGGGCTGTGGAGATCCATGGCGGTCGGGCCGTTGAGGCCCGTCGCGGTTGAGTTGCGGAGGTCGGTAGGGGTCGAGCTGTTGAGATGCATGATTCAGACTTGGGTGGCACCGATGATATCGTAAGACCGGAGTCCTTTCAAGACGATGCTGTCATCCCGAGCGTAGCGAGGGATCCCCCTTCAACAAACGGTCATCCCGAGCGTAGCGAGGGATCTCCTCTTCATCGGAGGGGATTGCTTCGTTGCTTCGCTCCTCGCAATAACACCCCCCCTCCCCCCGTTGGACAGATGCGCCGATTCCGGCTAAAATGACCGAGTTGCCACCATGAAAACCCGGGCGCAGTATTACCGCCGATTGGCCGCGATCTTCTGGAATTACAAGCGGAAGCGGACCCGCCTGCCCTATCTCCCCACCCGCCTCTGGATCGAGCCGACGAGCGTCTGCAACCTGCGCTGCGTCATGTGCCCCAACAAGGAGCTGACCAAGGCCCAGAAGGGGTTCATGGACTTCACTCTCTTCCGGAAGATCGTGGACGAGGTCAAGGGCTTCGCCTTCGACGTCCACCTCCTCCACCGGGGCGAATCGCTCCTCCACCCCGAATTCTTCGAGATGGTCAAATATGCCCACGAGGCCGGCCTCGTCACCCGCTTCCACACCAACGGCACGCTCCTCGACGAGGACAAGGCCCGGCGCCTGATCGCGTCGGGACTCGACCAGTTCGCCTTCTCCTTCGACGGGTTCGACGCCGAAACCTACGAGCGGACGCGGGTCAACGCCGAGTTCGAGAAGACCGTGGGCAACATCGTCCGCTTCCTGGAGATCAAAAAGGAGCTCGGCGCCCGCAAGCCCGTGACCCTCGTCGAGCTCATCGACATGCCCGGCCTCCGGGAGAGCGCGGCGCGGTCGCGGGCGGCGTTCGAGGCCCGATTCAAGGGTCTGCCTCTCGACCGGATCGTCGTCAAGGAATATCACAACTGGGCGGGGGATGCGGGCCGGATCGAGCGGAAAGAGAAATATTCCCCCTGCACCTTCCTCTGGCACGCCCTGATCGTCTTCTGGGACGGCGCCGTCCTGCCTTGCACCCAGGATTTCTTCGGCTATTACACGCTCGGGAACGCCCGGGACGCGTCGATCGCCGAGATCTGGAACAACGACAAAATGGTCGCCTTGCGCGAAAAGGTCCTCAAAGGCGATGTGGGCGACTTGGAGACCTGCGGCCGGTGCGACCGGCTTTGGCGGAAGCAGCTCTTCGGCATCCCCCGGGAGTACCTCGGCCGCGCCCTTCTCAAGAAGATGGAATAACCAGCGTCTTGACGAATTCCGCGTAGGGCACGATCTTGAATCCCTTCTTCAGAACGGCCTCGAGCCGCGGAAAGACGGACTTCCGGTTGTAGTACATCAGAAAGTTGTAGAACCGGCTGTCGTTGATGTCGGGGTGCATGAACCGTTCCTGGGCGGTGTCGATGTCGTAGGGGTGGCAATAGCCGAGGAGCGGCCGTCCCTGGCCGCGCGCCTTGGCCGCGGCGCGCATCACGAACGGCCGCGGGAGGACGCGGAAATAGACGCCGCCCGCGGGCGGGACGACATACGGCCCGAAGCGGGCGACCGTCATGGGCAGCTCCCAGATCCCGTCCATGATCTTCGGGTCGGGGCCGAAGCCCGGCCAGCCGTAGAAGGGGTTTTTCGCCGGCAGGACGGAGCTCGAATAGGCAAAACCCAGCTCCCGGAGAATGCCGTAGGCCCAGGCCGTTTTTTCGACCAGGGAAAAAATAGGCGCCCGGAAGCCCCGGATGTCCTTCGCCCCGGCCCGGCGCAGCGCTTCGACGTTCGATTCAAGGTCCGCCCGGAATTTCTCCGGCGTTTGGCGGTCGAGCGGGACGTGGCGCGAAGTGTGGCAGCCGATTTCGTGGCCCTCGTCCAGGATCTCCCGGATGAGGCTGGGATAGGCCTCGGCCACGTCGCCCGCCGCGAAAAACGTGCAGCGAAAGCCGCGGGCCTTGAGCCAGGCGAGGTAGCGCCGGGTGTTGGCCGGGACGCGCTCCGCGAAGCGCCGCCCGTCCTCCATCTGGAAGCGGACGTCCTCGAGGTCGATGCTGAACAGATAAAGATCATTCATGGTCCGCACCTCGGGTCAACGCCAGTCGGGGAACAGGGCCCGTTCGAAGCCGGAGAACAGCGGGGTCACGAGCTTCGTCGCCGTCTTCACCAGAAAGAGCGACCAGCGGCCCTTCTTGGGCGAATGCTCGTCGCTCGAGCAGAAGACGATGTATTTGTCGTCGGGCGACCAGGCCGGGAAGTAATCCGCGGTGTCGTTCCGCTCAGTGAGCCGCGTCTTCCCGCTCCCGTCGGGATTCATGAGCCAGACGTCGCCTTTGCCGTCGGCGACGGACGATACGTAGGCGATTGACCGGCCGTCATGCGAGAAGCGCGGACGGCAGCCTTTGCCGCCGTCGGTGAGGGGCGTCGCCGTGCCGCGGGCGAGGTCGGCGATAAATACGTCCCAGCCGAGGAGGCGCTTGCCGGTGAAGGCGGCGAGTCCGCCGCCGGGGGCGAAGTCCGAGAGGGCTTGGGATCGCGAAATATCGGGGAGGACGCGCCGCTCGGTTTTCGTGGCAAGATCGATTGCCCAGAGCGCGTTGTCGCGCGTGAAGGCGAGGCTCGCGCCGTCCGGGAGCCAGGCCGGCTCGGTCTCGTCGGCGGGAGAAGCCGCGACCGCGGTCTGGCCGCTCCCGTCCGCATTCATGACGAAGATGTCGTAATTTCCCCGGGGGTTGGCCGCGAACGCGATCCGCGTCCGGTCGGGCGACCAGCGAGGATATTCGTCGCTCCAGGCGTTGTCCGTTAATCTACGGACGCCGTCCCGGGTCAATTCGTAGATCTCGTTGTCGCCGTCCGCGTCGGACTGGAAGACGATCCGGCCGCGGAAGTCGAAATCGGGCTTTAGCCCGTCAAGCTTGAGCGGGGCTGCCGATGCCGGAGATGCGGTCTTTTGGCGGGCGTCCCCGGAACAGGCCGCGGCGGCCAGCGCGAGTGCAACGGCTAGGGCGGCGGCGAACGCCAGGGTCGCGGTCCGAGAATGCATGAATCCGGCGATCAAACCAGGGTGAAGCCCTGGCGGATCCGGCCGATGTCTTTTTGCCGGGCGGCGACGAGGTCCTCGACGGCCATGCCCTTTTCGGCGAAGTAGTCCTTGATGACTTCGCGGACGACCCCCGCCTGCTTCCGGGCGATGTAGTCCACGGTCTTCGTTTCGTTCTGCTCGACCATCTTGCCGAGGAGGTTCCGCTTCCAGTGGATGATCCAGCCCGAGAAGCACATCGGCTGGGACCGCTGCCTGGCCTCCTTGGTCATCAGGCCCGAGATCTTCTTGCTGGTATCCAGGCTGAGGAAGTCGATGTCGAATCCGAGATCCTTGAGCTTGGTGCGCCGGTCCTCGCGGCTCCCGAACTCATAGGTCGGGGTGATGAAGTGGACGGCGTATTCCATGGCGAAGTTCTTGTGGCGGTTGACGATGCTCGGGAAGTTCTCGGCCGTCCCGGTGAGGTTGCCCTCGGAGGGCACCTGCTCCCGGTTCGAGCCGTCGGCGTAGCCGATCAGGTTGTGCTCCAGGGCGTAGAGGAGGCCGCCGGTGTTCATCCCCATGCGGCAGCCGACGCACCAGCGGGTTTCCATGTTGTATTTCTTGCGGTCCTTGAAGATCTTCTTGACCGCGATCCGCTTGACGACCTTCTTCAGGTCGATGACCTCGTGGGTGATCCGATCTTCGCCGTAGGTCTTCTTCAGCCGCTCGACGTTGGGGATGTTGTTCTTGACGCCGAATTCGAGGTAACCCTTGTCGAAGGTGAGGAGGTGGACCTTGTCGTATTTCTGCTGGAGAAGGACCGAGGCCAAAAGCGAATCGATCCCTCCCGAAAACATGACCGCGACTTCGTTTTTAACGGGTTCCATAAGGGTCTCCTTTACGCGCAAACGCACCAATCCCCATTATCCACGACCGGGAAGGGTTTGTAAATGGAGCTTCGCCGCTCACCCCTGTTTCAGAACGGGCGCGACGAAGTCCTTCTTGGTGATTTTGGCCTTGATCCGGCGGACGCAGCAACCGCCCTGGTAGAACCAGAGAACGATCAGGCCGCCGATGACGAGGGCCAGGAAACCGATGACGCTCAGGATGACGATCAACAGGGTCGACATGACTATCTATCCTCCTTCTTCCTTGTTTTCACCTATACACTATTATCTCACGCGGAACAATAGGAACACTAGGAACGTGGCAATTATAACATACTCCCGTGCCCTGTCAAGGGGCGGCGCGTCTTCCCTGTCCGGCGCTGGGGCCGACCCCCGGCCCTCCGGGGGAACCAGTCCCGTCGGTTCCCCCCGTCGAAATGCCGACGGGCCCCCCCTCCGCTATGAGGGCCTTGAGGCCGACCCCAGTGCCGGATTGGCGTAGAGTCCGGAGTTTTGGTAAAATAATAAGGCAATCCGAAAAGGGAGGATACCCGATGACCCGGCACCGCATCTTGTCGATCCTAATCTTGGCAGGGGCTTCCCTGGCCGGGATCCTCGCTGCCGGACCTCCATCCGGCCAGACCGTCGGGCTGGACCTGAATACCTTCCTGGACAAGGTCGACGCCAAGGTCGGCGGCTTCCAGGAAGCGCGCAACTGGCGCGGTTCGGTGACCTCGACGATCACCAAAATGGACCGGCATTGGGCGCCCGAGTCCGTCACCGTCGTGACCAAGACCGTGACCGTCACCGACGGCCGGCGCTCCGAGGAAATCCTCAAGGCGCTCGAGACGAAGGACGGAAATACGCGGGACATCACCAAAGAGTTCATCGAGGCCGACCGCAAGGCGCACGAAAAGTACCGGCGGCAGAGGCCGCCCGACAAGCCCCGGCCGGCGGGCGCGGCCCCGCGGCGAAGGGGCCTGAGCTCCTCCATCGAGGAGTACACGCCCTTTTCCGAGGCCCGGCGTAAGCGGTTCGCCTTCCGCCTGGACGAAAACGCGTCGCTCGACGGCCGGCCGGCCCTGGCGCTCGACGTCACGGCCAAAGTCAAGAGCGACAAGAACTGGGAGGGCCGCATCTATTTCGAGCCCGGGACCCTCGATCCGCTCCTGGCCGAGGCCCGGCCGTCCGAGACCCCGCGTTTCGTCCAGGAACTCGAGGCCCGGATCGCCCTCGAAGTCGTCGACGGCAAGACCCTCATGCTGAAGACCACCCGGATCAAGGTCAACGCCGGATTCCTGTTCTTCAAGCGCGTCCGCCAGGTCACGGAGGACGTGTATTCCGGGATCGAGATCCTCGGTACCTAGTAGCATCCGTGATGCCCATAGACAAGGAAAGAGTCGGAAAATTCTACGACGTCGTCTGGACGGAATACATCCCCGAATACGAGGCCTCGGAAAAGCACTGGGCGCTGTTCTTCTCGCCCGCCGAGGTCGCCGGCAAGTTGGTCCTCGACGCCGGCTGCGGGACGGGGATCTTCAGCATCATTTTCGCCCGGAACGGCGCGGGCGCGGTCACGGGGATCGACATCAGCCCCGGCAGCCTCGAGACGGCGACCGGCCTCAAGGACAAGTTCAATCTCGCGAACGCCCGCTTCGAGCGCCAGGACATGCTCCATCTGCCCTATGCCGACGCCGCGTTCGACATCGTCTGGGCCTGGGGGACGGTCCACCACACGACCGACCCGTTCGGGGCCATGACCGAGCTCTTCCGCGTCCTCAAGCCCGGCGGGGCCATCCTGCTGGCCATCTACAAAAAGACCAAGGTCACCTGGATCCACGAGGCGATCCGCAAGACGCTCATCCGGACGCCGCGCTGGTCGTGGAACTTCCTGGCCAAGGTCATGGCCTTCTTTCTCACCCCGGTCGTCTTCTTCTTCAAGAAGCGCGAAAAATCGCGCAAGGGCGAGAAGCTCTCCGGGCTCATCCTAGACTGGTATTTCGTCCCCATCCGCCACCACTACACGCCGGACGAGATCCGGACGTTCCTCGAGGGAAAGGGCTTCGCCGTCGAAAACTACCTGGCCCATTCGGGGCGGTTCGACAGCTCCTCGAACTTCATCTACAAGGCCCGAAAACCGGCGTAAACGGTTCGATCGTCGTCTCCGGCACGAGACCCGTGAGGATAGGCGGGCGGGCAGGCGACTATCGCCCGTTGATCTCTCCGGCCACGTCGAAAATCTTCTGAATTCCCTCGGAAATGGTCTTCTTGAGCGGCCAGAGCATGTAATTCAGGTCATGGTCGTGGGCCTTGAAGACGAAGCATTGCAGGTTCGTCTTATTTTTTTGGGCGAACCGGTCTTTGAGGTCCAAGACCCCGGCCACGGAGACGCTGGCGTCGTCCTCGCCGTGGAAGATATAGATGGGGATGTCGATCCGCAGAAGCCTGGTCTTGTTCGGCTCCAGCGCGAAATATTCCTTCAGCCAGGCCGTCGTGATCCGGAAATAATTGGTCCAGATCCAGGCGTCGTCGTTTTTTTCGATGGCGTTCAGCACGGCCTGCAATCTCCCGCTGTTGATGATCTTGAAATCCGCGCTGTCGATCTTCTCGTCTTTGTTGACGTCGAGGTCCTCGAACTTGGCGTTCTGGAAAACGTTCGTCCTCATATAATTTGCGGCCGCGGTCGTGGCCTCGTATTCGCTCCGGACGATGGCGTTGTCCTTGTCGGTATCGAAGTACTTGCGGATATTGATGATCGACGGCTCGCCGGAAAGCTGCCATTTGATGATGTCGGACATGTTCTCGTGGGCGTAGCCGGCGAGGAACAGGGCGGCGATCTTGTTGTCCGTGTTTTCAGCGGCCATGGCCGCCAGGATCGTCCCCTCGCTCCAACCGAGGAGGACGACTTTGGCCGTTTTCAGACGCGGATCGTTTTTCAGATAGGCGATGGCGGTCCCGATGTCCTTCACTTCGATGCCGGGCAGATATTTCTTGTACTTCTCCTTGTCGACCGTGTCGTAATAGGGCGGTGTATCCCCGATTTCGACGCCTCTCCGGTTGTAGGCGAAGAAGGCGACGCCGCGCTTGGCGAATTCGTCCACGAACAGATCGAAGTAGTTGAATTCGGCATCGCCCAGCTTGCGGTGGTTGATGTACGTGTTCGGTCCCGTCCCGGCGATGAACATGACCAATTCATGGACGTCCCCGCCGCCTGGCGGCAGGTCCAGCTTGCCCGTCATCGTCTCGCCGTCGGACAATTTGATTTTCACGATTTCGGACGAATGCAGGGCGGAAACCGAGAGCGCTATGGCGATAATGATCAGGAATTTTTTCATGTGCGGCTCCTGCTGATAGTCGCCCATTATATGAAATATTCGCCGGCGCGCCAATTCCTTCAGCGAAATGTGGTACAGGAACGGGGCGCCCCAGATGCTAGCCGTCCCGGAAATCGTCCATGCTCAGAAAATCACGGAGGCGTCCGGCGAAGTGGCGCTGACCATCCGGCTCCGCGACGGACGCGAGACGACGGTGCGCTTGCCGGCGGTCGATCCCGCCTTGTGGCCTGATTGAGAAGGCAAATGACTAATATTATATGCATATGCATATAATATTGACTTTTAGATCCCCCTGTGATTCAATAATCAGCGAGGGGAACAATGAAATATGTCCTCGATCGCCAGGCCGTCACCGAACGGATGAAAGCTCTGGGCTTCCCCAACGCTTCCAGGTTTGCCGGTCGGATCGGCGTCCACAGGAACACGATCCTCGGCTATTTCCGGGGAAAGCCCGTCTTCGCCTCCGCATTTCTGAGAATCGCCTGCGCGCTCGGTTGCGATCCCCTTGAACTGATCGTCCCCATCGGTGATGCGCCCGCGTTTGCCGAGCATCTCGACGAAATCCGCCCGGTCATCGCCGCCCTGATTCGACGGAGTCCCGGAATCGCCGTCGTACTGCTCGGTTCGAGAGCGAAGGGCCGGGCCAAAGCCTTCTCCGATTGGGATCTCGGTGTCAGCCGGCCCGCGTCGCCGATTGGAGGGGAGGAATTCCTGTCTCTCCGCCGCGTCGCGGCCGACCTCGCCGAGGACCTCGTCCGCAATGTCGACGTGATCAATCTGGACGCCTCTCCCGATTGGTTCTGGGAGGGCCTCGATTACGAGCCCGTCTTCCTCGACGGCGACCGGGAAGGCTATTCGTTCCTGAAAGGAATGCTCCATGGAATCAAAAAGAACAGCCAAGCTGTATAACGATATGGCCCGCTTGGCCATGCTCTGCCTCGAACTCGTCGCGAAAATCGTGCCCCCGGCCAAAGCTTAGCAGGGCGTTCTCTCCGCGTAGTAAGGCGATTAATGGATCCCCGTTGACAAGAGTTAACGTGCGAGTTAACATATGAAGAGAGGGTGCGAGGATGGATGATCTTAAAAAGTATATCGGGAAAAGAAAAAAAACGGATCGAGATTTTGCTGATAATTATCGGGCGGGCTACGAAAAATTCAAGATTGGTGTCCTCCTCCGCCAAGCTCGGGAAGAATCGGGAATGACCCAGGAGGAATTGGCCCACAAGCTGAAAACTAAGAAAAGTGCCATTTCGCGAATCGAAAACCACGCCGAAGATATCAAGTTATCGACGATCGAGCGAGTCGCGATCGCGCTTAACAAAAAGCTCATCGTCGAGATTTCATGATTTAACGGAAATTAGGGGACACAATCCCGATTTCAGAAAATCGGGTTATGTCCCCTAATTTCCTCCCCCAATTTCCAAAATATCGGGTCGTGTCCCCTGATTTCCAGAAAATCGGGTTATGTCCCCCAATTTCTGGATTTCGTTGTATAATTACCCCAGTTTTTCGCCGACTTCGCTGATCGGAGGTAACGACACGTGAATCATCCCAAGCCCGCCCTCACGCCGGCCCGTCTGCTACTCTTCGGCCTCTTATGCCTGGCGCTCCAGTTTTCGGCCGCTTCCCAGATCCCACCCGCTCCCCAAAAACCGGCGATCCAAGCCGTAGCAACGCCCCAAGCCGCCGCGCCCCAAAAGCCGGCGCCCGCAGCCCCCACCCCTCAAGCTCCTGCTGCCCCCGCTTCCCCCTCCTCCCTCGCCTTCGACCGCTACCACACTCCCGCCGAGCTGAACGCCGCGCTGCTCGATATGGCCCGGGCTAACCCCGCCTTCGCCCGCACCCACACTCTCGCCAAATCTCCCGGCGGACGGGAGCTCATCCTCCTCGAAATCGGCCCCGAAACCGCAAAAACCGCCAACCCTGCCCTGCCTTCCAGCCCTACTAACCCTTCCAATCCCTCCCAGCCCTCCAAAACCTTCCCCGCCGTCTTCATCGCCGCCGACATGGAGGGGACCGTCCCCATCTCCGGCGAAGCGGCCCTCTACCTGGCCCGCCTCATCATCGCCGCTCCCGCTCTCCGCGTCGACCGGACCTGGTACATCCTCCCCTGCGGCAATCCCGACGCCGCCTCGCTCTTCTTCGCCAAGCCCCTCCGCCTCGACCCCCGCAACGCCCGCCCCCACAACGACGACATGGACGACCAGATCGACGAGGACGGCCCCGAAGACCTCAACGGCGACGGCCTGATCACCCAGATGCGGGTCAAGGATCCCGAGGGCGAGTGGATGCCCGTCCCCGGCCAGCCGCGCCTCCTGAAGCGGGCCGACTGGTCCAAGGGCGAAAAGGGCGTCTACAAGCTCTATTCCGAGGGCATCGACAACGACGGCGATGGGAAGTACAACGAGGACGGCCCCGGCGGCGCGAACGTCGGCCTCAATTTCCCGCACCTCTTCAAATTCTTCGCCCCCGACTCCGGCGCTTGGGCCGGCTCCGAGGCGGAGAACTTCGCCCTCCTGAAATTCATCGACGCCCATCGCGAAATCGGGCTGACCTTCGTCTTCGGCGAATCGAACTTCTGCCTGAACCCGCCGCGCGGCGGCCGCCGGAGCGAATCCGACCTCAGCCAGATCAAGATCCCCGAGCGCATCGCCTCCGCCTTCGGCGCCGACCCGGCCCGGACCTACACCATGGCCGAGATCATGGAGATGGTCAAACCCATGGCGCCCCCCGGCATGGAGATCACCGAGTCGATGATCGCCGGGTTTCTGGGCCTCGGGGCCGTCGTGAATCCCCTCGACGACGACCTGAAGTTCTACAAGGAGCTCTCCGAGAAATTCAAAGAGTTCCTCAAGACGAACAAGCTCGACGCCAAGCGGCTCGACCCGCCGCCCGACAAGGACGGCTCCTTCGAGCTGTGGTCTTATTACCAGCTCGGCCTGCCGTCCTTCGCCCTCGACTTCTGGACTCTGCCCGAGGTGAAAGAGGAGAAGAAGGCCGAGGCGCTCACCGCCGATCAGCTCGAGAAGATGACCAAGGACGAGTTCCTGGCCCTGGGCGAAGAGAAGATCGACGCCTTCCTCAAGGCCGCCGGCGCGCCCGCCCAGTTCAAGGCCAAGCAGGTGATCGACATGGTCAAGGCCGGCCAGCTCGACCCCAAGAAGATGGCCGATATGATGAAGCAGATGCCCAAGCCGCCGAGCGAGGAGGGCTCCGACCCGAAAGAGAAAGCCCTTCTCGCCTTCAGCGACAAAGAGCTCGCCGGCAAGGGCTTCGTCGATTGGAAACCCTTCAAGCATCCGACGCTGGGCGAGGTGGAGATCGGCGGGGCCGCGCCCTATGCCGACAACACTCCGCCCCCGGCGATGATCGAACCCCTCCTCAAGGGTCAAGTCCCCTGGGTCTTCGAGGTGGCCAAGAAGATGGCCCGCGTCCGGATCGCCTCGGCCGAGGTCAAGCCCGTCGGTACGGGCGTCTACGAGATCAAGGTCCGCATCGAGAACACCGGCGCGCTTCCGTATCCCACGGCCATGGCCCGCCGCAACGAGCGCATCCTGCCCGTCATCGTCACCCTGGACGGCCCGGGCATCAAGATCGTGGACGGCAAGAAGCGGACCCTCATCCCTGCGATCCAGGGCCTCGCCACCCAAACCGCGACTTGGATCATCCAGTCGGACAAGCCCGTCAAGATCGAGATAAAGGCCGAGACCCAGACCGCCTGGCGCGATGCCCGTACGTTAGATCTCGGAGGTGTGAAATGAGAAAGCTCGCCGGCCTCGCCATCCTTCTCGTGCTGCTCGCCTTCTCCCTGCCTGCGCAAAAAAACGAAACAAATACTGGCAACAACACCGGCACCGGCTCGCCTCAGCCCGCGCCCCAGCCCGCGCCCCTGCCTCAAACCTCGCCTCAAGCTTCGCCCCAAACTCCCGCTCAGCCTCCTCTTCCGCCCCTCCCTCTGCGGTTCGACCATTACTATCCCCTGGACCAGGTCTACGAAGCGCTCCGCGCATTAAACAAAGCCTATCCGGCCCTGACCACGCTCGAAGAAGCCGGCAAAAGCGACGAGGGGCGGCCCCTCATGGCCATGACCGTCAACAACCCCAAGACCGGCCCCGCCCTCTCGAAGCCCGGCATCTACGTGGACGGCAACATCCACGGCAACGAGATTCAGGGCGGCGAGATCGCGCTCTACCTGCTCGATTACCTGCTGGGCAGCTACGGCCGGAACGAGGAGGTTACGGCGCTCATTGACCGGACCTGCTTCTATGTC
>JADGNV010000121.1 GCA_017883285.1 Candidatus Aminicenantota bacterium | reverse complement strand
AGGGCAGCGACGTCGAGAAGATGCGGGAAAAGGACAATGTCCTCCTCGCCTTCCCGGACGTGGCCGCGGCCTTGAAAGAGGGAGGCGCCGTCGCGCCGGCCGTCCTCGAAGCGGCGAAAGCGGACGGCTTCCCTAAAGGCTGGATGATCAGCGACCGGGCGGCTCTCGCCTGGAGCGAGGACAACAAGCGCGTGTTCTTCGGGATCAAGGAGCAGGTCGCCTCTCCCGACACGACGCGGCGCTCCACGGACGAAGCGGCCGACGTCGATGTCTGGAACACGGGCGACGAAAGGGTCCAATCCCTCCAGATGGCCCGCGCGGAACAGGACCGCAACTTCACCTTCCGCCAGGGCTTCGACCTCCCGGCCAAGCGCTTCGTCAAGCTGGCGGACGAGACCATGAAGGAGCTTGAGGTCGCCCCGGACGGCAAGTGGGCCGTGGGCCGCGATCCGCGCGGCTACGGCCGCGATTCCAGGCTCCCGGCCGCGAATATCTACCGCGTGAACACGTCCACAGGGGAGCGGACCCTGATCGTCAAGGGGCAGCTCGTCGGCGCCCATGTCTTCGGAATTTCGCCGCAGGGCACGCATTTTCTCTTTTGGAAGAACGAAAAGCTCCAGGCCTATGAATTCGAGACGGGCGCCACGAAGACGCTGGGCGCCGGGAAAGCGCCGAGCTTCGTCGACCTGGAATATGATCATCCCGGGCCCAAGCCCACCTACGGCGTCGCCGGCTTTACGAGCGACGGCGGCGCGGTCATCGCCGAGCACCGCTACGATTTGTGGGCTCTCCCCCTCGACGGCTCCGCGCCGAAGTGCCTCACCGGGGG
The DNA here is from genome assembly GCA_017883285.1 of Candidatus Aminicenantota bacterium. Classification (GTDB taxonomy): domain Bacteria; phylum Acidobacteriota; class Aminicenantia; order Aminicenantales; family UBA4085; genus FEN-413. The sequence continues at coordinate 4,980 of JADGNV010000121.1, read as the reverse complement.
CCTCGGCGACAAGCGGGAGATCCGCTTCCGCATCGTCCGCACCGAACCCGTGGACCTGACCCTCCCGCGTTCGGTCGGCCCGCGCGGATCGATCGATCTGGCCAAGCCGGTCACGCTTTCGGCCTACGGCGAATGGACCAAGAAATCCGGGTTTTACGAGCTGACGGGCGCCGGCCTGAAAGAGCTCCTCTACGAGGACGCGTCTTTCAGCAATCCGACCCGGGCCTTGAAAGCCGAAACCTTCCTGTTCACCCGCCAGACGTTCGTCGAATTCCCCGACCTGCGCGTCTCGGGACCCGGCTTCAAGGATTCGAAGAAGATCAGCGACGCGAATCCGCAGCAGGCCGAGTTCCTCTGGGGCCATCGCCTCCTGTTCGACTATAAGAACAAGGACGGCGTCCGCCTGCAGGGCATCCTGGCCCTGCCGGACGACTACAAGCCGGGCCAGAAGCGGCCGATGATCGTGACCTTCTACGAGAAGAACTCCCAGGGAATGCACCGCTACAACGCGCCCTCCTATCTCACCGGCATGGGCGGGTCGCCCATGCAGGCGGTGAGCGCCGGCTATCTGACCATGCTGCCCGACGTCCACTTCCGCACGGGCTCCTCGCACACCGACATGCTCGAATGCGTCGAGGCGGCCACGCGCAAAGTCATCGAGATGGGCTGCGCCGACCCGAAGCGGATCGCCGTCACCGGCCACAGCTACGGCGGCGAGGGCGCGGCCTTCATCGGGACGATGTCCAGGATGTTCGCGGCCGTGGGCATGGGCGCGGGCGTCATCGATCTCTACTACGACTTCACCCAGAACTGGGGCTGGGCCTACGCCGTCTCCGGCGGCAGCGGCGAAAACGCGTTCGATTACTACTTCTACAGCCAGGGGCGCTGGGGCTTTTCCCCCTGGGACCAGCCCGCACGCTACCTCTACGAATCGGCCATCACCCACGTGCCGAACGTGACCGCGCCGTTCCTGATCATGCATGGCGGGGCCGACCCCACCGTCGACTTCCACAACGGCCTCGGCTTCTACAACGCCCTCCGGTACAACGGCAAGACGGCCGTCTTGCTGTCTTACCCGGGCGAGGGGCATGGGCTGCGCGGGCTGGCCAACCGGAAGGACCTGACGGTCCGGTACTTCGAATTCTTCGACCACTATCTCAAGGGCGCGCCGATGCCGAAATGGCTGAAGGAAGGCGTGCCTTATTTGAAGAAGGACGCGGACCGGGTCCCGGAGAAATAGAGAGGGGGGCGAGTCCCCTGATCGCCGGGCCTATTTTTCGGGGAGCCGATCCGGCCCGCTCTATTTTTTCTTTTCGATCTCGGCGGCCAGGGGGGCGGCGTCGTAGAGCTTCTTCAGCCCCTCGAGCATATAGGCGCAATGCACGGCGACCGCCCGGTTCTTCGTGCCGTCGTAAGCGAACCGCCCCGGCAGGCTCTCGATGTTGCCGTCGAAGATCAGACCGACGAGCTCGCCCGCCCGATTGACGACCGGAGATCCCGAATTCCCGCCGATGATGTCGCAGGAGCAGACGAAATTCACCGGAGTCGCGAGGTCGAGACTCGCTTTCCGGTCCCAGAACCTTGCCGGGAGCTTGAACTCCCCCTTGTCGCCGAACCCCAAGGCCCGGTCATAGAGGCCGTAGAGCGTCGTCTTGTAGGGCGCCAGCGTTCCGTTCATCGGATAGCCGGCCGCGGTGCCGAACGAGAGCCGGAGAGTGAACGTGGCGTCCGGCGCCTCGGCTTTGCCGTACACCGCGAAGCGCGCTCGGCCGATCTTTTCGCCCGCCGAAGTCAGGACGCTCTCGATGTTGTCCCGGGCCCATTTTTCGTCGGCCCGCAGCGTGGGGTCGATCTTGCGGGCGAGGACGATGAGCGGGTCCGCGGATTTCGCGACCGCGCCTTCTCCGCCCTTGAGGAGCTCCTCGCGGACTTTGGGGTCGGCTAGCTTCGTGCCGCCGATGAGCTTTTTGGCGGCGGACTCCGGCGTGGCTCCGCCGAGGGCGGCCTTCACGAATTCGTCGTTCGGGCCGAGCTCGGCGAGCGCCTGCTGAAGGGCACGGGCCAGCAGGAGCTCCTCGAGGTCCGCGTAGATCGGCGCCGGCGAGAGGAGATAGAACCGGAGCTCCTCGACCTCGGACTCATGGAAGCCGGGGATGCGGTCCGCGTCGGGTTTTTTGACCTCGGCCGCGTAGCGCACGATCGTCTGGGCGAACTGGGCGAGCTGCGAGCCGGTTTGCCCGCGCCAGAACCTCTTCTTGAAGCTCTCGGCGCTCTTGGCCACGGCGCCGCCGATCGCCTCCCAGGCGCCGCCGAACTCATTTTTCCATGCGGGGGACCCCGCGACTTTCTTGCGGAATTCGTCCTCGGCCTTCTTGCGGCCGGCCATCAAGGCGGGGTCCTTGAGGCCTTCGAACTCGCCGGTGAGGGCTTTGCGGCTGTTCTCGTAGCCGAAAATCTGGACGAGGGCCCGCCGCTCCTGTTCTTGCCCGCGGGCGCTGTATTCGCGCAGGGTCTTGACGGTCCGGTCGATATAGGCGAGGAGGATCGGGTAGCGGCTATCGCGCTGGTTTTCGAGCTGGGCGTAAGTGAACTGCCGGTCGGTCGAACCCGGATGACCGGAGACGAAAACGAGGTCGCCCTCCGAGAGTCCCTTGGGATTCCAGGTCAGCCAGTGTTCGGGGCGGAGCGGCTTGCCGTTCTCGTAGATCCGGAAATAGGCCATGTCGAGGTCGTAGCGGGGGTAAGTGAAATTGTCGGAATCGCCTCCGTAGTAGGCGGCCTGGCGCTCCGGGGCCATGACCAGCCGGACGTCGGTGTATTTCTGATATCGGTAGAGCCAGTATTCGCCGCCCTGGTAGAGGCTGATGACGTTCGACCGCAACCCCGTTTTGTCCTGGCTTTCCTTCTCGAGGCGGGCGATCTCGGCCTGCCGGGACTTGAGGGCGTCGGCTTCGCTCATGCCGGCTTTGACCGAGGCGAGCACGCGCGCCGTCACGTTTTCCATCCCCGCGAGCACGTTCACCTCGAGGTCCGGGGATTTGATCTCCTCGGCTTGGGTTTTGGCATAGAAGCCGGTCGCCACATAATCGCGCCCCGCCGCGGACATCTTCTGGAGCTGGCCCACGGCCACGTGGTGGTTCGTCAGGACGAGCCCGTCGGGGCTGATGAACGAGCCCGAGCCGCCGTCCATGAACCGGACGCTGGCGAGGCGGACGCGGTCCAGCCAGGCCTGCGTGGGGGCGAACCCGTAACGGTCCTTAAGGAGCTTCAAGGGCAGGTTGTCAAGGGTCCACATCCCTTCCTCGCCGCGAGCCGGGGCGGGGGACAGGGAGAAGACCAAGGCCAGGGCGAAAACGGCGAGGACGAAACGGGCGCGGTTCTGAGAAGTCATGGGGGTTACCTCCGCAAAAGGAACAGAATCATGATACGGGAAAAGGCGGGGAAGATCAAAAGCGCTTGACTTTGATCATTGACGGATCCACGATTGACTCTGGCGTCTATATCGATTTTTAATTCGTAAAAGAGGGAAAGATTCAGGGGCCTCCAATAGGCCCCAGTTTTTGAAAGGATGAGTCTGGCCGGGGGAGGTGTCATGGATAAAGAATCTTCCGATCACACCGAGACGCAGCAATTCTCCGCCGGAACATCCCGGACGATCGGGCCCTATCATCTTCTGCAGAAAATCGGCGAGGGCGGAATGGGGGAGGTCTGGGTCGCCGAGCAGCAAAAGCCCATCCACCGCCGCGTGGCCCTGAAACTCATCAAAACAGGCCTGGACACGAGGCAGGTCATCGCCCGATTCGAATCTGAGAGGCAGGCCCTGGCGATGATGGACCACCCGGCCATCGCCAAGGTGTTCGAAGCCGGGCAGACAGACGAGGGACATCCCTATTTCGTCATGGAATACGTCCAGGGAATCCCCATTACCTCCTATTGCGATCAGAACCGCCTGACGACCCAAGAGCGGCTGGAGCTTTTCCGACAAGTCTGCGAGGGCGTCCAGCACGCTCATCAAAAGGCGATCATCCATCGCGATCTCAAACCCTCCAATATCCTAGTCACCATCCAGGACGGAAAAGCCGTGCCCAAAATCATCGACTTCGGCGTGGCCAAAGCGACCGCTCAGAGCCTCACCGAGAAGACGATGTATACCGAACTCGGGGTGCTCATCGGAACGCCGGAATACATGAGCCCCGAGCAGGCGGAAATGTCCGGCCAGAACATCGACACCCGAACCGATGTCTACTCCTTAGGGGCAATTTTGTATGAGCTCCTCGTGGGGGCCCTTCCTTTCGATCCCAAGGATCTGAGGCGCGCCGGCTTCGACGAGATCCGCCGGATCATCAGGGAGGAAGACCCGCCGAAGCCGAGCACCAAGCTGAGCACCATGGGCGGCGCGTCGACCGCCAAGGCTCAAAACCGGCGGACGGAACCGCTAGCGCTCATCCGCCAGATGAGGGGCGACCTCGAATGGATCACGATGAAGGCTTTGGAGAAGGACCGGACGCGCCGCTACGGCTCGCCCTCGGAGCTGGCGGCCGATATCGGCCGGTACATGCACCATCAGCCGGTCGTCGCCCGTCCTCCGAGCACGATCTATAAGGCCAGAAAATTCATCCGCCGCCACAGGGTCGGCGTCGGAGTGGCCGCCACGCTGGCGACTCTTCTGGTCGCCTTCTCGGTGACGACGGCCATTCAGGCCCGCCGGATCGCCCGTGAGCGGGACCGGGCGAACCAGGAAGCCGAAGCGTCGCGCCAGGTTTCGGATTTCCTGACCGGGCTGTTCAAGGTTTCCGATCCGGGCGAAGCCCGGGGCAACAGCGTCACGGCCCGGGAAATCCTCGACAAAGGCGCGAAGAAAAGCGCTGCCGAGCTCCAAGGACAGCCGCTCGTTCAGGGCAAGCTGATGAACACGATGGGATATGTCTATGAGAGCCTCGGCCTGTATGATCCTTCCCAGGCCCTCCTGGAGAAGGCGCT
>JADGNV010000120.1 GCA_017883285.1 Candidatus Aminicenantota bacterium | reverse complement strand
GCTGCGCCGGAAATCGGTGACTTCCTCAGGCCGCTCGGCGATGAGCAGGACGATGAGGAAGATCTCGGGGTGGTTCTTCTCGATCGATTTGGCGATCGTCTTGAGGAGGGTCGTCTTCCCCGCGCGCGGCGGCGACACGATCAGCCCGCGCTGGCCCTTGCCGATGGGCGTCATGAGCTCCATGATCCGGGCGTTGAGGTTCTTGGGGTTGCCGTCCTGGAGCTTGATCATCTCGTAGGGGTAGAGCGGAGTGAGCTTTTCGAAGTGGACGTTCCGCCGCTGGTCGATGATGACGTCGGGCTCCATGAAGTTGATGGCCTCGATCTTGATCAGGGCGAAATACTTCTCCCCGTTCTTGGGCGGCCGGACGATGCCCGAGATCGTGTCGCCCGTCCGGAGCTGGAACTTCCGGATCTGCGAGGGCGAGACGTAGATGTCGTCCTGGCTGGGAAGGTAGCTGAAATCGGGCGCCCGCAGGAACCCGAATCCGTCCTCCAGGCATTCCAGCACGCCTTCGGAAAACAGGAGCCCCTGCTTCTTGGCCTGGGCCTCCAGGATCTTGAAGATCAGGTCATGCCGGTCTTCTTTATCGATCTCCGCCTCGGGGATGCCGGCCAGGGGGGCGATCTTGAGGAGGTCCTTCGTGTCCCTGGCCTCGAGCTCGATCAGGCTGTACTCTTTGTACTCTTTGATCTCTTTCAGGTCCTTGACGTCCTTGGCCTCTTTCACGTCCTTGGGAGTTGTGTCTTTCGTCATGGTTCACCTCTTGGGATATCGCTCAATGCGTTAACGGGGGTTCCTTGGGATTGTCCCCCTCCTCCCCTTCCCGGCCCAGCAGGGCGCCTTCGGCCGGGGGGGCGACCTTCTTGGTCCGCGGGGCCTTCTTGGCGGGGAGGTCGCGGGTCAGGACGAGCTTCAGGACATCGTCCATGTTTTCGACCAGGTGGATCTTCATGTCCTGGCTCAGGTTCTTGGGAAGGTCCTTCAGGTCGGCCTTGTTGTCGAGGGGCAGGACGGCCTCGCGGATGCCTTCGCGGTGGGCGGCGAGGAGCTTCTCCTTGATGCCGCCGACCGGCAGGACCCTGCCCCGGAGAGTGATCTCGCCGCTCATGACCACCTTCTTGCTGACCGGGATCTCGGTCAGGAGGGACAGGATGGCGATGGCGATCGTGATCCCGGCCGAGGGCCCTTCCTTGGGTGTCGCGCCCTCGGGCACGTGGATGTGGATGTCGAAGTTCCGGGTGACGTCCTTGGCGATGTTCATCTCGAACACCTTGCCCCGGACGTAGCTGAAGGCCGCCTGGGCGGATTCCTGCATGATCTCGCCCAGCTGGCCGGTCAGCGTGAAGTTGCCCTTGCCGTGGACCTTGGTCGCCTCGAACGTCAGGAGCTCGCCGCCGTACTCGGTCCAGGCCATGCCGAGGGCCACCCCGATCTCGTCCTCGCGGTCGAGGGCCGACCGCCGGAACCTGGGCACGCCGAGGAAGCTCTCGAGGTTCTTGAGCGTGACCTTGTCCTTGTGGTCCTTACCCTTGGCCACGACCTTCTTGACGACCTTGCGGCAGATCTTCGTGATCTCGCGTTCGAGATTCCGGACGCCGGCCTCGCGGGTGTAGTCGTCGATGAGCTTGAGGACGGCCTTGTCCGAGATCTCGATGTTGCGCTCGCTGAGTCCATGGGCCGCCCTCTGCTTCGGCCAGAGGAACTGGCGGGCGATCTCGAGCTTCTCGGCCTCGGTGTAGCCGGGGATCTGGATGATTTCCATCCTATCGACGAGAGGCCGCGGGATGGCGTCGAGCATGTTGGCCGTCACCACGAACATGACCTGGGACAGGTCGTAGTCGGTATCGATGTAATGGTCGAGGAACGCGCTGTTCTGCTCGGGGTCCAGGACCTCCATCAGGGCCGAGGCAGGGTCGCCCCGGAAGTCCATGCTCATCTTATCGACCTCGTCCAGGAGGAAGACCGGGTTCCGCGTCCCCGCCCGCTTGATCATCTGGATGATGCGGCCGGGATAGGCGCCGATGTAGGTCCGGCGGTGGCCGCGGATCTCGGCCTCGTCCCGGACGCCCCCGAGCGACAGGCGGACGAACTTCCGGCCCGTGGCCCGGGCGATCGACTTGCCGAGCGAGCTCTTGCCCACGCCCGGGGGCCCGATGAGCCCCAGGATCACGCCCTTCGGGTTCTTGACCAGCTGTCGGATGGACAGGTACTCCAGAATGCGCTCCTTGACCTTGTCCAGCCCGTAGTGGTCCTCATTGAGGATGCGCTCGGCTTCCTTGAGGTCCCGTTTTTCACGGGACTTATGGGTCCAGGGCAGGGCGATGAGCCAGTCGAGATAATTCCGGCAGACCGTGGCCTCGGCCGACATCGGGGGCATGGTCTCGAGCCGCTCGATCTCCTTGCGGGCCTTGTCCTCGGCATCGGGCGGCATCTTGGCCGCGGCCACCTTCTTCTTCAGCTCCTCGATTTCGTTGGCCTGCTCGTCCTTCTTCCCCCCCGGCGCGCCTCCCGGGGTGAAGATGTTCGGCCCGCCGGGCTGGCCGAACGGGCCCTTCCGGCGGTTGAGCGGCTTGCCATCCTTGCCGCGGGCGTTGACCTGGATCTTGTAGACCTCGCTCTCCAGGAGAAAATTGAGGCGCCGGATGCGCTCCTGGCTGTTGATGGTCTCGAGCAGGTTCTGCTTCTCGTCGAGGGGCAGGTAGAGGTGCGAGGAGATGATGTCGGCGATCCGGTCGGGCGAATGGTCGCGCAGGGCCGGGATGATCGACTGGAAGTTCGTGTTCTGGCTGAGCTTGAGGTATTCCTCGAAGAGGGCCAGGGCCCGCTTCATCTCCTCCTGGATCTCCTTGCCGGTGTCCTCGTAGACCCGGATCTCCTTGGCCAGAACCTGGTAGAAGGGGTACGAGCTCAGAAACTCCAAAATCCGGGCCCGCCGCTTCCCTTCGACGATGACCCGGACGTTTTTATCGTCGACGGGGACGGTCCGGATGATCTTGGCCGTGACGCCCAGGGAGTAGATGTCCTTGGGGCCGGGGTTGTCGAGGCTGGCATCCATCTGGGCCGCGAGGATGATCAGCTTGTCGGTCTCCGACGCCTTCTCCAGAGCCTGGATCGAGGAGGCCCGGCCGATGATGAACGGCACGAGGGTGGCCGGAAAGACTACGAGCTCCCGGAGCGGGATCAGGGGGATGTTTTTCAGGATTTCGGCCTGTTCGCCGGAATGTTCCATGGTTAGACTCCGATGACTTGTTTGATCCGGTCGAAGCTCAGCTCGTTCTCGTCGACCATGCGCTTCGTGATCCGGATCTTGGTCGTCTTCTTCGAGGACGGGAGGTAGAACATGATGTCGAGCATGAGGTCCTCGATGATCGTCCGTAGGCCCCGCGCGCCGAGCTTGCGCTCCACCGACTTCAGGGCGATGGCCAGCAGGGCGTCGTCGGTGAACTCGAGCTCCACGCCCTCCATCTCGAAGAGCTTCTGGTACTGCTTGATGATGGCGTTCTTGGGTTTCGTCAGGATGGCCACGAGATCGGTCAAGGTCAGGTCGGTGAACGTGGCCACGACCGGGATCCGGCCGACGAGCTCGGGGATCAGTCCGTACTTGATCAGGTCCTGCGGGATGAGTTTGGCCAGGAGCTCGGTCGAGGCGTCGGGTCGGACGAGGCGGGACTCCGACTTGAAGCCGACGACCGCCTTCCCCAGGCGCTGGGCGATGATCTTGTCGAGCCCGACGAAGGCCCCGCCGCAGACGAACAGGATGTCGGTCGTGTCGACGGGGATGAACTCCTGGTAAGGGTGCTTCCGGCCGCCCTGGGGCGGGATGTTGGCCACGGTCCCCTCGATGATCTTGAGGAGGGCCTGCTGGACACCCTCGCCCGAGACGTCCCGGGTGATCGAGGGACTGTCGCTCTTGCGGCTGATCTTGTCGATCTCGTCGATGTAGATGATGCCCTTCTGGGCCTTGGCGATGTTGCCCTTGGCCGCCTGGTAGAGTTTCAGGACGACGTTCTCGACGTCCTCGCCGACGTAACCGGCCTCGGTCAGGGTCGTGGCGTCGGCGATGGCGAAGGGCACGGCCAGGATCTTGGCCAGGATCTGGGCCATCAACGTTTTTCCCGTGCCGGTCGGGCCGATCAGAAGGATGTTGCTCTTGGCGATCTCGACGTCCCCGCCCGCCCGAGGGCGGTGGACCCGCTTGTAGTGGTTGTAGACCGCCACGGCGATCTTCTTCTTGGCCTTCTCCTGGCCGATGATGTGTTCGTCCAGAGCCCGCTTGATGTCCCCGGGCGTGGGAAACGCGGCCGGACCCGCCTTCTCGTCGTCCTTCGCCGCGAAGGTCTGGAGCAGGCCGTGGGCCGTGTCGATGCAGGTGTCGCAGATGAAAATCCCGCCGGGCCCGGCGATGAGCTTGCGGACCTGGGTCTGGTTCCGGCCGCAGAAGCTGCACTTCACCATCGGCTCCTTCGGATGCGCGGTGTCTTCGCTCATCGGTGTCGTTCTCTCTCCAATGGAAACTCCGAAACGCGCTGCGGAAACGGGGCGGGCCTACTTCTTCGCCGCGGGCCGGCTCGTCAGGATCTGGTCGATCAGGCCGTACTCCTTGGCCTGGGCCGCGGTCATGATGAAGTCCCGCTCGATATCGGTCTGGATCCGGGTCTTGATCTGGCGCGTGTGCTTGACCAGGATCTGGTACAGGTTCTCCCGGATCCGGAGGATTTCTTTGGCCTGGATCGCGATGTCCGAAGCCTGGCCCTGGTAGCCGCCGGACGGCTGGTGCAGGACGATGCGGGCATTGGGCAGCGAGATGCGCTTGCCCGCCGTGCCCGCGGCCAGCAGGACGGCGGCCATGCTGGCCGCCTGACCCACGCAGATCGGGGAAATGTCGTTGGCCACGAACTGCATCGTGTCGTAGATCGCGAGTCCGGCGGTGATGCTGCCTCCGGGCGAATTGATGTACAGCGAGATCTCCTTCTCGGGATTCTCGGCCTCCAGGTACAGAAGCTGGGCGATGACGAGATTGGCCAGGTCGTCGGTGATCTCGCTCCCGATGAAGATGATGCCGTCCCGCAGAAGGCGCGAATAAATGTCGTACGCGCGCTCCGAGCGGCCGTCTTGTTCAACGACGAAAGGGATGAGGGTCATGAGAATCGCGTGGGATTATTCTATTATAGCCTGGCCGACCAGAAAGTCAACGGTCTTGCGGACGAGCAGCGTGCTCCGGAGGTCGTCCCGCCGGCCTTCCGCGGCGAAGGACTCCCGGGCCCGGGCCACGGGAATGCCGTTGGCCTGGGCGAGGCGTCCGATCTCCTGGTCGAGGTCCTCCTCCGTGACCCGGATCCCCTCCGCGTCCGCGATCCGGCGCAAGACCAGGTGGCGCTTGAGGTTCGATTCGGCCTGGGCGTGGGCCGATCCCCGGAGCGTCTCCAGGAGCTGCGGGGTGACGGCATTAGCCGGGGCCGACTGGAGCATGTTCTTCAACACGGCCTCGGCCTCCTCGTCGACAACGCTCTTGGGGAGCTCGAACACGGCCCGGTCGACGATCGTCCGCAGGACTTCGTCGGCGGTTTCGCGGCGGGCGGCCTGGCCGCGCGCGATTTGGATCTCCCGGCGGATCTTGTCGCGGACCGCGGCCAGAGTGTCGAACTCGCCGAGCGTCTTGGCGAAATCGTCGTTCGCCTCGGGCAGCCTCTTCTCCTTGATCGATACGACCTTGAGCCGGTATTCGATCTCCTTCCCGGCCAGTTTCTTGTTCTTGTGGTCGGCCGGATAGGCGTGGCGGAACGATTTCTCCTCGGCGGGGACCAGGCCGAGGAGATTGGCGTTGAGGACGGGGTCGTTCCCTTCGTGGCCCGCCAGGACGACCACCTTCTCGGCGGGCATGAGCCTTCTCGTCTTCAGGTCCTTGCCCTGGAGCTCGACCACGGCGTAGTCGCCTGAGGCGACGCCCCGGCCTTCGACCGGAACGTATTCGACCGCCTTTTCGCGCAGCTCGTCGACCGTCCGGGAGACGTCTTCGTCGGTGACGGCGGCCTCGATCTTCTTGGCTTGGACCTTCTTGTAGGACGGCAGCTCGAACTCCGGCCAGACCTCGATCACAGCTTTGAACCGGAGAGGCTGACCCTCCTCGTACGAAACGTTCTCGACGACGGGGACGCCCACGGGCCGGATGGCCTTCGCCTCGAGGATTTCCTCGAGGACTCGAGGGATGAGCTCGTCCGCCACGGACCGCTGGATGTCCGGGGCGAACATCCGGCGGACCACATCCTTGGGGGCCTTCCCCGGGCGGAAGCCCTTGAGGCGGGCCCTCTGACTGTACTCCTCGAGGATGCGGTCGTATTCCCGGGCGGTGGCCTCGGCCCCGACTTCGGCTTCGACCGCTTTCCGGGTCGGGCCCAGGTCCTTCACGCTGCTTTGGAAGTGTTCATGTGTCTCGCTCATGAATTGTCCTTAATTGTCCTTTGCAAATTCCGGGACCGTGGATCGTCGCCGAATCCGGCTCCCGCCCGGGCGGCAGGCCAGATCGAAAGGATGGGCAGAGCGGGAGTCGAACCCGCACTCCCTCATCAGGAACTAGGTCCTAAGCCTAGCGCGTCTGCCATTCCGCCATCTGCCCTCGACGACCACCCACGCCCCCGCCGGCCGTCCTCCGGACGGCCCGGAACGCGGAGATTCCCGTCCTCTGGCCGAGGGCGTTTGGGAAGCGGTCCCGGATTGCCCTTCTCCCCGAACGGGATTCCCTTGGCTGGGAGGGCCTTTCTCTATGGAAGAATAAACGGAAAATACGGTTGTGATGATAGGCAAAAATAAGGATATTTCTTATACCATATGTCCGGGCGGTTTGTCAATTTTTTCGCCTGAAAAAAAGGGGCTTTCCCCCTGCCGTTTCCGTTCAGGCCGGGACCGGGATTTCGCCGGTCCGGCTCTCCCCCGTTACTTGCCTATTACTTGCTATTATTTTGCTATGACTTTGTTATTACTTTATCAGCGCCTGAAGCTGCTTCGCCTTGGCCGGATCGAGGGCCTGAAGCCGCTTGACGATGTCCCGGGCGCTGTAGCTGTCCCGGAGGTTCAGATAGCAGATCCCGAGATTGTACCAGGCGTTGACGTTGTCGGGCTGCATTTCGACGGTCTTCTTCAGGGGCTCGAGCGCGACGTCGAATCTCTTGAGCAACATGTTGTTGATGCCGATATAAAGGAAGGCATAGCCGTTGGTCGGATCGATCTCGGTCACCTTCTTAAACGGCACGAGGGCCTCCGCGTATTTCTTCTGGCTGTAGAGGCAAACGCCGATCTGGTAAAGGGCGAGGTCGTAATTCGGCTTGATGGCCAGGGCCTTGTTGAAGGCGTCGATCGCCTCTTGATATTTCTGCATCTGGGCGTACATTAAGCCGAGATTGTAAACCGCCTGCTCGTCCTTGGGCTTGAGCTCCACGATCTTCTGGGCCGCTTCGACCGCCTTGTCCGGCTTCTGGGCGTCGCTCCAGAGCTTCAGGATCCAGCTGTAGTAGTTTTCCGCCTTCTCGGGATTGATCTCGGCCAGCTTTTTATAGGTGTCCTCGGCCTCCTGGATAAGGCCCGCCTTCTGGTATGCCAGGGCCAGGTTCTGGAGGATGGTCAGGTCGCGGGGCTGGAGCTTCTGGGCGGCCGCCAGGGCGGCGGCGGCCTTGTCGAACTGTTCGGCGTTCATCCGGGCCATGCCCAGGCGCTGATAGGCCGTGAGGAGGTCGGCCGGGCCGGCGGCCAGGTATTTGTCGTAGGCATCGCCCGCCTTCGCGAAATCGCGCCCCGCTTCGTAGGCTTCCCCGAGGGCCAGGTAGGCCTCCTTGCCGGCGGGGTTGAGCTCGAGCGCCTTGGCGAGCGCCTCGATCGCTTCCGGGGAGCGCTGCATCCGGGCGTAGATCTGGCCGAGGCCGAGGAACGCCTCGGCCGCCTTGGGATCGAGCTCGGTGATCTTCTTGTAGGCCGTGATCGCATTCTGGTAATCGCGCATGCCGTCGTAGCACTTGGCCAGGAGCTTCCAGGCCTCGAGGTTTCCGGGTTGGACCTTGACCACCTTCTCCATGTTGCGCTGGGCGTTGTAGCCCTCGTCCACCCAGGCGTAGATCCGGCCGAAGAGCCAATTCGATTCGATCGTCGTGAAATAATCCTCGGCCTGCCAGCTTTTGAAGGCCGTCATCTTCTTGGCCTTGGCCACCGCGTTCACGGCCGAGATCGGGACGATCAGCCGGAGGCGCTTCTCGACGACCTGGACGAGGCCGAGGACCTTGCCGGTCTCGTCGACCGCGGCGCCGCCGGTGAACGCGTCGGCCAGGGCGGCCGCAGTGTCGGCGATCTTCAGGCCGCCGCCCAGGTCATGGACGTTGCGGACCGTCGCCTCGGTGAGGACGATGTCCCCCGCTTCGTTGGCCGCCACGACATAGAATTTCTTCCCGGGCGCGAGGCTGTTGAAATCGCCGGGGACGAGGGGCGTCACCTTGCCGTCGATCTGGACCAGAGCCAGGTCGAGGGCCTTGTCGACGCCCAGGACGCCGTCGACGTCGACGCCCTTCTTCTTGAAATTGAACCCCGCGGCGCCCGCGGCCTGGCTGATCAGGTGATAGCTTGTCGCGGCGAGCGTCGGGGAAAGGACCAGCGCCGATCCGCGCCCGATCTCCACTTTTTCCTTGTTGAAGAGGACGATCTGGATCACGCCGGGGTTGGTCAGCGCGAGGAGCTTGTCCGACTCTCCCGTCTGGCCGAAAACGGCGGCCGCGGACAGGACAAGCACAAGACAGAGGATGAGAGCTTTGAGTTTGTTGGTCATCATAAGTCCTCCTGGAGGTCCGATGGAGTTCGGACCAGTAATAAATGACATTATTGCATCGAAAAAAAGGCCTGTCAAATCCAAAAATCGAATTGGAAGAGAAGACGATATCTGTCCGACACTGGGGTCAGCCCCCGGCCCCCTGGGGAACCAGTCCCGTCGGTTCCCCCCGTCGCTTTCGCGCCGGGGCCCCCCTCCGCTATGGGGGCCTTGGGGCCGACCCCAGCGTCGGACGGAAACCGTCCTGGTGCCTGACAAGACAATCCCAATCCCCCCGCAACTGCCGCTCCGTTGACAGGGTCCGGGTCCGAGAGTAGGATGAAAATCCATGACCGTCCCGAAGACAAAAACACTCCTGCTCGCGGCGGCCGGCATCGCCCTCCTCGCCGCCGTGTTCGTGTTCAAGGTCCGGGGCGGGATGGCGGATTTCGAGGTCAATTACCGGGCGGGCCACCGCCTCTGGCTCGGCGAGACGCTCTACCGGACGGCGGATTCCCACTGGCAGTTCAAGTATTCCCCGTTTTCGGCGATGATCTACCTGCCCTTGTCCGCCCTCCCCTTGCCCGCGGCCAAGGCGGTCTGGTTCCTCCTCGTCGTGGCGGCCGTCGCGGCCGTCATCGCCCTCGGCCGCAAGCTGGCGATCACGGCCGGGGCGGCAAAGCCCGGTCCGTCGGTTTTCCTGGCCTCGCTCATTCTGGCGAAATTCTTCCTGCGGGAGATCGAGCTCGGGCAGATCAACGCCTTCATCACGGCCCTTCTCATGGGCATGGCTCTTCTGCTCGTCCGGGACGATGACGCACCCTCGTCCCGCCGCCGGACGGCGACCGGCATTCTCTGGGGACTGGCCACGGCCCTCAAGCCCTACGCGTTGATCTTCCTGCCCTACCTCGTCCTGAAGCGAAAATGGCGGGCGCTCGCTTGGGGCGGCGCCGTCCTCGCCGCGACGCTGGCCGTCCCCGCCCTCTTTTATGGAATCCGGGGAAACATGGCCGTGCTCGGAGAGTGGATTTCGAGCCTGTCCCGGTCCACTCCGGGGCTTCTCGCCTCACAGGACAACGTCTCCCTGCTCGCGTTCCTGATGAAATGGATGCACGGCTCGCCTGCGGCATCCCTCGTCTACGGGGCCGGGGTGGCCCTCCTCGCGGGCCTCACCCTCCTCTTCCTCCGCGGAGGCCGGAATCTGCCCCAAGCCGCGGTCGCGGAATCGGCCCTGCTCCTCGTTTTCATTCCCCTCATCTCCCCGCTCGGCTGGGACTACACGTTCCTTTCGGCTTTCTCGGCCGTGGTCCTCGTCACGGGCCGGATCGCAGTCTTCCCCAAGCCGGCCCGTTTCCTTCTGGCCGCGAATTTCCTGGTCATCGCCCTGGCTCTCTATGACATCCTGGGTCGGCGGCTCTATGCCGTTTTCATGGCCCGGTCCGTTCCCACCCTCGACTTCCTCCTCGTCGTGGGGTCCCTCTTCTATCTCCGCGCCAAGAAGGCGGTCTGAGGCCGATGGCCGTGGTCGCGCGCCGAAAAATCCTCTTTGTTTACGGACTGATGCTGGCCGGAATCGTCGTCTGGTTTGCGGCCATCCTCCTCGCCCCCTACCTCCGGAGCCGCGGGAGCGGCCTTGCCCCCTCCCTCTATGCCTGTTTCGCACCGCTCTGCCACCAGATCCCCGGGCGGAGCTTCCGCCTGTTCGGCCAGCCGCTCGCAGTCTGCGCCCGCTGTTTCGGGATCTATATGGGTTTTCTGGCTGGCGCTGCCGCCTATCCCTGGATTCGGGGGTTCTCCCGGCTGCGTCTGCCGGACACTCGCCTGTTCCTGGCGCTCACGGCCCCGATCGCGGTCGATGCGGCCGCGAATCTGCTCCATATCTGGTCGCTGGACAATTTCCTCCGGTTCCTGACGGGGCTGGCTTGGGGAACGATCCTGCCGTTCTATTTCATGACGGGAATCGGCGAGCTCGTCAACTCGGAGGGGAAGACCCCTTCCGACGGGCGGCTCCCCGGGTCAGGACCCGGAGCATAGCGCCGCAAGTCCTCACGCGAACGGACCGGCGTTCGTCCTGAACGGCCCTTGCATTGGCCCCCCATTAAAACTAGAATAGGGCCCATCCGATAATCGAGAGGCCATGAACGGACATACCCCCCCCGTGATCAAGCCCGCCCTGATCGGCGGCGCGGCGGCCGGGGTTCTCTCCGGCCTGCCGGTCATCCAATGCCTCTGCTGCCTCTGGATTATCGCGGGCGCCGCTCTGGCCGTCTCTCTGGCCGCCAAAGACGCCCCGGGGCCCCTTCGCCCCGGTGAAGGCGCGCTCGTGGGAGCCGCCGCCGGCATCGCCGCGGCCGTCGTCCATTCGCTCGTCAACATCCCCTTCCAGGCCGTCCACATGGCCTTCTTCCGCCGGATCTTCGAGCACCTCGCCGAATATGGCCAGACCATGCCCGAGGGCTGGCAGGACCTGCTGAACCGGACGGACGCAGGCTCGTTCTCCGCGACGGGCTTCATTCTCGGGCTCCTCGTCTTCGCCGCCCTCTTCGCCGTGTTCGGCGCGCTCGGCGGGATCATCGGCGCGGCGCTCTTCGGGAAGAAGACGCCGACGTCCGCAACGGCGCCTCAGACGGCCGTTCCGCCGCCTCCTCTCCAGCCATGAAACGCCTGAAAACGCAGGTCATCGTCAACCCGGAATCGGCCAAGGGCCAGACCCGCAAGCGCTGGTCCCAGATCCGGGACGGCATCCGGCATTTCATCCAGGACTTCAAATACGAATTCACCGAAAAGCCCCTGGACGCCATCGAGCTCGCCCGGGCGGCCATCAAGGACGGCACCGAGCTCGTGATCGGGGTCGGCGGCGACGGGACGATGAACGAGATCGCCAACGGCTTTTACGAGGACCGGAGGATCATCAATCCCGCGGCCACGCTGGGCATCGTCCCCTCCGGGACGGGGTGCGACCTGACCCGAAGCCTGAACATTCCGAACCGCCTCAAGGACGCCATGACCGTCATCACCCAAGCCCGCTCGCGGGCGATCGACGTCGGCAAGGTCACGTTCCGGACCACGGGCGGCGGCCAGGCCGAACGCATCTTCCTCAACGTCGCCGATTTCGGGGTGGGCGGCGAAGTCGTGGCCCGGGTCAACCAGAAGCGGCTGGAGCGGAAGACCTCGTCCTACGTCCGCTGCCTCATTTCGACCATGATCAAGTACAAGGCGAAGCGCGTCCGCGTCCGGGTGGACGGGGTCGAAATCCCGCGCGGGGAGTATCTCATCGGGGCGGTGGCCAACGGCCGCATCTTCGGCAAGGGGATGAAGATCGCTCCCCACGCCCGCCTGGACGACGGGCTGTTCGATTTCGTCTACATCAAAGGGATGAAGTTCCTGGAATTCTGCGCCAACGGCTGGAAGCTCATGAACGGGACGCACCTCGGCCATCCGAAGATCTTCCTCGTCCAGGGCCGCAAGATCGAGGCCGAGCCGGAAGCCGAGGACACGGTCCTCCTCGAGTTCGACGGCGAACAGCTGGGGACGCTTCCGGCGACGTTTGAAATGGTGCCCCGGAGCCTGCTCGTCAAGAGCAACCTCTGAGACTCAGCGCGGGGCCTGTTGGGATCCCGTGTCAATCATGGGGACGATGTTCGTCACCCGCAACTTTCCGTCCTTGTCCCGGTAGGAGGTGATCGCCGTCTTCCGGGCTCCGGAGGAGGCCAGGGGCCGGAGCGAGCTCTTGACCCGGGTGACCTTCTCCACGTAATCCCGGGTCTCGGGATAAGGGGGAACGCCGTTGTATTTGGCGACGGCGGAGCGGCCGGCGTTGTAGGCGGCCAGGACGAGGTCGAGACGGTCTGGATAGGTTTTGAGGAGGTCGCTGAGGTATTTGATCCCGCCCTCGATGTTATCCCAGGCGTTGAAGACGTTCTTGACGCCATAGTCCTTGGCCGTTTCCGGCGTGAGCTGCATCAAGCCCTGGGCGCCTTTGTCCGAGACGGCGAACCGGTCGTAGGCGGATTCGACGGTGATGATCGAATGGATAAGCGCGGGATCGACCCCCGCGTAGCGGGCCGCGATGTTGCGGATGATGGGATCGTAGTGGGCGGACAGGGCCGGGAGGTTCGTCTCCCCGGCGGCCGCGGACCCCGCGGCCGCGGTTCCAACGGCCAAGACGGCGGCCAGAAAGACCCCGAGAGCGATTCTCCGCATATTTTTCAGCACGTTCATCGCGTTCATCGCGTTCATCGCGTTCATCATGCCCCTTTTTGCGGCCGCCCACAATCACCTTTGGGGGTGAATTCGCACCGCTGCGTATCTCCCCCCTCCCGGGGATCAGCCCGCCAGCGTTTCGATGAGACCCGGTCCGGCGGCCAGGGCCTCGTCGAGCGCCTCGGTCTTCGGCCCGCCCGCCTGAGCGAAATCCGGCCGGCCGCCGCCCCCGCCCCCGACGATCGGGGCCAGGCGCTTGATTATCTCCGCGGCCGAGATCCGGCCGGTGAGGTCCTGGGTCACGCCGACCACGAGAAAGGCCTTGTCTTCGCCGATCGAGCCCAGGATGACGACCCCGGAGCCGATCTTCCGCTTGAGCGCGTCCGCCAGGCCGCGCGCCTCGGACGGAACCAGGCCTTCCCGTTTCTGGACGAGGACCTTGACGCCCTTGACGGTCCGGATGTCTTCCTCGGATCGGTCGGCCGATCCTCTCAGCATCTTCTGGCGGAGGGACTTGATCTCGTGGTCCTTTTCCCGGACCTGGTCTTTAAGCTTTTCGACCTGCGTCGGCGCATCGCGGCGCGAGGCGGCCAGGGCGCGGAGGACGTCGTCGAACAGGGCCTCGGTTTCCTGCACATAGGCCAGGGCCGCCTCCCCTGTCACGGCCTCGATACGCCGCAGGCCCGCAGCGACGCTCGTCTCCTCGACGATCTTGAACAGGCCGATCTCGCCGGACGAGGGCGCATGAGCCCCCCCGCAGAGCTCGCGGCTGTAGTCGCCGATGGACACCATCCGGACCTTCTCCCCGTACTTCTCCTCGAAGATGGCCATCGCCCCTTCCCGGACACCCTCCTCGAGCGTGGTCTCCTTGATAGAGACGGGTAGATTCTCCCGGATTTTCTCATTGACCAGGCGTTCGACCTTCGCAATCTCCGCGGCGCCGAGAGCCTGGAAATGGGTGAAGTCGAACCGGAGCCGGCACGGGGACACGAGCGAACCGGCCTGCTTGACGTGGTCGCCCAGCGCCTGGCGCAGGGCGGCGTGGAGGAGGTGCGTGGCCGTGTGGTTGCCGCGGACCGCTTTCCGCTGGGCCGCATCGATCGCCGCCGACACGACGTCGCCCTCGCGGAGGACTCCGGAGAGGACCTTGATCTTGTGGCTGCGGACGTCGGGGATGGGATAATAGGCCGTTTCCACCGAAGCCGAGGCTTGGGCGTTCTTCAGCAGGCCGGTGTCCCCGACCTGGCCGCCCGCTTCGGCATAGAACGGGGTGAGATCGAGGACCGCTTCCCCGCTCTCCCCGGCGCGGAGCTCGCCGGCGCGCGCGCCGTCCTTGATCAGCGCGACCAGACGGGCCTCGTCCACGCGCTCGCACTCGACGCCCGCGAACCGCAACCCTGACGCGCCGAGCTCCTCGTAAACCTTCCGCTCCCGGGTCTGGGCGTCCCCCTTCCAGGACCGGCGGGCCCGCTCCTTCTGCTTCTGGAGCTCGGCGCGGAAGCCCTCCTCGTCGATGCCAAGGCGCTCCTCCTGGGCCAGCTCAAGCGACAGGTCGAGCGGAAAGCCGAAGGTGTCGTACAGCTTGAAGGCCGCTTCGCCGCTCAGGCCGGTGCCGCCCCGGGCGCGCGCCTCCTCAGCGAACTGGTGGAAATATCGCAGTCCGGACGCGAGCGTCTGGGCGAACCGCTCCTCCTCGGCGTGGCAGATCTTCGAGATGAAGTTCTGCGAGGCCAGCAGCTCGGGATAGGCGTCCTTCATGATGTCGCCCACGATCCCGACCAGTTTGTAGACGAACGGCTTCTCGAGGCCGATCATGTTTCCCTTCCGGAAAGCCCGCCGCACGAGCCGGCGCAGGACGTAGCCCCGGCCGTCGTTCGCGGGCATGATGCCGTCGCCGATCATGAAGGCGATCGACCGGATGTGGTCGGCGATGACCCGGACGGCGACGTCGCCCTCGTCGTCGGCGGGATACTCGCGCGAGGCCAGCCCGCAGATCTCGCCGATGAGCGGCCGGAAGAGGTCGGTGTCGAAATTGCTGGCCCGGTTCTGGAGGGCGGCGGCCATGCGCTCCAGGCCCATGCCGGTGTCGATCGAGGGGGAGGGCAGCGGATGCAGGACGCCCTTCTCGTCCTGGAAGAACTGCATGAAGACGAGGTTCCAGAGCTCGACCATCCGGTCGCTCCCCCGCTCGATGAGCTCGAGCGGGGTGCCGGCTTCGAGGTCCGGGTGCTGGTCGTAGTGGATCTCGGAGCACGGGCCGCAGGGGCCGGTCTCCCCCATCGCCCAGAAGTTGTCCTTCTTGCCCAGGCGGAAGATCCGGTCCGCGGGCACGCCCGCCTCGCGGTTCCAGAGGGCGAAGGCCTCGTCGTCCTCTTCATAGACCGTGACGTAGAGCCGGGCCGCGTCGAACTCGAAGACCGAGATCATCAGCTCCCAGGCGAAGGCGATGGCCTCCCGCTTGAAATAATCGCCGAAGGAGAAGTTGCCCAGCATCTCGAAAAACGTGTGGTGTTTCCGCGTCCGCCCGACCTGCTCGAGGTCGTTGTGCTTGCCGCTGACCCGCATGCATTTCTGGACCGTGGCCGCCCGCTTGTAGCTCCGGCTCTCCCGACCGAGGAAGATGTCTTTGAACTGGTTCATCCCGGCGTTGGTGAACAGGAGGGTCGGATCGTCCTTGGGAAGGAGCGGGGAGCTCGGAAGGACCTTGTGGCCCTTGCGGGCGAAGAAATCGAGGAAGGTCCGGCGGATGTCCTGGGCGTTCATGATGTCATGTCCCGTCGGCCGGTGGAGTCTTGCCCCCCGCGGTCCGGTTCAATTTCGTTTCCATCTCCTCCATGGCCAGGTCCGTCGTCGACTGAATGCCCTGGACGCGAAGCCGGAAGTTGTCCGGGCTCGTCGAGTAGCGGATGCCCTGCTCGAAGGAGATGAGGCCGCCCTTGTAGAGGGCGTGGACGGACTGGTCGAAGGTCTGCATGCCGTAATGCGAAACGCCCGCCGCGATCGCCTCCCGGATGAGGGTCCCCTTGTCCCGGTCTTGGATCAGGCCCTGGATATGCGGCGTGGCGATCATGACCTCGACGGCCGGCACCCGGCCCTTGCCGTCCTTGCGGGGGATGAGCCGCATCGAGATGACGGCTGCCAGGATGCTCGCGAGCTGGATGCGGATCTGGCGGTGCTGGTGCGGAGGGAACACGGAGACGATCCGGTTGATGGTTTCCGGCGCGTCAAGCGTGTGGAGGGTGCTGAGGACGAGGTGGCCGGTCTCGGCGGCCATGAGGGCCGTCTCGATCGTATCGACGTCGCGCATCTCGCCCACGAGGATGATGTCGGGGTCCTCGCGCAGGGCGCCGCGCAAGCCGCGCGAGAAGCTCTTCACGTCCCAGCCGATCTCTCGCTGGCAGATCGTGCTCTTCTTGTCGCGGTGGAGGAACTCGATCGGGTCCTCGATGGTGATGATATGCTTCCGCCGGCTGGAGTTGATGTCGTCGATGATCGAGGCCAGGGTCGTCGTCTTGCCGCTGCCCGTCGTCCCCGTCACGAGGACGAGGCCGCGCTCGAACTGGGCGATCTTTTCGATGACCTCGGGGAGGAGCAGTTCGCGGATGGTCTTGACTTCGAAGGGGATGATCCGGAGCGAGATGGCGATCGAATTGCGCTGCAGGAAGATGCTGCCCCGGAACCGGCCGAATCCCGGGAGGCTGTAGGCGAGGTCCAGGTCGAAGTCCTCCTTGAGCCTCTGGCGCTGAAAGTCCCCCATGATCTGGTTGGCCATGTCCTCCATGTCCTTGCCGGTCGGCTTGGGCAGCTGGGCGAGGGACACGAGGCCCCCGTGGACACGGAAGTTCGGCGGGGCATCGACTTTAAGATGGATGTCGGAGGCGTCCATCTCAATCGCGATCTTCAGGAGTTCGTCGATGTTCATGGGTTCGGTCGTCCTCTCAGATCCTAGCACTCGGCGAACCTATCTTACCCAACATTCTTTCCGGGAGTCAATGCGGGGGGACGGAACGGTTTAGATGGATTCGCCGCAGTACGGGCAGGCCTTGGCCCGAAGGGGAAGAGACCGGCGGCAGTTCCAGCAGCACTCGGTCGAGGCCTGTTCACGGGCCCGGATGCGGCTCAGGATGTCCTCGAGCTCGGACTTGTGGTGCTTCTCCCCCCGGATTTCGGACAGCGCCCGGAGAATCTCGAAGGGACGCTGATAGCGGTCCTCGACCTTGGCCGCGAGGCATGTCATGATGATCTCGTCGAGCTCCTTGGGGATCTTCATGTTCTTGAGGCGGGGCGGGGTGATCCGGCCCTCCTGGGCCTTTTCCAGGATCTTGAACGGGTCGGGATCGTAGATCGGCGGCCGGCCGACGATCATCTCGTAGAGGATGCAGCCGATGGAATAGATGTCGGAGGCGAACGTCGCTTTGCCCTGGAACTGCTCGGGGGCCATGTAGGGCGGGGAGCCGATGCGGGTCGAGGCGTAGGGCACGTTCTGCAGCCAGGCCGAGGTCCCGAAATCCGTGATCTTGACCGTCCCCTCCTCCGAAATCATGATGTTCGAGGGGCGAAGGTCCCGGTGGATGATCTTGTTCTTGTGGGCGTGGTCCACGCCGGCCGAAAGCTGCTTGATATAGTCCAAGGCCTGCTCGATGTCGAGGACCTTCTCCTTCCCCAGGATTTTCTCGAGCGTCTTGCCCCGGATGTATTCCATCACCATGAAGAACGTCTTGTCTTCCTTCTCAGCCGCGATCATCCGGACGATGTTGGGATGATTGAGAGCGGCCTGGAGGCGCGGCTCCTTGAGGAGCTTGAACAGCTCCTGGGACTGCTTGTGGGGGACCTTGATCGCGACCTTGATGTCGAGCCAGGTGTCCTTGGCCAGAAAGA
This sequence comes from Candidatus Aminicenantota bacterium, assembly GCA_017883285.1. Classification (GTDB taxonomy): domain Bacteria; phylum Acidobacteriota; class Aminicenantia; order Aminicenantales; family UBA4085; genus FEN-413. The sequence goes on along the minus strand of JADGNV010000120.1, from coordinate 18,133 downwards.
CCGAGCCGAACCCGCCGCTTCCCAGGGATCGGATAATTTCGTATTTGCCGACTTTCTGTCCTTGCAGAAACATATCACCAGCTCCAGAAATGGGAAAGGAGCGCCGCCCCGCCGGCCAGGACGAAGACGTCGCCCTGGGCCCGGGCTTTGGCGATGAAGAAATGATTGGACGTCACCGGCGGCCTTCGTTCCTCGGGACGCTCGCTTTCCGGACGTGCTCCTGATCAAGAAATTCCAGGGTCTCGGACCGCATTCCGGCGAGCTGGCGAAGGAGGGCCTTCTGGTCCTTGGGCAGGTCGTCGGGGGTGCGGACCTGGACCCGGACGAACAGGTCGCCGAGCCGGCGGCTGTCCAGCTCCTTCAGCCCCTTGCCCCGGATCCGGAAGACCTGGCCCGCCTGGGTCCCGGCCGGGATCTTGAGCTTCTCGCCGCCGTCGAACGTCGGAATCTCCACGGTCACGCCGAGGGCGGCCTGGGCGAAGGAGATTGCGATTTCGCAAGTCAGGTGGTGTTCTTCGCGGTCGAAGAATTCGTGCTTCCGGACGCGGATCACGGTGTAGAGATCGCCGGGCTCGGCCCCGCTCACCCCCGCTTCGCCTTCGCCCGCGATCCGGAGGCGCGATCCCTCGTCCACGCCGGCCGGGATGCGGATCTTCAGGTCGCGCTTCTGGCGCGCGTGGCCCGTCCCCCGGCAATCATCGCACGGCGCGGGGATGACTTCGCCGCTCCCGTGGCAGCGCGAACAGGGACGGCTCACGGTGAAGAAACCCTGCTGGTGGCGGATCTGGCCGCGGCCTCCGCACGAAGAACAGGTCTCCTTCTGCGTGCCCGGACGGACGCGCGTCCCGCGGCAGGTCGGACAGGCTTCGGCCCGGTGAAGCGAGATCTCCTTTTCCACTCCGGCCGCCGCCTCTTCCAGGCTGATCTCGATCTCCAGGGCCAGGTCTCGCCCCCGCTGGGCCGGCTGGCGGCGCGGACGGGATCCCGCCCCAAACAGGTCGCCGAACCCGAAATTGAAGCCGAAGAAGTTGCCGAGAATGTCCTCGAAATCCTCGAAGACCGTGGAGTTGAAACCCTGGAACCCCTCGCCGCGGAGGCCCTCGGCCCCGAATCGGTCGTAGGTCGAGCGCTTCTCCGGATCGGCCAGGACGCTGTACGCTTCGGCCGCCTCTTTGAACCGCTCCTCGGCCTGCTTGTCGCCCGCGTTGCGGTCGGGATGGTGCTTCAGGGCCATCTGCCGGTAGGCCTTTTTGACCTCCTCGGCTGACGCGTTCCGCTCGACGCCCAAGACCTCGTAATAGTTCCGCTTATTCATGGGCTTTCTTCCGGGAGGATTTCGCCCGCGCTTGTTTGGCGAGACCGTCCACCTGCTGCTTGCTGAGCCCCGAGGACGGGTGGACGGCGGTCTGCTGTTCCAGGCCCGTCAGGACGTCGCGGGCGGTCACCTTCACCAGGCCGTTCGCGTCGATCTCGAACGTGACTTCGATTTGCGCGTTTCCAGCCGGGGCAGCAATGAGCCCCAGGAGGTCGAACATACCCAGCGAGACGTTGTCCGAGGCCCGGGGGCCATCCCCTTGGACGACGTGGACGCGGACGAGGCGCTGATTGTTCTCGACGGTGGTGAAGGTCTTGGTCCGCTTGGTGGGGATGGTCGTATTCTTGTCGATCACCTTCTCGAAGCCGTCGTTCTCGATCTCGATGCCCAGGGACTGAGAAGTGACGTCGAGCAGGAGGACGACGTCCTTGAAGCGGCTCTCCAGGATTCCGGACTGGACGGCCGCCCCGAGGGCGACGCTCTCCTCGGGGTTGACGCCTTCCGACGGCTTGCGTCCGAAGAATTCGGCCGCGCGCCTGCGGATCAGGGGCATCCGCGTCTGGCCGCCGACGAGCAGGACCGAATCGATTTCGGACGGCCGGAGCTTGCTCTCGGCGAACGTCCTCTCGACGAGCGGGAACGCCCGGTCCACGAGGTCCCGGGTCAGGTCCTCCAGGACGGCGCGGCGGAGCTCTTTCCGGAAATGCTTCGAGCCTGAGGCCGTCGAGGCGATAAACGGGAGGTTGATCTCGGTCTCGGCGGTGAACGACAGCTCGCACTTGGCCTTCTCCGCGGCTTCGCGGATGCGCTGTCGGGCGTACGTGTCGCCGTCGAGATCGACGCCCTGCTCCTTCCGCAGCGCCTCGAGGACCCAGTCCACGATCCGCTGGTCGAAATCCTCGCCGCCGAGGTAGGAATCGCCGTTCGTCGCCAGGACCTGGAAGACACCGCCGCTCTTTTCGAGAAGGGTGATGTCGAACGTCCCGCCGCCCATGTCGAAGACGGCCGATGTGCCGTTCGCCCCCCGGTTCAGGCCGAAGGCCAGGCTCGCGGCCGTGGGCTCATTGATGACGCGGAGCACGTTCAGACCGGCGATGACGGCCGCGTCCTTCGTCGCCTGGCGCTGCGGCTCGCTGAAGTGGGCCGGGACCGTGATGACCGCGTCGGCGACCTCGCCGCCGAGGTAAGCCTCGGCGCACGCCTTGAGATAGCCCAGGATCAGGGCGGAGACTTCCTGGGGCGTGATGAGCCGCCCCGCGGCGTCGATGACGACATCGCCGTTCGCCGCGGCGGCGAGCTTGTAGGGCAGGCGCTTCCGGGCGGCCTGGACGACCTTGTCCTCGAATTTCCGCCCGATCAGGCGCTTGACGGCGTGGAGCGTCCGCTCCGGATTCGTGGCGGCCTGGCGGAGGGCCATCGTTCCGACCAGCGTCTCGCCCGCGGCAGTGAAGCCCACGACCGAGGGTGTGGTCATCGCCCCTTCGAGATTGGGGATAACCCGGGCCTGCTCTCCGGAGAGATAGGCGACACAGGAAAAGGTCGTCCCGAGATCGATGCCGATAACGGGAGCCTTCATGAGCCGCTTTTCGGGACGCGGACCTTGACCAGTGCCGGCCGAAGCAGCCGGTCGTGGAGCTTGTAGCCTTTCTGGAGTTCCTCTCCAATGACCGGCTCCTCGATGCCTTCGGCCTCCTCGGTGAGGACAGCCTGGTGGACGGCCGGATCGAACCGCACGCCGACGGCTTCGACCGGGGTCACGCCCCGCTTCCGGACCAGGTCCTGGAGCTGCTTGGCGATGAGATCCACGCCCTCCTGGAAGCCGGCCCCCTCCGCCTGGTCCCGGATCTTGAGAGCGCGCTCGAAATTGTCGAGGACGGACAGGAGATCCTTGAGAAGGTCGCCCTGGGCGAACTGGACGTATTCGGCCCGCTCCCGATCGAACCGTTTCCGCTGGTTGTCCATATCGGCCGCCATCCGCAGATAGCGGTCCTTGAGCCCCCCGACTTCGGCGCGGAGCTCCTCCGCCGCCTGGCGGAGCTCTTTGATCTCGTGGTCTTTTTTCTTGAGCTTGCCTTTGAGGGACCGAGAGTCCTCGGGATCGTGGCCCTTCTTGCCGTCTTTGGCTTCTTTGGGCACCGCCGCAGCCTCCGCGGGAACGCCGGCGTCAGCGCCGGGCCCGGGGGGGCCGGACTCCGCGGTCTTCCGCCCCGCGTCCGGATCCGCGGCCCGGGCGTCTTTATCGTCCTTGGTGTCAAGGTCCATGCTTTGTTCCTTTGTCTATGAATTATGGCTGATCGTCTGGCTGATCTTCTTGGCCACGTCGTCGACGAGGGGGATGATCTTCTTATAAGGCAGGCGCTTGGGCCCGATGATCCCGACCGATCCCAGGACCTGGTTCCGGTCGCCGTAGTGGGACAGAATGAGCGAACACTCGGAGATGCTCGGCAGATTGGACTCGCGGCCGATGAGGACCTTGACCCGGTCGAGCGAGATGAAATCGCTCAGGAGTTTGGCCAGGCCGGCTTTCTCTTCAAAGTTTTGAAAAAGCGATTTGAGGCGATCGAGGTCGAATTCGTCGAACTTGCCGATCAGCTTGGCCGCGCCCTGGAGGATGATCGGATCGGCCTGGTCCTCCTGGACGATCGAATCCTTGAGCAGGGCCATGAGCTTGTTGAACGCCTGCTCGAACTTGGATTTGTAGTGGGACAGCTCCCCGAGCAGCCCTTCCCGGACGGCGGCCAGGGTCTTTCCCTGGAAGCCCTGATTGAGATACTGCGAAGCCCGGTCGAGTTCGCTCTGGTCGAAGTAGGTCTCCGTGGTGACGATCTCGGTCAGCACGAGGTTGAACAACGTGACCAGGATGATCATCACCTTGCTCTCGGCGATTTTGATGAACCGGACGTGGTGGAAATGGATCCGCGAGATCCGCGGCGAAAGGACGAATCCCAAACTGTCGGATTCGTCGGCCAGAACGCGCGAAGCCTGGTGCAGCAGCGAATTCAAGTCGCCTTTCCGGGCTGCGAGGTCCGCCGTCGCCAGACTGGAACGCTCGAGGGCGAGGGGCGACTCTTCGAGCAGGCTGTTGACGTAGAACCGGAGGCCCTGGTCGGTCGGGATGCGGCCGGCCGACGTATGAGGCTGGACGAGGAAACCCCCTTCCTCGAGTTTGACCATGATGTTCCGGATCGTGGCCGGCGAGTCGGACAGGGCGCCTTTCTGATGGAGGAGGCCGGAGCTGACCGGCTTTCCGATCTTGAGGTAGTTTTCGACGATCGCCCGGAGGACGGTCCGGTCCTTGTCGCGGAGATTCGGATTTTTCATGGTCCTATCCAAAAAACATCATAGCGGGAGATGACGGGAAGTCAATGAACGGACGGCGGCCTCAGAAAATTCGCAGGCCGGCGTACGCGACAACCTCGCGATCATCGCCGGTGCGGTCGCCCGAAGTGGCGTACTTCACGAGCTCCGCCTTCACCGCCCCGAGGGCTTTCGCCGCGACGAGCGCGGCCGCCGTGGGCTGGAAGCCGCACATGCTGAGGCCCTCGGCCTTCACCACGTCAAAGAGGCCCTGCGGATCGAGGGCCAGAATCCGGCGGAGGGCCAGGGCGTCCCGGGCTTCCGCCTCCTCGCGGCTGATGTAATGGCTCATGTCCGTGCTGGCGATCACGAGGACGTCCCGTCCCAGACCGGTGATGCCGGCCGCGACGGCCCGGCCGAGGTCTTCGAGCTGGCGGTAGGTCGCGAGGTACGAGACGGCGATGGGGACGATCGAAATCCGGGGATTGAGATATTGGAGAAACGGAAGTTGCACTTCGAGGGAATGCTCGCGATCGTGGGCGGCCGGATCCACCTTCAGATCCTCGGACAAGGCCAGGACCGCCGCGGCCAGGTCCTCCGCCACGGGGACGGCCCCGAGCGGCGTTTCCCATGCGCCTTTTTCCATCACGGCGAAGACCGGCCGGATCGGGCGGTGGCTCGGAGCCAGAATGACGAAGGTATCAGGCAGAACCACGGAGGAAAATACGGCCCCCGCGACGGGGCCCGAATAAATGTATCCGGCGTGGGGCGAGATCACGGCCTTCGCCCGGACCTTGTCGGCCGCGGGATCGATCAGCGCGCCGAGCTCGCGCCGGAGCTCGGACGCCAGGCCGGGATAAAACGCGCCCGCGACCGCCGCTTTTCGGATCATGGCCACTCCTCTGTCCGGGGGCCGCCCGTCAGCCCTCGTCCTCCCGAAAGATAATCCCGCGGCCCCCGAGCTCTCGAAGGATCGGCCCGTAAATCTCGGAATGAACCGGGAGGCAGACGCCTTTCCGGCTGATCTTCCCTTCGAGGAGGAGGCGCGCGCCCGCCGCCGCCGGAAATCCCACCATCCGGGCCATGGCGGAATCGCCGCCCGGAATCCCATAATCGATGAGGGTCGAGGTGACCGATTTTTCCCGGCCGTCGGGGCCGGCGTAGCGGAAGGCATGCCGGAGGACGATCATGTCCCGTTCGCCTTCCGCATAGCGGAGCTTGCGGAGCATGAGATGCTCGAGGACGTCCAGGGCCGAACCCCGGGCCATGGGGATGGGCTCATCATTGAACAGGCCCAGCCATTCCCAACGGTCGAGGATCCCCGACTTCGCCGAAAGGCCGAGCTTGTCGGCGAGCGCCGTCCGGAGGTCACCCAAGGGCGCGAGTCCGGCCAGGGATTTCAGGAGGGCGGCGTAGGTCGTTCCCTTCAGGTCCCGCTCGGTCTGATCGAGCAGGCCGACGTCGCCGATCTTCTTCAGAGTCGCGCACCAGCCCGGATACCGCAGGGTCCCGCGGAACATGGTCCGCGTCTCGGGGATCCCATAGAGCGCGGCGTACGGCCTGGAATCCCGGTTGGCGTAGCCCTCGAAGACGCCCAGGCCCTTGATCGTGACCATCTCGTAATGGGCGAACAGCTCCGGCCCCGGGATGTCGACCTCCCGGCCGTCCTTGAGATAATGGGCCGCGTTCTTGCCCGCGAGCAGGACGCCCCGAGGGCTCCAGGAGAACTTGTAGCCCCAGGGATTCGTATTGGCCTCGGGAGCGGGCAGGCCGCCGCAGTACGAGGTGAAGCCGAGGACCCTGCCGTCCCGCGCCTTGATCTCATCGATGACCCGCATGGCTTCCATATGGTCGATTCCCGGGTCGAGTCCGACCTCATTGAGGAGCGTGATTCCCGCCCGGCGGGCGTCCGCGTCGAGGCTCTTCATGGCGTCGCTCGCATAGGACGTCGTCACCATGTTCTTCCGGAAGGCGATACAGTGCCGGGCGACCGTGGGATGGAACCCGTAGGGAACCAGGCTGACCACGAGGTCGGCCCCGGCGATCTCCTTTTTAAGAGCCTCCTCGTTCTGCAGGTCGAGAGAGAGGGCCTTCCCCCGAGGATGGGACCCGATCAGGGCCTGCGCCTTGGACGATTCCACGTCCGCCACCCGGACCGCCGCATCGGGCCTTTCCAGGAAATAGCGGACGAGGGGCCCGGCCACGAAACCCGCCCCCAGGACCAGGACGGTGTTCATCGCCGCATCTCGCCGGAAGCGGGCGTCCTGAGGAAATCCTGCATGTATCGATATTCGGGCGTGAACTCGCCCTTGAACAAGATCACCGCTTTTTTGATGGGAGCCGGCAACTCGCAGTCCTGGAACGACCCGCCGAAGTCGGCCCGGACAATCCCCGGAATGAAGGGCATGAGCGATTGGCTAAAGAACACGGAGGACTCGAGGGGGATCTCGGCCGGGAGATTGTAGACGGCCATCACCACCGGCCCGCGCCCATGGACGCCGGGCAGGGCCGCGTCCATGGCCGGATCATAGACGTAGACGGGCTCCCGGGGATCGGTGGCCCGGATGGTGCATTCCATCGCCCCATCGATATCGCAGGAAATGTCCCCGATGACCTTCAAGCGCGGGTCCTGTCGGCCGCCGAAGAGGTCCCGGAGAAAGGCCTTGGTCACGAAACGGGGGAATTTGGGGGCCCAATAGATGCCGTTGATGAGCATAGTCATATGGCGGACATACGCCTCCAGGACGGGGACGTAATTTTCGGGGTGATCGTAGTAGCTCTGGAGATCGAACGCCGCGGCCGGGTCCTTGGGCCGGACGAGGTGCTCCTCGCGGAAGACGGTCTTGTAGACGCGGAACGGCGAAAAATTTCCCTGTTCGATGAACGACCCGAACTCCTTGGGCTCGATCTCGTCGCTCGGCAGCAGATCGAAGATCTCCTGCGCGCCCTGGGACACGTGCCCGTATCCGGTGAACCCGCAGATGAAGGGGACGAGATCGGACGGGAGGCCCTTTTTCCTGATGTGCTCGCCGACCTCCGCGATTTCCTCCTTGGCCTCAACCAGGCTCTGGTAATCAATGGTCTGGCGGATGGGGGCAAAAGGACTCTCTTTGTCCTCCGCCTTCAGGCGGCGGCTCAGGGCCCACAGGGAATCGATCATCCCCGCCGCCCCGGCCTGGCGGCCGAAGAAGACGAGCCGCCGGCCTTTTTCGTCCACGATCCGTTCATAATCGATCAGGCTGCACTTCCGCTCGACGAGGATCCGGAGCATGGGCATGTTGCCCGGCTGGCCCTTGATCGTATGCGAAAAGAAGACATAAGCCTTCCCGTCTTCGAACAAGCCGTCGGGAATCTCCTTGATCCCGAGGATGATCGAAGCCGGGCCGAGGCCGTCCTGCACTTTCGCTCCCTCGAGCTTGAAGTCGTCGTCGGCAAAGACCCGGATGGGGGACGGCTGGACCAGGATCTTGAGGCCGTGGACCTTGATGAGCTCCCGGATGTGGCTGGGGATGAGGGGAACGCGGCGCTCCCAAGGATTCTTGTCCTCGCGGCGGATGCCGATGATGTTGGTCATGAATGCGTCTCGTTTAATCGGAAAATAGAAAAATGATATGAAATTATGGCACAAACGCCCCAGCCCGGTCAATTTGCCGGACCGCCCCGAGATTGCGGATCGCCGCGCGTTCTCTCCCTGAAATTCTTCCTCTTCGGTACGGTCCTATCGGGCCTCTCTCCCCTATTTCATTTGCCCGGGCGGAGCATTATAATAGGCCGCGTTATGATCCAGTTCACGAACACCTTGAGCGGCCGCAAGGAACCCTTCCAGCCCATCGTTCCCGGAGAAGTCGGGCTCTACACGTGCGGGCCGACCGTCTACGATTACGCCCACATCGGCAATTACCGGGCCTACATGTTCGAGGATCTACTCAAGCGGGTCCTGAAATACAACGGCTTCAAGGTCCGCCACGTCATGAACATCACCGACGTGGACGACAAGACCATCCGGGGAGCGAATGCCAAGGGAATCGGACTTAAGGACTATACCGCCCCCTTCATTCAGGCGTTCACGGAAGACCTCGCCGCCCTGCGGATCGAGCCCGCCGACATCTATCCGCGGGCGACCGACCACATCCCCGATATGGTCCGGATCATCCAGGGGCTTCTCGAAAAGGGCATCGCCTACCGCAAGGACGGGTCGATCTACTTCAAGATCGCCCTCTTCCCCGGTTACGGCAAGCTGTCCAAAATCGACCTCTCCGAGCTCCGGTCCACGGGGCGGGTCGAGTCCGACGAATATGAAAAGGAGAGCGTCCAGGATTTCGCCCTTTGGAAGGCGCCGAAGGAAGGCGAGCCGGTCTGGGAGACCGAGATCGGGCCGGGGCGGCCGGGCTGGCACATCGAGTGCTCGGCCATGAGCGTCCGCTACCTCGGCCAGCCCTTCGACATCCATTGCGGCGGCGTGGACAACATCTTCCCCCATCATGAGAACGAGATCGCCCAATCCGAGGCCCTGTCCGGGAAGCCGTTCGCGAACTACTGGCTCCACTGCCATCACCTGATCGTGGACGGCGAGAAGATGGCGAAGTCCAAAGGCAACGTCTACACCCTCCGGGACCTCGTTCAGAAGCACGGGGTCGACCTCATGGCCCTCCGATTCCTGCTGATCTCTTCCCACTACCGTAAGGTCCTGAACTTCACGTTCGAGGCCCTCGGGCAGGCCGGCGCCGGGCTCCGGCGGATCAAGGACTTCTTGGTCGAACTCGAAACCGGCGCCTTCCCGCCCGGCGGAGCCTCCGAAACGGACCGGCTTCTTGCCGAAACCCGGGCGAAATTCGATGACGGCCTCCGCGACGACCTCAATATCTCGATCGCCTTGACCGCCCTGTTCGAGCTCATCCGGCGGGTCAACTCGCTGAACAAAAACGGGGAAATCAAGTCCGATGACGCAAAAGCGATCGCCGCCTACGTCTATTCCTTGGACGATGTTCTCGGGGTCCTGCCTCCGCGGGTCGAAGAGAAGCTGCCCGAAGCGCTCGAAGCGAAGATCCGGGCCCGGGAAACCGCCCGCAAAGCCCGGGATTTTGCTTCGGCCGACCGGCTCCGGAAGGAGCTGGCCGCGGCCGGCGTCATCCTCGAGGACACCAAGGACGGCGTGCGGTGGAAGATCGTGAGGACCTCCGGCGGAAGCTAGGCCGGCGCGGCGAAGAGGCGGCCGTCCGCCATCTCCAAAAACTCGGGTATCGGATCCTCGGCCGGGGCGTCCGCCTGCTCCGCGGCGAGATCGACGTCATCGCCCGCGGCCGCGACGGGACCCTGGTTTTCGTGGAGGTCAAAACGCGCGCCGGCCCGGGATGCGGCCCTCCCGAGGAAGCCGTAACCTCCGCCAAGCGGGACCAGTTGCGCCGGATCGCGCAGGCGTATCTCTGCCGGCATCGCCTGGAAGACGCCCCCTGCCGGTTCGACGTCATCGCGGTTTCGATTCCGGACGAGGGACGTATCGTCCTTACTCACCTCGAAGACGCTTTCTAACGAGCCGCGGGCCTGGGCTCGGGGCGGGCCGAGGCCTTTTCGACGCGAGAGCGGTCGGGCGATTCGCGGAGCAACGCCCGAACCGTTTTTTTCAGGCCGGGATGGACTGCCCGGGGGGCGATTTCGGCCAGGGGGACCAGCGCGAAATTGCGTTCAGCGAGTCGGGCGTGAGGCACCGTCAAGGCCGGCGTGTCGAGGACCGTATCGCCGGCGAGGAGGATATCGATATCGATCACCCGCGGGCCGTTGCGCGACCCCGGCGTCCGGCCCATCTTCGTTTCGACGAGCTTGACGAGCCCGAGAAGCTCCCAGGGAGATAGACCCGTTTCGACCTGGACGACCTGGTTCAGAAACCAGGGCTGGCCGGGAAATCCCACGGGTTCGGTCAGGTACAGGGATGAGGCTTTCCGGATCTTGAGGCCGTTCCCGGCGAGGTGCCGGCGGGCGCGCACCAGGTTTTTTCGCGGATCGCCCAGGTTGCTTCCTAATCCCAGATAATATCGCATGTCCTCGGTCCGGTCTATCGATTCCGGAGCCTGGAGCCTCCGGTCCTAGGGCCCGGCCCCCCGCCCCGCGCCCTTCGTATTCTACCCGGCCGGAAGGCCGGGGGCAAGCCGGCGCGGATTCCAACCGAGCCGCTCTTCCGGCTTGACATTCGGCCGGTCCTACTCAAAAATAGGATTTCGCGATTGCGATGGAAACGATTCCGGCCGTTCCCCCCGGGTGAATGGCCCCAGCTTCTGGAGGACGCCAGCATGATAACACCGACCGATGATCGGGACCGCCGCATCCGCGAGCTGTCCAGCCTGATCGGCAATACGCCGCTCCTGGCCATCGAATTCACCTATCAGGGCGAAAACCGCGTCCTCTATGCCAAGGCCGAAAACCTGAACATGACGGGCAGCATCAAGGACCGGATGGCTTTCCACATCCTCCGCCGGGGCTATGAGCGGGGCGACCTGATTCCCGGGGCGCTTATCATCGAAGCGACGAGCGGCAACACGGGCATCGCCTTCTCGGCCGTCGGCCGGGCCCTCGGCCACCCCGTCGCCATCTTCATGCCCAACTGGATGAGCGCGGAGCGGATCAATCTCATCAAGAGCCTTGGAGCGGCCATCAACCTCGTCAGCCCCGAACAGGGCGGCTTTCTCGGAAGCATCCGCCTGTCGGAGGAGCTGGCCGCACGAACGCCGGGGGCCTTCCTCCCCCGCCAGTTCAGCAACGAGAACAACGTCGATGCCCATTATCGGACCACCGGGCCCGAGATTTGGTGGCAGCTCAATTTCCGCGGCCTCCGGCCCGACGCCTTCGTCGCCGGCGTAGGCACGGGCGGAACGATCATGGGCACGGGGCGATATCTCCGCGAGAAGAATCCGAAGGTCAAACTCCACCCGCTTGAGCCCGCCAATTCGCCCACGATGTCGACGGGCCACAAAGTCGGTAAGCACCGCATCCAGGGGATCTCGGACGAATTCATCCCGCCGATCGTCAAACTCGACGGTCTCGACGAGATCATCGCCGTCGATGACGGCGACTCCATCCTCATGGCCCAGAAGCTGGCCGCGGAGCTCGGCATCGGCGTCGGCATCTCCTCGGGGGCCAATTTCCTGGGCGCCCTCATGGTCCAGAACAAGCTGGGCCGCGACGCCGTGGTCGTCACCGTGTTCTCCGACGACAACAAGAAATACCTCAGCACCGACCTTCTCCGGCGGGAACCGGTGAAGGCCGGCTTTCTCGCGCCGGACGTGGCGCTTCGGAGCTACCGCGGCTTCAAGCGCGTCTGCGAAACGTGCTGTGTCCCCTCGGAGTGCGAAATTTTCGACGGCCCCGGCCCGCTCGAGAAGATGCCCCTCCCCGGTTGTCCGCGCCGCCCATCGTCACGGACTAACCGGCCGGCTTGAAAAGGTCCTCGACGATGGCCTTGAGCCTTTCGGCATGACGTTTCAGGATCTCCATGGATGTCGCGTTGATCTTGCCGGGGCCCTCCTCCAGCGTCTCGACGGCGCCAAGGATCGCGGCCAACGGGGTCCGAAGCTCGTGGGAGGCGTTGACGATGAAGTCCTTCTTGACGATTTCGATGTTCTTGAGGTCGGTGATGTCATGCACGGTCAGGACGATGCCGCCCCGGTCGTCAAGCGTCCCTCCTGTACAGAGGAGGGTCTTTTCGTCGGCTCGAACCTCTCCGCTCAGGCGGCCACGTTCGGCCTGGAGCCGAGCGATGAATTCCTGGATCTTCGGCTTCCGGACCGCTTCCCAGTAATATTTTCCCTCCGGGGCGTCCTCGCCGATCAGTTTCCGGAAACGCTCGTTGGCCAAAACAATGCGCCCCTCGGCATCTATGACCAGGAGGCCCTCGTCGATCGAGGCCATGACGTTGGCCAGGCCCTCCTTCTGCCGAGAAAGGTCGGCGAACAGCGTCTCGATTCTCTGGGTCATCAGGTTGAAGGCGAAACCCAGCTCCCGGAAATCGTCCTTGGAATGGAGCGCCACGCGGGTTCCGAACCGCCCGGCTTCGACCTCCCGGGCGGCGGCGGTCAGCTTGCGGATGGGGCGGGTGAAATTCAGGGAGAGGAGGAGGGCCAGGAGGAGCGCCGCGACGGCCATAAGGAGGATGGACCGTCCGATCGTCGTCCGGAGGCTGCCCAGGAGGACGTCGATCGTCTTCATGAACAGGCTGAGCCGGAGGACGCCCAGGACGCGGCCGTCGGACTCTAGGGGAAGTCCGACATAGAGCATTTTTTCCTCGACGGTCACGCTGTATCGGAGGGATTTGCCGACCCGGCCTTCCAGAGCTTCCGTCACCTCGGGTCGGTACCTGTGGTTCTCCATCCCGGCCGGATCTTTTTCCGAATCCGCGAGAACCGTTCCGTCGGGGGCGATCACCGTCACCCGGGCGTGGATGTCCTTGGCTTCTTTCTTGAGAAAAGCGTCCATGTCCGCCGTTTGGCCTTGTTCGAGGAAGCCCTGGACATCGCGAGAGAGGGCCCGGCCCAGGTATTCGAGCTCCTGGGCGAGATTGTCCTGAACGTGGCTGCGGATGGTGGCGAACGAGAGCAGGGCGATCAGGCCGCTCATACCCAGAATGAGGAGCCCGAAGCCACCAAACATTTTCAGAAACATCGATTTTTTCATTCTTCGACCTTGTACCCCACGCTCCTCAGATATCGATCCTGTTCATACCGGTCTTATTATAAGCAAATTCCTCGCGGACTTTCCATGCGCAGGCGGAATTTTGGCAGACAGCCCCATTTCGGATATAATCCTCTCGTATGCAGGAATGCCAAAAAGGGAGGTCGGAATGACGATGCGCGCATCCCGGCGGCTGGCCGCCGGCATTTTAAGCCTGGCGGGCCTGGCGGCTTTCGCCTCGGCCCAGGCCAATCCGTCCCTCAAGGACATCATCGAGAAGAACATTCAGGCTTCAGGAGGAAAGGAGAAGCTGGCCCAGATTCAGAACTTCTCCTTCAAGAGCGGCTCGACCCGGTATTATGCCACGTCGGCCGGGGAGCTGAAGCTCACCACGGGCAAGGAACCGGTCATTACGGAAACCGTCCTCGTCCGGGGGGGCAAGGTCCAACGGAATTACTTCAACGAGACGATCGAGCTCACGGGCATCCGGAAAGCCACGAACGAGGTCCTGGCGAAGCTTTACGGGGGGCTGTTTAGTCTGATCCGGTTCCAGGGCCAGTTGGACTACCAGGGGCTCAAGGCCTACGGTCCGGAAAAATTGCATCATCTCTCGACGAAGGCCGAGCCCCTCCAGGTGAATTTCTTCCTCCTCCAGGACGATTTCCGCCTCAAGCGGCTCGTGTTCCAGGGCCAGACGCCCGAGGGCGAAAAATACGAAGTCAACTACGATTTCGCCCCGTTCGAGGACGTGGAGGGCGTCACCGTTCCCCTGTCCTGGTTCAGCTCCCAGGTCGGGACGCGCGGGACCCTGGTCGAAATCTCCGAGGTCAAGGTCAACCAACTCCTCGACAAGGACTTCTTCGCAAAGGCCGAAGTCAACGTCGGCGCGACGGAGGCCAAGCCCGGCCGCCTGAAAGGCAACGTGCTCGACGCGAACGTCTCGCCCAACGGCTTCACGGCCGCCACGAACTGGATGAAAAAGGACATCGACAAAGCCGGGTTCAAGACGGGCGACAAGCTCTCCCTCATCGTCGAGGATACGGAAATCGAGCTCGTCTTCTACGCGACGGCCAATGAGCTGCCGCCCCAGCCCGAGCTGGCCAAGGGCGCCCGGATCCTCGCCCCGCAGGCGCGGGGCGGCGACACGTTCGCGATCCAGTTCTTCGGCGGCGACGCCGGCGGATTCGCGGCCAAGTTCAAGGTGCTGGCCCCGATCGAAATCACCAGGAAATAACCAGGAGGACCTATGTCACGCATGAAGCGCAGGAATTTCATCACGTCGGCGGCGTCGGGGTTGGTCGGCCTCGGATTGGCTGGAAGCCTCAAGGCGGGCGAAGCCCGGCCGGCGCCCCGGACGGACGAGGACAAGCCCAAGATCAAGAAATACAACACGCTGGGCAAGACCGGGCTCAAGGTGCCCGATGTAAGTTTCGGGGCCATCTCCCTCTTCGAGCCCAACGTGCTCCGCTACGCCTACGACCTCGGGGTCACCTATTTCGATACGGCCGAGAGCTACCTCCGGATGAAGGGCGAGACCTACGTCGGCCAGGGCCTCAAGGAGGTCCGGGACAAGGTCCTCATCACCACGAAGCACGGCCAGAATTTCCGGCAGAAGATCGAAAAGGCGGCCTTCATCCAACGGGTCGAAGCCAGCCTCAAGCGGCTCCAGACCGACCACATCGATGTGGCCATGATCCACAACGTCGACGACCTGACCCAGGCGACGAACAACCAGGAATTGATGTCGGCCTACGACCAGCTCAAGAAGGACGGCAAGATCCGCTTCACGGGCTTCTCCACGCACAACGCCAAGCAGACGCTCAAACAGGCCCTGGACTCCGACTTCCCGCAGGTCGTCCTGGTCATGTACAACCACATGGAAGGCAAGGAGATCGAGCCTCTGGTCAAGGCCGTCCGGCAGAAAGGGATCGGGACCGTGGCCATGAAGATCTTCGCCGGCGGCATGCAGGGCAGCCTCAAGTCCCTGGTGAACCAGAAGACAAGCTACTCCCAGGCCGCCATCCGCTGGGTCCTCGGCAATCCCGACTTCGACACCTGCATCCCCACCATGAGCAGCTATTCGCACGTCGAGGAATACGTGGCCGCGTCGGCCCAGCCGCTCGATCGGGCGGGGCTGCAGACCCTGGCCGCCTACCGGGACGAGGTCAACAGCCTCTATTGCCGGGTCAGTTGCCGCGAATGCCTGTCGGCCTGCCCGAATAACGTCGCGGTCAACGACGTCTTGCGTTTCGGCATGTACTACGAACACTACGGCCAGGAGATGAACGCCGTCGCCGCCTATGCGGAGCTCGAGCCCGAGCGCAAGCCCCTTGGATGCTCGAATTGCGCGGGGGCCTGCGAACGGGCTTGCCCCTACGGGCTGAAGGTGCGGGAGCGCCTGCTCCACACACACGACATCCTGAGCGTATAAGAGCGGCCAGCCGGTCCCGCGGGTCGGCGGGCGCGGAAGAAAAGGAGGTCTGTTCATGACAGCCAAAACCGGACATTTCGAGAAGGACGTCCTTACGACGTCGGGCGGAGACCTGGAGATCACCTTCATCGGCCACGCCTCCCTGATGTTTGCCTATGGGGGCAAGATCATCCATGTCGATCCCGTCACGGCCGAGGCCGACTACAAGGCGCTGCCCAAGGCCGATTTGATCGTGATCACCCACGACCACTACGACCATCTGGACAACGCGGCCGTCGAGGCGCTGAAAAAGCCGGGGATGGAAGTCGTCGCCAGCGCGCCGTGCGAGGGCCAGGTCGCGGGGGCAGTCATCCTGAAGAACGGCCAAAGCCGGAAAACGATGGGCATCGCGATCGAGGCCGTGCCGGCCTACAACATCCTCCACATGCAAGCCCCCGGCCATCCCTTCCACCCCAAGGGCGAGGGAAACGGATATGTTCTAACGTTCGGCGACAAGAAAGTCTATGTCGCCGGGGATACCGAGAACATTCCCGAGATGGCCAAACTCAAGGACATCGATGTGGCCTTCCTGCCGATGAACCTCCCCTATACGATGTCGCCCGAGATGGCCGCCGACGCCGCCCTCAAGTTCCGCCCTAAGATCCTCTACCCGTACCACTATGGCGACACGGATGCCCACAAGCTGGAGACACTTCTCAAAAACGAGAAGGGCATCGAGGTGCGGGTGCGGAAGATGAAATAGGCTTTATTGCGAGGAGCCTCGTTCTTGCGAGGCGACGAAGCAATCCGACCCTTTGGGTCGTCCCGAGCCTTGCGAGGGATCCCCTCTTGCAAAGGAGCATTAATGATGAAAACGATTTTAAAACTCGGCCTCTTTACAATCTCTGCTCTGTCCCTGATTTCGTTCGGCTGGGCAACGCAAGAGGACGTCCTCAAGACGTCCAAGGGCGACTTGAAGATCTCCTGCATCCGCCACGGGACGCTGATGTTCGCGTTCGAGGGGAAGATCATCCATATCGATCCGGTGAGCCAGTATGCGGACTATGCCACCCTGCCCAAAGCCGACCTGATTCTGATTACCCATGAGCACGGCGACCATCTGGATCCCAAGGCGATCGAAGCGATCAGGAAACCGACGACCGAGATCATCGCCACGGAAGCGTGCAAAGCCACCCTCCCGACGGCCGTCGTCATGAAAAACGGCGATACAAAGACCTTCCAGGGAATCAAGATCGAGGCCGTGCCCGCCTACAATAACAGCCCGGGCGTTTCGTTCCACCCCAAGGGGCGGGGCAACGGATACGTGCTGACGTTCGCCGATAAGCGGGTTTATGTCGCGGGCGATACGGAGAATATCCCCGAGCTCGCCGCCTTGAAAGGCGTCGACGTGGCGTTCCTTCCGGTGAATCTCCCCTACACTATGTCGGTCGAGATGGCGGCCGCGGCGGCCAAAGTCCTCCAGCCCAAGATGTTCTATCCTTATCATTTCGGGAATTCGGACATCGCCAAGCTGGTCGAGCTTTTAAAGGGCGAAAAAGGGATCGAGGTGCGGGTGCGGGATATGAAGTAAAGATGGCTCCTCGGACGTAGCTCAATTCTCAGCGCTAGGGATTTTGTCGCAAAGCCTGTCGCGAACGTGTCGCAAATAATGGGTTTGAAGTTCTTTGTCATTCAGCGCCTCCCTTCGCTGGCCGCTCTTTCAGCATGACCAGGTTATCGTCCAGGCCGTGACGAAGAATATCGAGTCTGGATGACATACCCACAAGGTTTTCGACGTGTATCGGCTTAATCCGGAACGGGAAGAAATTGGGACTTTCGATCAGATCTTTTAGCGGGGCACACGTGCATCGGTTTTATGCACCAGATATGCGCCAGGCGCATGCAAACGTATATATTTGCGCATGGCGCATAAATTTACGTGCGAGTCCATATCTCCGCTCATAAAATACGAGCGCGCACGCATTTTACCGGCGGCGTTCATAATTAGTCCCATTCCCTTTACCTTTGGGCGCGATTTTCCCGTCTTCGGCCAACATCACACCTTTTCTCCCAAATGATAAGGTTAATTGCTGTTGCGCAATTCGCAGCGCAATTAAGCCAGCATTTACTTGATTGGCGGCATTTCGATCTTGTCCCCGGCTAGAAGGTCCGCCACAGTCAAGAGCTGGATCTTTGGGTATTTCTTTCCCCATGTCTTAGACTCAAAAAAAACGACCGCCACCGCTTCTGTCCCTAGGATCACTTATCCCTTTTTATATAAAAAGGGCTTTTTACAAAGATCATCTTTGCATTGCCATTTATCGAATAGTTTTGAAGATTTAGGAAGTCTATTACTGGAACTTGGCCGAACGTTAGTAAAGGGACTAACATACTCCGTCTTTTCAGATTTACAATGAGGGCATTTGCCGTCTTTGGATTGTAGCAACCTTTCT
>JADGNV010000016.1 GCA_017883285.1 Candidatus Aminicenantota bacterium | reverse complement strand
GGGACATAAGGCAGGGTCCAATAATTCTCCGTCTGGTCCGTGGACCGGATGTAGATATCGTTGAGGTGGACGGGCTGGTCGAAGAAGTAGGAGCAGATGAGCTGGATCCCGGACGTGTCCCCGCCGCCGTTCTGGCGCAGATCGACGATGACAGCGTCGCAGTGGGCCAGGAAGTTCAGGGCCGCGATGGCCGTGGGGCCGCCGAGATCGGGAGAATCGAAGACGCGGAAATCGAGATAGCCGATGTTGCCGGCCAGACGTTCAACCTTGCGGAAGCCGAAGTTCTCTCGCTCGTGGAGGAGGCGCTCGCGCTCGCGCGCCTGCTTCACTTCGTCTTCGCTGCGGCTGTCGAGGCGCCTGAGATTCTCGGCGGTCTCGGGATTATAGGCGAAACCCGTGTGGCGGTCCTTGCTGACATCGAGGATGACCGCGGCAACGGCCCGGGCGAAATCCGGGGCGGCGGCGAGCTTGTCGAAATCGCCGGCCGTGAGCTTGGCGCGGAGCACCTCCTCGACCTTCTTGGCTGTTTCGGCGAAGATGTAGTTCTTGTTGAAGAGCGTCGCGATCTCGTCCACGATGGCCTGCTTCTTGGCCGCGTCGAGCGTCGGCGCCTGGGTTTCCCGGGCCAATAGCGCGCTGAACAAAAGGACAACGATTGCGATAACGATCAGTATCAAACGGAGAGCTTTGGACATTTTGAACCTCCTCAAACTCGCGAAGATGATCCTAAAACTCAAAAAACGGACGGGCTCCTCATCGGGCCTTCACGCGGGCCAGGATCTGCCCGATCTTGACCGCCAGCGGGCTGGCCCCGTTGTCGATGTTCGACATCACGGCGACGATGGTACCCGAATCGACGTAGATATCGAGTTGCGAATTGATGCCTGAAAAGCCGCCGCTGTGGCCGACAATCTTCCCGCCCGGCCCATGAGAGATCCCGAACCCATAGCCGTAATCTGCGCCTTTGAAATCCGTCCACATCAGCTCTCTCATCTTTGGCGAAACGAGCTTCCCGGAGAGGAGGGCCAAGGCGAACCTGTGGAGGTCCTTGACCGTCGAGAAGCCGCCCCCGGCCGGGCCGCCCTTGATGACATGCTTATAGAGGTTGTTCTGCCACTTGTAAGGGCTCTGCCAGTCGGGAATGTAGCCGATGGCCAGGTTCTCGACGGGGTAGTCCATCTCGTAGCTGTCGGAGTTCGTCATCCCAGCGGGCGTATAGATCGCCTTGCGGATGTGGTCAAAATAGTCCTCGCCCGTGACCTTCTCGATGACGACCCCAAGGAGGAAGAGGCCGGTGTTGCTGTACTGGAAGCGGGTCCCCGGCGTGAAGGCGGGTTTATCGTCCTTGATGAGAGGTTTGTAATCGTCGAGCCTGCGGAAGAGGGCCCGCGAGCTCTTGTCGTAGGTTTCGTTGAAATAGCTACCCAGGCCGGAGGTATGGGTGATGAGGTGGCGGATGGTGATGGTATTGGTGACGGCCTTGGGCAGCCAGGTCTCGTCGATATACTTGCTGATCGGATCATCGAAGGAGAGCTTCCCGGCTTCGACGAGGCGGGCCACGGCCGTGGCCGTGAACATCTTGTTCATCGAGCCCAGGTTGAACTTGGTGTCAATATTATTGGGGACATGAAAGGCCTTGCTGGCCTCCCCCGCAAAATCCGTCAGGAGAACGTCGGCGCCCTTGGCGATCAGCACGGTCCCCGAGAACCAGTCCTTCTTGTGAAGGCCGGCCATCAGGGTCCGGATCTCGTCGATCGCTTCCTTTTCGCTTAACGGGCGCTCGGAGATGCCGACGGGGGTACGGGCGGGATCCATCCCGAGGGCGGCGACGAGCATCGCCGGGGTTTCGCCGAAACGGAACGTGATGCCCCACCAATTCCCCAGGATCCGGTCCTTGATGATGGCCACGGTCTCGTCCGGGCGGGGGGGAGCATATGTGCGTATGGAATAGAAATCGACGCCGCCGGTATCCCTCAGGAATCCGAGGAGCACGGAAATGTGGTCGTCGATCGGGACCATATCCCGGAATTTCTTCTCGCAGTCCTCGTTCAGGAAACGTTTGATCCGGTCCACGCTCCCGGAGTTGAGAACTTCCAGGGCGGACTGGATGCGGGCCCCCACAGGGCCCTCGGGTAGTGCGGTCGTGTCCTTGAAGGCGGCAGCGGGTTGCTGTTGGGCAAAAACTCCCGGCCCCATGAGGGCCAAGGTCAAAAAGAGAAGAATGATGGTCCATCGACCGGTCGTTCGAAGCATGGTTGACCTCCTCAAACTCGGTAAAAGCCTTTTCCGTTCACCGCGTCCAGCTGGCCGGGCGCGACAAGGACGGCAGGAGCCCTTTGATCAAGAGATCGGCGATGCGGCCGACCTGGTCCTCCAGCTCTTCCCGGCGGCCGAGTTCCCGGGCCGAAAGGTTGAACGGGAGGAGGGAATTCGTGCTTTGGATAAGGATGAGCGAGGTCGTCCGGGGGTCGGGGCAGTCCAGCGACCCGAGCCTTGCCCCTTCCCGAAGGAGGCCCTCGAAAACTTCCGCCTCCTTCTCGAAATAGGCCTGGCGGCGCAGCAGGAGCGGCGCCCGGACCGACGACAGGAGATCGCCGAGGCTCTGGGAGTAGTGGGCGACGCTGTCGAATCGCTGGAGGACTCGGAGGACGAGCATGCGGCGGAGCCGCCTGTCCATAGAATCTGACGACCCGGCCGTCTCTTGGAGCTTGCGGACGACCGTCTCGGCGATGCGATCGATATGGGCCAGCACCAGCTCTTCTTTGGACGGGAAATGGAGGTAGATCGTGCCTTTGCCGATGCCGACCTGCCTGGCGACGTCATCCATGGTCATCTTGCCGTAGCCGTATTTGGCCAGGAGGGCGTCGACGGCATCGAGGATCAGGTCCCGTATGTCAGAGCGCTTTGCAATGTGTCTCATGATGACTTATGACTGATATTATATTCTAGTCATTTTATTTGTCAAATCACCAGTTTTTGTTGGTTCGTATCCCCTTTTCCCGGGCAGACGAACGAAAGGCAGCAATGGCTGTCGCCCCAAGGACCCCGTGATGGAAGGGAGGCCTAGGGTTTCGGCCGCTTAAGGTGGAAGTCCGTCCTCTGCTGGAAAGCGTGGGCCAGGAGCAGGATATCGGCCTCGCCGAAGAGCTTCCCCGTCAGCCGGAGCGCAGCCGGCTGTCCCTTGGAGTCGAACCCCTGCGGGAAGGTGATCTCCGGATGGCCGGTCAGGTTCGTCGGCCCCAACGCGCTCCCGATTAGGACGTCCAGATCTTTGAAAAATTCGCGGTAGGCCTCCATGAGCCTGTAGCGAGCCCTATTGGCCTGGATGTATTGAACGGCCGGAACGAATTCGTGGAGGCGGAATGAGCCGACCCAGGCGCTTCTCTCCGGCTCGGCCGACATCAGGTCGAGCTTATCGCTGCGCACGAGGTCATCGAAAGCGGCCGCGCCTTCGGCCGTCAGCAGGAAGTCCATCGGCCCGGAGCCCATCTTCGGCAGCTCGACCGGGACCGGCGTGACGCCGAGGCCGCGCACGATCTCGAGCGAGGCCTTGTTGAACGCCTGGCCTTCTCTCATTCTCCGGACGCGCTCCGGGTTCTTCGGGTCGTCCGGGATGTCCCGCTCGATGTCGGACTTGAGATAGCCGACGCGAAGCCGACGGACATCGCGACCCGCGTCCCAGGCGAAGGGAAGATCGAGGACAGTATTATCACGTCCGTCCGGCCCCTGGATGGTGTGGAGAACGACCGCGCAGTCCTCCGCGGTCCGGCACAGCGGACCGAGCTTGTCCATCGTCCAGCTCAGTGTCATCGCGCCATAACGGCTGACCCGGCCGAAGGACGGCCGCAAGCCCGTGACGCCACAGCGGCTCGCGGGCGAGATGATCGAACCGCGCGTCTCGGAGCCGATGGCGAAAGGCACGAGCCCCGCGGCCACGGACGCCGCCGGCCCGGCCGACGATCCGCTTG
>JADGNV010000015.1 GCA_017883285.1 Candidatus Aminicenantota bacterium | reverse complement strand
TTCGTCAGGACGATGGGCCGGGCCGGTTCGTCGGAAGGGGCGATAGAATCGGGCGGGCCGGGAGGGTCGCGGAAATCATCCATGGGAATGCGAAGGGGCGGGGGGATAATCTCTATATCGCTTGGGCATGAGCTGTCGGGATCTCGAAAAAGGAATAGATGATAAAAGAATCCGGCCGAATAGTCAATTTTACGGGAGGCTCGGACGCTCCGAGCCCCCTGGCTTGCTTATCCAGGATAATGTCCATATAATTCTCGCCGTGCGTTTCTCGTCACCCGCCCTTCCCCTCTCCCCCCGTCCCGCGCGACGGAGAAACGCTTTCCCCCGCAGCATTCATTCCCATTTCTTGTCGAACGAGGAGGTTCGAACCATGAAAAAAATCATGACGGCCCGCCAGGCGCGGGCCCTGACCATCGCCGTCCTGTTCCTCGCCGGCGCCTTCCTCGGCGTCGCCTCCGGGCAGGACCGGCTCAAGACGTATCCCGGCTACGAGCAATTCCAGAAGATGAGCAAGGAAATGCAGGGCGCGGTCAAGATGGGCACCCTGCAGGCGACATGGAAGGACGGCGGCAAGGCCTTCGAATACGCCCGGGACGGTAAAACCTGGCGGTTCGACATCGCCACCAGGAAGACGACCGAGGTTGTCGGCGCGACCGCGCCCGCGGAGCCGGGCGGGATGCGCGGCGGGCGGGGCGGGCAGGGCGGCCCGGCGCGCGGCCGGCAGTTCACCGAGGCCCTTTCCCCCGACAAGAAGGTCAAGGCCTTCTACCGCGACCGCAACCTCTGGCTGAGCGACCCCGACGGCAAGAACGAGTTCGCCGTCACGACCGAAGGCAACGAGAAGGGGCGCATCAAGTACGCCACGGCCAGCTGGGTCTACGGCGAGGAATTGTACCAGACCTCGGCCATGTGGTGGTCCCCCGACAGCACGAAGATCGCCTACTACCGCTTCGACGAGAGCAAGGTCCCCGACTACATCCTCCAGATGGACCAGACCAAGCAGTACACCAAGGCCGACATCGAGGCCTATCCGAAGGCGGGCGAGCCCAACCCCATCGCCGAGATCTTCGTCTACGACGTCGCCTCGAAGAAGATCACTCCGCTCGACGTCCGCGACGGCAAGCCGTTCGATAACGGCGTCATCGGCCACTACGTCTACCACGTGTCCTGGACGGCGGACGGCAAGGAGTTCCTCTTCAACCGGACCAACCGCCGCCAGAACGTCCTCGAGTTCTGCGCGGCCGACCCCGCCACGGGCAGGTGCCGGGTCGTCCTCCGCGAGGAATGGCCCACGGGCTGGGTCGAGAACTCCCCTCCGCTGACCTGGCTCAAGGACAACAAGCGCTTCATCTGGACCTCCGAGAGGACGGGGTTCCGGAACTTCTACCTCTATAACCTGAGCGGCAAACTCCTGACGACCCTTACCAGCCACCCCTTCGAGGTGGCCAACATCGTGAAGGTCGACGAGGACGCCGGCGTCCTTTACTACATGGCCCGGGACGGGGCGAACTACATGATGACCCAGCTCCACCGGATCAAGCTGACCGGCAAGGACGACGTCCGCCTGACCGACCCGGCCTACAACCACCAGGTCAACCTCTCGCCCGACGGCAAATATTTCATCGACATCGCCCAGACCCACGACGTCCCGCCCTTCACCCGGCTGCTCGACGCCAAGGGCAAGGTCGTGTCCGAGCTGGCCAAGAGCGATACGACCAAGTTCGACCAGCTCGGGCTGAAAAAGGTCGAACTCTTCAAGTATAAATCCGCGGACGGCAGCGCCGACCTCTACGGGATGCTGAATTTCCCGTCGAACTTCGATCCCTCCAAGAAGTACCCGCTTCTCGTGAGCGTGTACGCCGGCCCGGCCACGAACGGCGCCCGCGAGGCGTTCGCGATGCCCAGCCCGCTCACCGAGTACGGATTCCTCGTGGCCAGCCTCGACTCGCGGAGCGCGGCCCAGAAGGGCAAGAAGGCCCTGGACGCCATCTACCTGAAGCTCGGGATCGTCGAGATGGACGACCAAGCGGCGGGTGTCAAGGCCCTCTGGGACCGGCCCTACCTCAATAAGGAGCGGGTCGGCATCTTCGGCACGTCCTACGGCGGTTTTTCATCGGCCATGTGCCTCCTCCGCTTCCCCGACGTCTTCGCCGCCGCCTGCGCCCAGTCGGCCGTGACGGCCTGGAACCAGTACGACAGCATCTACACCGAGCGCTACATGTGGATCCCCCAGGAAAACAAGGAAGGCTACGAGGCCGGGACGGCCATGAAGTACGTCGACAACCTGAAGGGCCGGCTGATGATCTACTTCGGCACGGCGGACAACAACGTCCACCCGACCAACGCCATGCAGCTCATCACGGCCCTACAGAAAGCGGGCAAGAGCTTCGAGGTCCAGGTCGGGCCCGACATGGGCCACTCCGGCGTCAACCAACAGCGGATGATGGAGTTCTTCATCGAGAACCTGGTCCTGCGATAAGAGCGCGCCGCGCTCAACGCCGGCGGGCGGGCTTCTTCGCCCGGGCGGTCTTCTTCTTCGCCGGCGCGTTCATCAAGGCCGCGCGCGCCGCCGCCAACCGGGCGATGGGCACGCGGAACGGCGAGCAGCTGACGTAGTTCAGGCCGATGAGGTGGCAGAACTCGATGCTCGACGGATCGCCGCCGTGCTCGCCGCAGATGCCGAGCTTGATCCCGGGCCGCG
Organism: Candidatus Aminicenantota bacterium; assembly: GCA_017883285.1. GTDB lineage: Bacteria > Acidobacteriota > Aminicenantia > Aminicenantales > UBA4085 > FEN-413. The sequence goes on along the minus strand of JADGNV010000015.1, from coordinate 151 downwards.
CCGCGCGCCCCTTCTCGACGGCCATCTTCATCAGCTGGCCCACGCCGCCCCGGTCCAGGACCTCGAACGGGTCCTTGGCGTAGATCTCCTTCTCGACGTAGGGCCCGAGGAAGCGGGCCGCGTCGTCCCGGCTCACACCAAGGGTCGTCTG
>JADGNV010000014.1 GCA_017883285.1 Candidatus Aminicenantota bacterium | reverse complement strand
ATAGCCGGTTGATCCGCTGCAGCAGGCCGCCGCCCTGCTCCGCAGCAGCGGCAGCTTTTTTCTCCTCGCCGTACCGCAGCAGCCAGGCGGCCAGGGACGGGGTCAAGGTGGCGGCCAGGACGAGAGAGGTCAGCAGGGAAACGACCATGGTCAGCGCCAGGGCGCGGAAGAAGACGCCGGTGATCCCTTCGAGAAACGCCAAGGGGATGAAGACGACGACGGGCGTCAGGGTTGATCCGACCAGCGGCCGGAAAATCTCGTCGATGGCTTTTTGGACGGCTTCGAGCCGCCCCAGGCCGGTCAACAGCTTGGTATGGATCGCCTCCACGACGACGATCGCGTCGTCGATGACGAGCCCGATGGCCGCGGCGATGCCTCCCAAGGTCATGAGGTTGAACGTCAGTCCGGTGAGCTTCATCGAAAGGAGGGTGATGAGCACCGTGACGGGGATGACCAGGGTGGCGACCAGCGTCGTGCCCCAATTTTTCAAGAAGAAATAGAGGATGAACACGGACAGGATCAGGCCGAACAAGATCGCCTCCCAAACGCTCGCGACCGAAGCGTGGACGATTTCGGACTGGTCATAAAAAAAAGCGAGTTTCATATCGGCCGGCAACTCCCGTTTCAGTTCGCGGAGCTGGGCCTTGAGGGACTTGGCGATGTCCAGCGTGCTGCCGTCCGGCTGGCTGCGGACGTTGAGCAGGACGGCGTTCTCTCCGTCGGCGGTCACGACATTGAAGACGGGTTCCGGCCCGCGCTCGACCCGGGCGATGTCCCGGACCCGGACCGGATGACCGTCGACGGATTTGACCACGAAATTTTCGATGTCCGGGATCGTATGCAGGCGTCCGTCGACCACGGTCAGATACAGCGTATGATTCTCTTCGTGCATGCCGGCCGGGGCGACGAAATTGTTGGCCGTCAGGGCGTCGGAGATCTGAGAGAGGGTGAGACGCGCGGCGCTCAGCCGGAGGGGATCGACCACGATATGGTATTCGGGCGTCCGGCCTCCGACGAGGTCCACCCGGGCGACCCCGGGAATCCGCAGGAACCGCAGTTTGAGATTGTACCGCGCCGTCTCCCAGAGTTCGGTGATCCCGCGCGTATTGCTGGTCAGGCTGACGCCGAGGATGGGGAAGGCCGAAAACGTCAGTCGGAAGACCGAGGTCTCGGCCGTCGCGGGCAACGCGCTCCGGATCTGGGAAAGCCGGCTGAGCACATAGAGCTCGGACTCGATCATCGGGACGTTCCAGGTGAAAAAGACGCTGATTTCCGCCGCGCCGCGGCCCGTGGCCGAACGGACGGTGACCACGCCGCGGATGTCCTTCATCGCCTCTTCGATGGGCCGGGTGATGGTCGCCATCATCTCGTCGGCGGGCATGACGCCGTTGTCCACGAGAATGACGACCCGGGGGAAATTCGTCTGGGGGAAGACCGAGGACGAGATGGTGAAGGCCGAGTAGGCGCCCGCCAGGCACAGGGCGGCGCAGATGAAGACGATCGAAAGCGAAGAGCGCGTGGCCAATCGGCTGATCATGTCACTTCCCGAGGATCCGGATTTTTGTTTCCGCGGGAAGGCTGTACGCTTCTTCCAGGACAATGGACGATCCTTCTTTGACGCCGTCTCCGGAGACCTCGACGAGGCCGGCTTCGCGCAAACCGATTTTCACCGGTTTGCGGACGGCTTTCTCGCCCTCGACCAGCATGATCGAGCCTCCGCCCGAGGGGTCCAAAATGACCGCGGCTTCCGGAACGGCCAGGCACTCGCGCCTTTCTTCGTAGACAATCTGGACGCTCAGGAACTGTCCCGGGTGGAAGGCGGGACCGGCGGGCAGGGAGATGCGGACCGGGAGGGAGTCGTTTTTATCGTCGATCTGGGACCCGACGTAAATCACCTTGCCGAATTCGGCTTCGGCTGTCTCGAACCGGACAGGCTGGCCGACCTTTACGAGCCCCGCCTCCCGGCTGGGGACGCTGACCGTCGCCACCAGGCGGCCGAGGTCGATGATCTTGGCCAGCACGGTATTGAGCTCGACGGCCTCTCCCGGTTCGGAGTTGATCTTGACCACGGTCCCGGCGAGGGGGGCCTGGATCCTGATCAGGGCCAGATCGGTCTCGGCGGCGGCGAACTCGCTTCGGGCCTGGGCCAGCGCCTGCTCGGCTTCGAGATAGGACTTTTTCGACGTTCCCTCGACCGGCAGGAGCTTTTTCTGGCGGTCGAAGTTCGCTTCGGCGAAGGCCAACGCTTTCTTCGCTTTCTCGGAGGCGACATCCGCGACGCGGCTGTCGAGGCGGAAGAGCACATCGCCCTTGGCGACCCGCTGCCCTTCGACGCAGTCGATATGGGCCACGACGCCCGCCACGGGCGAGGCCACCTCGGCGTCGGCCGGGACGCGGCCGGCCGTGGCGCGTTCGGGCTCTACGGTCCCATAGGCCGTGACCAGGCCGTGAAGCGTCGCGCGCGTGATCTTGCCGATATGGACGGCCACGTTCGGAACGACGGTTTCACCTTCGTCGTTCGACCCGGGCTTGAAAAGTTTTAATATCAGGAAGGCGGCCCCGACGACCGCCGCGATAACGATCAAACCGATCCAGGTCCGGCTTTTGCTCATCACTTCCGCTCCTTCGCTTGTCCGATGGTCCGACCCGGGGTTTCGAGGACCCATTCCTTGATGTCGAGGGGGCTCTGCATGGCGTTTTCGAGGTCGCCGACCGCCTGCTGGGCCTTGACGAAGGCCTCCAGCCGGGCGAGGGCGCTCGAGGCGAGCTCGAGCTGGAGGCCCAGGAGCTCGAGCTTGGAGATGTCGCCCAGGGCGTAGCGCGCCTGGGCGGCGGCTTCCTGCTTCCGGAGGTTGGCCAGCATGTCGTCGGCGGCTTTGGCCTTGTCCGCGGCCGACCGGGTGGCCGTCAGGGCGCTCTCGAGGTCGCCGATCACCTTGGCTTGGAGGGCCAGGAATTTCGCCGCGGCCTCGGTCCGCCGGGCGTCGGCTTCGGCGATGGGGCCTTTGTTCCGGTTGAGCAAGGGCAGGACCAGGGACAGGCCCAGCGTCCATTTGGCGTTGGTCTGGTCGAGCTGAAAAGTCGGTCCGAGGGCGAGGTCCGGATATTGTTTGGCGATTTCGAGCTGCAGGGCGGACTGGGCGGCTTCGTATTCGGTGAGCGAGGCCAGGATATCGGCCCGGTTGACGAGCGCCCGGCGCCGGATTTCGAGGGCCGGGAGCTCCGCCTTGATCTGGGCCAGCCCGTCGAAGCTCACGGCGATGCTGTCCAGGGCGGAGGCCGGCACGCCGACGGCGGTGGCGAGCCGGACCCGGGCCGCGGCGGCCTGGTTCGCGGCGTCGATCGCCGCCAGCCGCCCGGTGTCGAGGGCGATGCGGGCCTGCGTGGCGGCGGTTGCCGAGACCTCGCCCACAGCGAGCTGGGCTTCGAGGAGCTTGACGTTCTCGGCCTGGATCGCCAGCTGCCGGGCGAGGAGGGCGTCCGTCTCGCGGGCGCTGTAGAGAACGAGATAGGTCTGGCGGAGCCGGCTGCGCACGTCCCAGGCGGCGCTCCAGATGTTCAGGCGGGCCGCCTCGGAGAGGCGGCGGGCCCGGTCGATCCGATAGCCGCGCTTGCCGGCCGTTTCGATCGGGATCTCAAGCGACGCCTCGGGGATCCAGGGCGTGATCTCGGAGACGGAGGTGGTGCTGTTGTAGCCTATCAGAAGGCCGAGTGTCGGATTGGGGCTTTCACCGGCCGTGATCCGGCCCGCCTGGGCGGTGCCCCATTGCGCCCGGGCCACGTCGAGGTCGGGATTGTAATAGAAGGCGGCCAGAGTCAGGGCGTGGAGGTCCCAGGTTAATGGGGGCCATTCTTTCACCCCCTGCCGGGCCTGGAGGAAATCCTTCAAGTCCGGCGCGTCCAGCCGCCGCGCCTCGAAATCGCCCATGACCGCCGCGGCGGTGATGGGCTTGGGCTTGTAGGCGATGCAGCCGGCCGCTATAAGACCGATCAGGCCCAAAGATACACAGAGAACTCCGGTTTTTTTCCCGTTCAAGTTCGCGCTTCCCACATATTTAGACGATTTCTCCCCCCGGCATCTTCCCGATATTTCTTTCACGCATATCATCGTTTTGGCAATCATATCACGGGCCCGGACGCCGGGGGCCTTAAAAAATCCTGAATTTTGAGCAGCTTGCTTTTTCAAGGGAGCTGGGATATGTTTTTTTCGGCTAAAACGGGAAGAACGGCAAGTCATGAGATCAACCTAGCGCCGGGTCCGCCCTGCCGGAACAAGATATCGAGACGCAGAAGGAGACACCAATGACCATCACCCGAAGGGATTTCGTGAAAATGGCGGCGGCCGGAGCGGCCGGCTTGGCAGCGGGCGGCATGGGGACGACCCTGGCGGCTCGGAATACATCGCGCGTGCTTGGGGCCAACGGCCGGGTCCGGGTCGGCATCGTCGGGTTCTCCGATCGCTGCCGGAGTTCCCTCCTCCCGCCGTTCCTCCAATTCGCAAAGGAGCTCAATTTCGAGATCGTCGGCGTCTCGGACCTCTGGAGCCGGCGGCGGGACGAAGGCGTGGCCTTCCTCAAGGAGAAGACCGGCAAGAGCGTGGCGGCCGCGCGCAACAACGAGGAGCTCTATGAGAAGGTGGGCGTGGACGCCGTCATCATCAGCACGGCCGATTTCCAGCACGCCCTGCTCCTGGCGGACGCGGTCAAGGCGAAGTGCGACGCCTACGTCGAGAAGCCGTTCGCCGAGACGATGGCCGACGCCCGGGCCGCCCTGAAAGCGGTCAAGGAATCCGGCCGGATCGTCCAGGTCGGCTCCCAGCGGAGGAGCGGGGCGAACTACCTCGCGGCCAACGAATACATCAAATCCGGGAAATTCGGGCCCGTCACGATGGTCGAGATGAGCTGGAACGTCAACCAGCCCGGCCGCTGGCGACGGCCGGCGCTCGTCGCCGCCCTCAAGGAATCCGACACCGACTGGAAGCGATATCTGCTGAACCGGCCGGTCGAGGCCTGGGACCCGCGGAAATACCTCGAATACCGGCTTTTCTGGCCCTATTCTTCGGGCATCCCCGGTCAATGGATGTGCCACCAGATCGATACCGTCCATTGGTTCACCGACCTGCCCCATCCCCGGAGCATCGTGGCCAACGGCGGGATCTACGGCTGGAAGGACGGGCGGCAGAACGCCGACACCTTGACCGCCGTTTTCGATTACGGGCCGCTCCACGACCCGAAATCGGGCTTCCAGGTTGTCTATTCCTCCCGGATGCACAACAGCGCCGGGGGCGTGAAAGAATGCTATTTCTCGAACGGCGGCATGCTCGACCTCGACAAGAACGTCGTGACGTCCGAAGGAGGACTGAGCCAGGGCTCGGCCGCCGAGATGGGAATGAAAGCCAACCTCCTGACCGAATTCAAACTTCCGACGGAGAAGCCGGACACGTCGGTCAATACCGGCGGCGACCCGATGACGTACAGTCACGTCCGAAACTGGATGGAGTGCGTCCGCAGCCGGAAGACGCCGAACGCCGACGTCACCGCCGGCTACCGGCACGCCATCGCCTGCGCCATGACCACGGCCGCCTTCCGGACGGGCCAGCGGGCCACCTTTGACGAGGCGACCCAGGAGGTCATGGCCGGAGGCAAAGTCTTCCAGTATTGACGGTTCTCGGGCAAGGGGGGTATTGACGCCGCCGGCGTGGGAGTCATCGATTACGGTCTACAACAAACTGAAAAGGAATTGAAGGAGGTCGCGATGAAACGATACGGACAGCTTATCGGACTCAAGCCCGAACACTACGAGATGTACAAGGCTTACCATGCCCGGGTGTGGCCCGAGGTCCTGGCTACGATCCGGGCGTGCAACATCCGCAACTATTCGATCTATCACCTCCACGGGCTGCTGCTCGCCTATTTCGAATACCACGGTACGGATTTCGGAACGGACATGGCCAAGATGGCCGCCGACCCCAAGACGCAGGAGTGGTGGGCCATCATGAAGCCGATCCAGGACCCGCTTCCGACCCGGGCCGAGGGCGACTGGTGGGTCGATATGGAAGAGGTCTTCCACACGGACTGAACGCGGGGAGTCGACCATGGTTTCCGAAGACGACGTCACGAAGGCTCCGTCGCCACCCGATCCTCCGCCGGCTCAGTAGAGCACTTCGGCTTCGCCCCGCTCGCGGATGAGCGAATCGATCTCCTTGAGAACGAGGTCGCGCCGGGCGAGGAGGACCTGGATCTCGCGTCCCGTCAGGCGGCCTTTGACCGCTTCCCTGACGGACTTGGCCTCCAGGGCCCGGAGCTTCTCGACGAAGGCCCGGGGCAGTTTCAGGAAAGGGTAGGGAGTTCCGTCCGCGGCCCGCCTCAGGCCCGAGGCGCCGTAGACGAGCATCTTCGCGAACGGCTCTTCCGTCCGGAACGTGCGAGAATGGTCGATCAGGATCATGCTCTCGTCGGTCCCGATCAGGACGTTGCCGACGTTGCGGTCGTCGTTGGCGATCAGGGAGTCGAAGGCCCGTTCCAAATAGGACTTGCGGTTCCAGTCCTCGCGCCTGTCTTCGCGGATATCGACCCCCCGCGCCATCCGTGCCTTGAGGCTCTCGGTTTCTCCCATCCAGAGCTGGAGCGATCCCCACCGTCCTTGGAACGCCCGTTCCACGGTGGGGGGGACCATGCCCAGTCCCAGGAGGACGTCCAACCGGTAGGCGGCGACCTCAAAGCGCCAGCGGTCCGGCCCGCCTTGCTCGATGTCGATGTCCTTCCAAAGCCCGAAGCGGGTGACGTCTCCCTTGGACAGGGTCAGCTTCCAGGGAGACGTCGTTGCCTCGGGTCCGCCCAATTGGACGGAGTCCGTAATCCGGGCCGTGCGGAGAAACTCCTCCCAGGCCGCCCGCTCGGCGGCGTCCGCGAACCCGACCTGGATCACGGAGGCGGCCAGACCTGCGGCCGCGAGCGCAAGAACGACGGCGACGAGACGGAGCGAAATCCGGACCGGCATGATACCCTCCCTGCGAATCTTTCCACCATGACGATAATCCAAGACCTCGATGAAATCAATCCAGGAAGTGGGAGAGCGAGCGAGGGATAAGAAATTCCTTTTCGCCGCGAGGGCGAGATGCAGCCGATCAGGATTTGAGCCAGGTCTTCCGCCACTGTCCGAAGGCGAGCATCCGGAGGCGCATCGACCGGCTGAGGGCGTCGTCCTTGGGCAGGACCTCGGTCTCGTAGAAATCGATCCACATCGGGCCGAGCGTCCGGCTGCGTCGCGCCTCCTCGACCTCCGCGCGGACCAGCGTTCGGTATTTTTCGGCCCTCGTCCACTCCAACACCGGCGGGGTGAATCCCTTTTTCGGGCGGGAAACGATCGCGTCCGGGACCCAGCCCTTGATCATACGGCGGAGCAGGATCTTGCTCCGTTTGCGGCCGGCTTTCCAACGAGCCGGAATACGGGCGGCGAATTCGAGAAAGCGGACATCGAGGAACGGGCAACGGACCTCGAGGGCATGGGCCATCGACGCCCGATCCACCTTGACGAGGAAGAAATCGGGCAGCGTGTGGAAATAGAGGTCGTAGGCGATGACGGCCTGCCGCAGGTCGCCGTCCGCCTTGGCGAGCGCCGCCTTCATATTGCGGACCGACCAGTCCCGATAGACCGCCGGCTTGGGGACGCGGCGGCCGCCCATCTCCACGTAGAATTCCTCAGCGGGAAGGAGGCTGAGCCGGAGGGTTTCGGCGAGCTTGCCGGCCGCCGTTTCCGGGCGCGCGCGGCAGAGCAGCCGATGGAGGCCGCGACGGAGGAACGCCGGAATCTTGCGGATGGTCGCATGCCGGGCCGCCCGACGGTGCATCTTGTAGCCGCCGAAGATCTCGTCCCCCCCGTCGCCGCTGAGGCTGACGGTTACGTCCCTCCGGGCGAGTTCGGAGAGGTCGAGCGTCGGGAAGCAGGCCGCATCGTCGAACGGCTCGTCGTAGAAACGGGCGTAAGCGTCGAACGTCCGCTCGAAATCCGCCTCGGTGAAATAGCGGTGATGGTGCCGGGTGGGGAAGGCCTCCTGGACGATTTCCATGAAGGCCGTCTCGTCGTAATCGCCCTCGAAGCCGATCGAGAACGTGTTGAGGTTCGCCGGGTCGGTCGCTTCGGCCATGGCCGCCACGACGGCCGAGCTGTCGAGCCCGCCCGAGAGGAACGCGCCCACGGGGACGTCGGCCGTGAGGCGGAGGCGGACCGCATCGCGGAGGAGCGCGCGGCCCTCGTCGACGAGGCGCGCCCGGCGGCGCGCGGGCTTGTAGGCGGGAATCTCGAAGTAGGTGTCCTTGGCCAGGGTGCGGGTTTTCAGGTCATAGACGAGGACCTGGCGCGGCTCGACCTTAAAGATGTCCTCGTAGATCGACCAGGGGCTGGGGATGTAGCCCAGGGAAAAATAGAAGTCGAGCGCGTCTTTGGACATCCGGCGTTCGACATCGTGCGCCAGGACGATGGCTTTCAGCTCGCTCCCAAAAATGAAGCGCAACCCGTCATGGAAATAGTAAAGCGGCTTCTTACCCACCCGGTCGCGGGAGAGGATGAGCTTTTGGGCCTTCCGATCGTAGAGGCAGAAAGCCCACATGCCGTTGAATCGCCGGAGCGCGTCGAGGCCCCATTCCTCGTAAGCGTGGAGGATCACCTCGGTGTCGGCCGCCGAGGAGAAGGCGTGCTTTCCACCGAGCTCCTTCCGAAGCTCGCGGAAGTTGTAGATCTCGCCGTTGACGACAAGCCACAAGCTCCCGTCCTCGTTGGGCATGGGCTGGCGACCCTTCTCGGAGAGGTCGATGATCGCGAGGCGCGCGTGGGCCAGGGAAACGGCGTCGTCCGCGCGGACGCCCGACTGGTCCGGGCCGCGGTGGCGAAGGGCGGCGGCCATGATTTGGGCTTTGGCCTCGTCGCGCCAATTGAAACCCGCGATCCCGCACATGATTTCAGTTTTTCCTCGGTT